>JALRGY010000035.1:5562-18498 GCA_023253325.1 Candidatus Nanopelagicales bacterium | reverse complement strand
CTGCGTGACTCCATCACCGCGCATGGAAACGCCGTAGAGAGCATCAGCGATCTCCATGGTTCGCTTTTGGTGAGTGATCACGATCAATTGCGAGGTGGAGCGCAACTCTTCAATGATGTCAATGAGCCTGCCGAGGTTGACGTCGTCAAGGGCTGCTTCAACTTCATCGAGCACGTAGAACGGTGAAGGCCTCGCCTTGAACAGAGCAACGAGGAATGCGACTGCCGTCAGTGAGCGCTCCCCACCCGAGAGCAACGAAAGGCGTTTCACTTTCTTGCCCGGAGGCCGTGCCTCAACATCGACGCCAGTGGTCAACATGTTGTCGGGGTCTGTCAGGACAAGTCGTCCCTCTCCACCCGGGAATAGCCGGGAGAAGACTCCCTCAAATTCCTTCTGAATTTCGGCATAAGCCTCCGTGAATACCTGTTCCACCCTCGAATCAACTTCCTTGACGATGTCAAGGAGATCATCTCTGGTGCGTCGAAGGTCATCTAACTGCTCAGTCAAGAAACGCTGCCGCTCTTCCATTGCTGAATACTCTTCAAGCGCCAGTGGGTTCACTTTGCCCAAGAGCGCAAGCTGCTTTTCAGCGGCCTTGAGCCGCTTTTCCTGCTCATCGCGCACAAAGGGGTACGGCTCAGGTTCGGGAGCGTCTGGATCGATTTCATCACCCGGCGCTATCAAGCTCGGTGGTACGAGTTGGTCGGGACCGTATTCGGTCACCAAGACTTCAGGTTCAATTCCAAACTCTTCAAAGGCTTTCATCTCAAGGGTTTCAATGCGCATGCGCTGCTCTGTCCGAGCCACTTCGTCTCGATGGACACTGTCTTTCAGTCCTTCGAGGATTTCCACGAGCCCACGAGCCTCAGTGCGCACAAATGCCAACTCTGCGTCGCGTTCCTTTTTCATCGTCTCAGCCCGCGTGCGCATTCTTTGGGCATGATTCACCGATACTTCGGTATAAGCGAGCGCAACACGGGCGCCGGCCAGAACGGCTTGTGCAACGACAAGAGATTGGGCCCTGCGTTCCCTGCGTTCGATTGCTGCCGCTCGAGCCACTCGTTCATTTTCGGCATCACGCTCGAGTCCGGCAGCCCGCTCTCCCACGGCCCTGACTCGTTCCTCGGCCGTGCGAACCGCTAAGCGAGCTTCAACCTCGGCAGCACGCGCTTGAGCCAGATTCTCAGTCAATTCTTCTCGATCATCCGCACCAACGTCAGGGGCAGATTCATTCTCAGCCAGGTTCAACTGTTCCACGTAGTCCACGAGTGACTGAGTGTCCCGAGCAAGAGCCTCTTGAGCGGAGAGTCGAGCAGCATCTAACCGATCGGCTTCAGCCGCAGCACTTCGCGACTGTTGACCCAACTGGCCCAACTTCTCGGCCACAGCTGCCAATTGTGCATCGGACTCATGGAGGCGACCCAGCGCTGCTTCAACCGCTTGAGCAGCCTGCTCCTGCGCCGACTTGGCAGTGGAAACCTCAAAAGCGTTACGTTGCAGGGCGCTCTCAACCCGGACAAGTGCATCCTGTGCTTCATCGAAGGCAACCTGAACCTCGATCAGACCGGGTCCGCCAGGCGATCCACCAGTAGCGACACCCGAACGCAGGATGTCTCCATCGCGGGTCACGATGGTCATTGTTGGAGCCAGTCGAACTGCAGCGCGCAACTCCCCAACATTGTCAACCAAAATTGTGTCACGCAGTAGCGAGTGAATTGTGTCCCCGATCAGTTCATCGGCCTGAACACATTCCGTCAACCACCGTCCAACAGGAGCCTGTTCGGGGTTCTGATTGTGTTGCGAATTCCCTGTCGCTACCACAATGCTGGAGCGACCTGCATCCTCAGTTTTCAAAAACACCAATGAGTTCATCGCCGCGTCGATATCTGCCACCACGACTGCGCCAGCAAGTTCACCCAGTGCAGTTCCAACGGCTACTTCACATCCGTGCTCAATGTGTAGGTGGGAAGTGATTGTCCCCATCACACCGGGAGCATCAGCCAACGCAGCGGATCCATCTTTGCGTTCCAACCCCATGGCCAAAGCGTCCACTCTGGCAGTCAACGAAGCTTTCTCGCGTTCCAATGTGGCCTGTTCTGTTACGAGTTCACGCACTCTGGAATCAGCAGCAGCAAGAACTTTGAGAGCGCGATCATGTTCAACGTCAAGTCCTTGTTCACCGTCACCGAGCGAAACAACCTGAGTCTCAATAGCTTGGAAGTCTGCCTGTGATTTGCGGCTACGCTCGCGGGCATCATTGATTTGCGCAGTCAGGCGCTCGATTTCAGCGCCACGTGTGTCAATGCGGGACTGAATGTTTTCACATTGAGCCTTAAGACGGGTGATCGATTTGCCGCGCTCCGTTAATTCCTGTTCGATCCGCAGAATTCGGTTGACTTCGGTCTGCAGAGCTGTTTCAGATGCTTCACGCGATGTTCCCGTATGACTCAGCGCTTCGCTCAAAGATTCGACTTCCCGACCAAGTTCGAATTCAGTCGATCGAAGTGCGCGGGCTTCCGCATCGATTGCCTCAGGATCGCGTCCTAGCTGTTCTTCTTCGGGTTCGGGCGCAAGATTCCTTACTTTTTCAGAACCTAATTGCACCAAACCTAAATATCGCTCTCGCAATCCACTCAACGCGAACCAAGTTTCTTGGGTCCGGACAAGTTCAGGAGCGAGCTCAACCTCAGCGAGTTCTGCCGTGGCTTCTCGCTCCCGAAGACCCGCGATCTTGCCCTCTACCTCGGCTTGCCGTTCCCGAAGGGCACTTTCATCAGCCACCTCAGCAGCGAGTGCTAGACGCAATTGGCCCAGGTCATCGGCCATTAAACGCAAACGTGAGTCGCGAACATCGCTCTGAATAACGGTCGCCCGCCGTGCTACTTCGGCTTGCCTTCCCAATGGCTTGAGTTGGCGGCGCAGTTCTGCAGTGAGGTCATTGAGTCGGGTGAGATTGCCCTCCATGGAATCAAGCTTGCGCAGCGCTTTCTCTTTGCGTTTGCGATGCTTGAGAACTCCTGCGGCTTCTTCGATGATGCCACGGCGATCCTCGGGTGTTGCGCGCAACACGGTGTCCAACTGGCCTTGACCCACAATGACGTGCATCTCGCGTCCAATTCCCGAGTCACTGAGCAACTCCTGGACATCGAGCAGGCGACATGCTTCACCGTTGATGGCGTACTCAGAACCACCATTACGAAACAGGGTTCTCGAGATTGTGACTTCAGAGAATTCAATCGGGAGCGCGCCGTCAGAGTTATCGATTGTTAGGGATACTTCGGCTCGGCCCAAGGGAGCCCTACCCGTGGTACCGGAAAAGATGACGTCTTCCATTTTTCCACCGCGCAGAGATTTTGCACCCTGTTCACCCATCACCCATACGAGCGCGTCAACAACGTTTGACTTACCCGAGCCGTTCGGACCGACTACGCAGGTGACTCCCGGCTCAAAATGCAGCGTGGTCGCCGAAGCAAATGACTTGAACCCCTTGAGGGTGAGTGTCTTCAAATGCACGGTTACTCATACATCCCGTCTGACTCGATGATCCAAATTTTCGATTCTAATTTGCGATCCTGATGTTTGATTCTGATGTTCGCTGCCAAGGTTGCTACTTTCTTGGAATTACTCCTCGAGCAGGCAATAGCCTAGCGGTTCCTGCTCACATTCTTGTGCGCCCACGACCAGTGAGACAAGACCAAATTGAGGGTGCGGAAGGCGCTGAAGGAATCAGGCGCTGACCTTTTCAATGGATTGACACGAAGGGCAATAAAAGCTTGACCGATTCATAAATTTAAGCCTTTCAATGGAAAATCCACATCGGTCACATGGTTCGGACTCACGTCCATAAACATTGAGATTGCGTGAAAAATAGCCAGACTCACCGTTGACATTGACGTACAAGGAATCGAAACTCGTGCCACCTTGTTCAAGGGCCTCATGCATCACTTCCTTAACATTATTCACTAGTTCCTCAACCATCACACCAGACAACTGGTGGGCCTGAAAATTGCCATGCAGTCTGGATCGCCACAGTGCCTCATCCGCATAAATGTTTCCCACACCTGAAATGAGTGATTGATCCAGGAGAGCCCTCTTCACCTCAGTCCTTTTTGCCCGGAGCTTCTGGGAAAATTGCTCAAATGAAAAATAGGGATCGAGTGGATCTCTGGCTATATGGAGAATGCTCTGAGGAATTTTTTCCCTCTGCACGCGCACCAGCGGGGAAAGGTGCAAGCCTCCGAACGTCCGTTGATCGAGAAAATCTAGAAATGTGGCCTCTTCCCGTGAATCTGTCAGTGTGAATCGCAGACGCAGATGTGGGTGTCGTGCTACTTCGGGTGCTTCAGCATCATGTTTCGTACGAATTCGGAGTTGGCCGCTCATGCCCAAATGGATGACCACGGCCATGTCATTGTTGGTTACCAGCCACAGATATTTTCCACGCCGAGACACATGCAGTATCTCTGCGCCCGTCAACTCGCCCGAAAAGTCACCGCCATTACGGCGAACCGCTCTCTCATGGAGAACGCGAACATTACCCACTCGAGTACCCGTGAGGAAAGGGCCCAACCCCCGACGTACTACCTCAACTTCAGGGAGTTCTGGCATCAGGAAAACGTTCCATCAATGCTGAATAGGCTTCTTGCGCCGCTAGCTGCTCCGAGATCTTCTTGGAGCTTCCGCTGCCTGTGCCAAGAACAACTTCACCAACGAGCACCTGGGCCTCAAAACTCTTTGCATGGTCTGGCCCAGAGTCCAAAACTCGATAAACCGGCAGATCCAACCCACTGATCCCCGTGAGCTCCTGAAGTGAAGTTTTCCAGTCCAATGCGGCACCCAGTTGCGATGAATCTTCAATGAGTGGCAGGAAAATTGATTGGATAAAATCTTGTGCGATTTCAATGCCCCGCGCGATATAGACGGCTCCGATGACGGCCTCGAGGGTGTCCGCCAGGATGGAGACTTTGTCGTGTCCCCCCGAAGTAATTTCACCCTTTCCAAGGCGGATAAATGGACCCAGTCCAAGTGTTCGAGCAACGTCGGCCAAGGCCTGAGCATTGACCACGGATGACCTCATGCGGGCTAGCTGCCCCTCTGGTAAGTCGGGGTAATTACGATAGAGAGCATCCGTAACAACGACTCCCAATACGGAATCCCCGAGAAACTCAAGACGTTCATTTGTGGGAATTTCGCCATGCTCATATGAATAAGACCTATGTACCAGTGAGAGTTCGATGAGACTGACAAAATCCGCTGTGGGTGTGAATCCCAACTGTGTCAAGAAATCTGCACCTGAGTTCTCGAGCAACTCACTCATGCGGACCCGCTTTCCAGGGAGATGTTTCGTGGGTCCACATGTCCTAGTGCTTTCACCAGGTCACCCACGGTCTGAATCTTGGTGAATTCTGTGTCTGTTATACAACTATTGCCAGTAGACATGGCCCCGTGCGCAATCACCGCCGCATCGCTTGAACGGAAATTCAGGGCTGTGAGAGGACTGTCCAACCGCAGCGGCGGCAACTCGCCATAGAGTGATGAGAGGAGTTCCACCACCGATCGCGGAATTGATTCTCTGTCAGCCATGGGTCACAGGTTATCGAAGTACCACCTAGCACGCGATGCAAGCGCCTCGGTCGGCTAATGAAGGGTAAAGCGCGTGTTACACCTCGAGGACGCGACGCTTGGCATAGGTACCACATGTGGGGCACGCCGTGTGCGCCATACGCTTTTCGCTGCATCGAGCACAGGTCACAAGTGTTGGGGCCGTGGCTTTCCACTGTGAGCGACGATGACGTGTGTTGGAGCGCGATGTCTTTCGCTTCGGGACTGGCACGGGATCCTCTTTCGGTGATTGCTTGGCGATGTAAAATTTGGCGCCTCATTGCGAGAGCGCACACAAGTATCCACCACCCCTAAAAAGGTTACGAACGGGGGTATCCCCACACGCTTACTCTCCTTGGGACCGCGTCCTACTCTGAATCGATTGCTTCGGGCCCAGGACCTGAGTCCGAGAACAACCCCGATAGGGCAGACCACCGAGGGTCAGCCACTTCATGATGGTGGTCCACCTCACCCAACTTTTCGCCACAGGTTGGACACAGGCCCCTACAATTTTCATCACAGAGAGGCTTGAGGGGTAACTCTAAGACGATGGCATCGCGGATTGGTTCCTCAAGATCAATGGCGTCGTCATGGACGTGATAAATGGTTACTTCGTCCGCGCCCTCTTGCCCGCCATCGGGCTTAATCTCGCGGCCCCGTGAATCAGTATCGGGATACAGGAACAATTCCTGCAGGGTCGTTGAATCGTGCCAGTCCATTGGTTCTAGGCAGCGAGCACATTCCGCATCAACTAAATAGTCCACATCAACGCTGGCCAGCACGCCTTCCATGACCGACTCCAGTCTGACATGAGCACTCATGGGACTGTTCGGTGCTACCCGAGCCATGGCCACTCCCATATCGGAGACAGGACCAAGGACAAGGTCCGTTTCCCACATATTTCCCGGACGACGCTGCAACTTGGTCAGCGGGAGAACAAATGAGCCCGACTCGGGAGCCGCATTAGTCGACATTGAGAGCTCTAAATGGTTTCGCCGTCAAAGAAATCACTCTGTTGGTCGGCCTCGCCTGAGGGGGCCAGTTCTTGGTAGGCCTGGCTACGCAGCCTTTCTCGCCCACGGTCAACGGTTTGCAGAGTTTTTTGCAGGGTAATTTCAAATGTGGCCAATTTCGCATCGATGTAGTCATCGGTCTCTTGACGCTTGAGCGCAGTGGCTTGGTTGGTTTCCTCACGCAATGCGTTGCTCTCTGCAACTGCTGCCAGATAGACCTCGTGCTCAGAAACCATTCGATCTGCCTGCGCCCGGGCTTGTTCCAGGATTCGGTCTGCCTCGCGACGCCCATCGAGCACAACGGCCTCACGATCAGCGAGGAGTTCGTCCGCTCGGTAGACCGACTCAGGGAGAAGTTGACGAATCTCCTCAATGATGTCCAATAACTGTGATCTGTTGAGTACGCATGAGGCCGATAGAGGCATCGACTTGGCATCCTCGACCATCACCGTCAGCTCGTCGAGTCTTTCTTGAACGTCCACCATTAACTCCTTGATCGTTGAAGCACATTATGCCAATCACATTGTGCTAGAAAGTTTGTCCTCCAGACGCTTCAACACGAGATCGGGGACCAATCCTTTGACATCACCACCGTGGGTGGCGACTTCTTTGACCAAACTCGATGAGAGATAACTGTAAAGCGGGTTGGTTGAGATAAAGCAGGTTTCAACCCCCGCCAACCGAAAATTCATTTGAGCCATTTGAAGTTCATAATCAAAGTCGCTCACGGCACGGAGGCCCTTGACAATCGCATTCACGTCATTTTTCTGACAGTAATCGACAAGTAGTCCGTAAAATGAATCAACCCTGACATTGCCCAGCGGCGCGGTCACCTGTGTGAGGATTTCAATACGCTCCTCCACGCTGAACAGACTTGACTTGGTCCTATTGATGAGAACCGCCACGATCACCTGATCCGCCATTTTCGATGCCCGTTCGAAGACATCAAAATGACCATTCGTGACAGGATCAAAGGATCCGGGGCACACTGCGACTCTCATTCGATTTCCCTCACTCGCTCAATGTCAATGGGCACATTTCACTGCTGCTCAAGCATGGACGGTAGTTCCCATCATTCGGGCCCCACCACGTGACCGTACCAAACAACTGTGTCGCCATATTTCCTTTCCCATGATCGTTCGAGGCGAAGCGCGGTTTCAGAAGACCATGGTGATCCACTTTTCTTGCCACGTTCACAGATAATAAGCGCGCCAGCCAATAAAGGATCCGACGTTAATCGATCGAACAGGGCCCTCACTGCGTGATCTGAGTCAGCGTACGGCGGGTCGGCGAACACGATTGTGGTCAATTCGTCAGGATTCCATCGGAAAGCGTCCCGTCGCAGGATCTCTACGGAGCACTGACAGTGTGAGGAGTTCTCGGAAATCAATCGCGCGGCCGCAGGATCTGATTCGACGATGCATACTCGGTGCGCTCCCCTACTTTTGGCTTCCAACCCAATTGCACCCGAACCACCAAAAAGGTCCACAAAATTGCTTTCTGCCCATGCATGACCTTGACTCGACAACCAACTGTCCATGGTGGAGAACAAGGCCTCACGGATCCGGTCGGAGGTGGGACGCGTTCCCACCGGAGGCACCTTGAGCCGTTGGCCCTTGGCCTTCCCAGCAATGATGCGCGTCATGTTTTCTCCAGGTGGGTTACGCGCTCAAAATCTGTAGCATCTATTGCCGCTAAGACCGCATCCCAGGTCGAGCTTTCAGCGATGGAAGTGACTTGATCACGAGCTATTTCAATCAGTTCCGAATCCTCCACAACACGAAGGAGTCGAAGTGATGAGGACAGCCCCGACTGATCCTGACCGAGCACGTCACCCTCGCGCCGAATTTCCAAGTCACGCTGTGCTAACTCGAATCCATTCGTGGTGCTGCGAATTGCTTCTAGTCTGTCTGTCGATCCATCGTTCCCGAAATTATTTTGCACCAAAATACACAGGCCGGGCCGATCCCCACGGCCAATTCGACCACGCAACTGATGCAATTGTGATATTCCGAATCTTTCAGCGTTCTGAATTACCATCATGGTCGCAGCCGGGACGTCCACACCAACTTCAATGACGGTTGTCGCCACTAAAACGTCGACTGGATTGGCTGCAGCCTCGGTGAAACGGGACATAACGTCCTGTTTTAACTCAGGCTTCATCTGCCCGTGGAGAGCACCAAAGGAAATATCAGGAAAGCGCGAGGCTAATTCCACAATTGATTCATTTACGGAGTGAAGCTTTTGATTTGTAGCGATTGGAGCTCCAGAATGGTCGCTATCAATATCATCTGTGTTCTCTTGCTCAGAGATACTGGGGCAAACGATAAAAACTTTATTGCCCGCTGTGACTTCCTCGCTCATGCGTTCCCACACTCTTTCGAGATGGTTGGGCACTGTCATCGCGTTGACCACATGAGTCTCAACCCCTACCCGCATTGACGGGGATTCGTCAAGAGTGGAAACGTCCAAGTCACCAAAGGTTGTTAAAGCGACGGTACGGGGAATTGGCGTCGCAGTCATGACAAGGACATGTGGTTTTGTGTTGCCTCGGCCCTTGTTCATGAGTACGGCTCGTTGCTCAACTCCGAACCTGTGTTGTTCGTCGATTACGACAAGGCCAAGGTCAAAAAATTCCACGGACTCTTGAATGAGAGCATGGGTTCCAATCACAATGCCTGCCGTGCCACTGGCAATATCCAGCAGAGCCTGCTTTCGCGCAGCAGTGGGTAAAGATCCCGTCAACAAAGTCACATGTACGGCATCGGCTCCCGAGTTATTCATGCTGGTCATGAGCGAACCGTCACTGGCCATGTCCTTCAAAAGTTTCATGACGGAGTCAAAGTGCTGAGAAGCGAGCACTTCAGTCGGAGCCAAAAGCGCGCACTGGCCCCCCGATTCGATCACATCGAGCATGGCGCGAAGCGCGACAATCGTTTTCCCACTGCCGACGTCGCCTTGAAGTAGTCGCATCATGGGCGATTCACTGTTCAAATCTGCCGCGATTTCCTCACCTACCCGGATTTGACCGTTGGTCAAAACAAACGGCAACATTGCATCGAACCGTGTCCTGCGGCCATGGTTTTTAGGCTGACGCGCTATCGCTTTGATGCCGCGCCGTGCGCGTCTGCGCTCCTCGAGCAACGATTGGAGCACGAAGGCCTCATGAAATTTGATTCGGTACCTCGCCGCTTCAAGGTCACTGTGACTTTGTGGCTGGTGAATCGCGTGAAGTGCCTGCGTCCAGTCCATGAGTCCAAATTCCTTACGCACCGATTCAGGAATGGGGTCGACTAGGTCACTGGTGGAGGCGAGCACCACGTCCACCGACGAGGCAATTTGCCAGGAAGTGATCGACTGGGAGCTGGGGTATACCGGGATGATGCTTCCCGCAAACTGATTCAAAGCTTCCAGGTCACTGTCGGAACCGTCCGCGAATAACAGGTACTGAGGATGCGTCAATGTTCTGGTACCGCGATAGTCGGTGACGGTCCCTGCAAAAAGACCGGAGCGCCCGATCTGCAACTCCTTCTCTCTCCATTTCTGATTAAAAAACGTCAGCTGCATGGAGTCACGACCATCAGTGACCGTGACAACGAGGATCCAGCCGCGCTTATTTTGCATTCGACGGGAAGTAATCGAGCTCACGGTTGCCATAATGGTGACAGGCTTTCCAACCTCAATTTTTTCAAATGAAGTCAACTCACCGCGCTCGGCATATCGGCGTGGAAAGTGCTGGAGGAGATCTCCCGCGGTCACGAAGCCAAATGATTTTTCCAGCCCCTTGGCGCTCTTTCCCCCCAAGAGATCAGAGAGGTTCTGTTTAAAAATTGAGACCTCTGGCATCGTTTCTATTCCACCCCAAAGATGAATGGCCATAAAGGCTGGCCACCATTCATGGTTTCCAGGTCCACGAGCGGGTATGTCGATCTCACCCAACGGTTGAGTTCGAGTATTTGATTCGACGAACAGCCATCGCCGCTGACAACTGTCAGAAGTTCGGCTCCTGGCGCTAGAAGGCGACCTAGGACCAGGATGCTCACTTCAAGGACGCTCACTCCTATTACTGCAATGTCACCATCGATGAGACCCAGGACGTCACCCACGTGGCATTCACCCGCCATGGTCAGGGCATCACGCGTGGCAACGGTCACCGCTCCGTAATGCGTCGCGCCTGCCGAACGTGTCATTGCCACTACATCCCTATCAAAGTCCCGGGATCGATCATGGACGGCAATCGCGGACAAACTTTGGGTGATAGATCGGGTCGGAACGACTGCTGCGCGCACGCCAAGTGAACTCAATTCACTTGCTGCAATCTCGGCAACTCCATGCGCGTCTCGATCTGAAGGGAGAAACACCACTTCAGACGCGAAAGTCTCTTGCGCGACGCTAATGAGTTCTGATGCCGACGGCTGTTGACGTGGAGGTGTCGGCACACATGCGACTCCTATTTCAGTCAATTTGTCACGTACGCCTTGACCATGTGTCACTACAACAAGGACACGACTCCTGCGTGTGGACTCTCGATGCTCCCCCAGGATCTGATCTCCGTGTAACGAGCTCAACGGGGTCACGGAAACATGAGAGATGGAACCTGAGGCGATACCTTGATTGAGTGCGTCAGCGATGCCTCGTTCCCGCACATGAACATGAACATTCCAGAGATTGTCCACCCCCGCAATCATGACGCTCGATCCCAGCCGCTCGAGCGAGGTTCTCAAGGCGTCAATGTTCTCGGACTCGACGTGGAACATCACCTCGAATTCATGCTCTCCGTCGCCCACCAAATAACTTGAATCCGATTTTGCTCCGACTCTCTGCGGCAAAGTCTCACTGGTGAAAAGGGGTCGCTTGGGGCTTTCACCCGTAAGCACAGCCACTAGTGAATCGAGCACAACTACAAGTCCAGATCCACCTGCATCGACCACACCTGCATCGCGCAGTTGGGCCAAAAGCATTGGCGTTTCCATGAGAGCTTCATAAGCAGCGTCAGCCGCCCCTTTAACGACCTCGAGCAACCCGACCCCTTGCGATGCCAAAACCTCAGCCCGCTCTGCCCCCGCCCGCGCCACCGTCAAAATCGTGCCCTCAATGGGGGTTGCCACCGCCGCATATGCGCCAGCGGTTCCTTCCTTGAGAGCCCTCGCTAGTGAACTGGGTTCCGTGGCGATTGAACCCATGAAATCACGGATGAGCGCTGACATAATCACACCCGAATTACCCCGAGCCCCTAAAACCACCTGACGCCCAATTCTGTTAGCGGCCTCTGCCAAATTGACCGACACCTCACCGGACACAATTCCCTCGGGCACAATTCCCTCGGGCACAATTCCCTCGAGCTCAATTCCCTCGGGCACAATTCCCTCGCAGGCAGACTCCCAAGTGAGGTACATATTTGTCCCCGTGTCCCCATCGGGGACCGGAAATACGTTCAGCGCATCGATTCGATCCCGGGCCTGATGCAGGGCTATTTTCGCGTGAAGCAACCATTCGCTCAGAGTGTTCGGAGTCACTTCCCTCACGTCATTCAAGGCGGGTTCGTCACTCATCGAGCCCCTCCTTGTCCAGGTTCTGCACGCTTCGGCTATTCTTGCCCAGGTTTCAGGCTCGCCCGTCGAGCGCAGTGTTACAACTGCGTTTCTCCAACGGTTCGAGACTCGGGGACCACTATATAAACCGAATGATCGAAAACCCTTCGATTCAACTTTAGAGGAGTACTTGTGGCTGCGAACTGCGATATCTGCGGAAAGAGCCCTAGTTTCGGGCACAACGTTTCGCACTCCCACCGACGTACCAAGCGCCGTTGGAACCCAAACATTCAGCGAGTTCGCGCTCTCGTTGGCCGCACCCCTAAGCGACTCAACGTCTGCACCTCCTGCATCAAAGCTGGCAAGGTTGTTCGCGCATCCTAAGCACGCTCAGTAAACCCGCGTCTCAACCAAACTGCGAAAAACCCTCGACTTAACTGAAGTGCGAAAAACCACCTTCGCTGGGTGCCCGCTCGGAGTCGACCAGAACCAGATCAGTTGCCTGCTCGCGAACTGTCCCAATGGCCACAAAACCTTGTGGTAATTCTGTGTGCGCCGGGAACACTGCTGCCAGTGCGTGGTCGTCACCTCCAGTCAGAATCCACGCCAATGGATCCGTACCGAACGCCGACGCCGCGCTCGTTAACGCCTCAGGCACTGGCAAGGATGCAGAATCGATATCGATGGTGACCCCAGAAGCAGCAGCAATATGACCGAGATCTGCCACTAAACCGTCTGAAACATCAGCCATCGCCCTTGCTCCTGCGGTGCGGGCCCTCACTCCCGCTGAA
>JALRGY010000035.1:0-5552 GCA_023253325.1 Candidatus Nanopelagicales bacterium | reverse complement strand
AATCTCTGGGTATCGGTACGCATCGACCAGTATCCGCGGAGAGCGCAGGCCTCGTTGAAGGACTCTCAATCCTGCCGCCGCCATTCCAAGGCGGCCGTGAATTGCCACGACATCCCCCACCTGTGCACCTGATCGTGTGACAACATCCTTGGGTTTCATGGAGCCAATCGCGGTTACTGAAATCACAATAGAGTCCGCCGAACTGAGGTCCCCACCGACAATTCGAGCACCTGCTGCCGCTGCTTCATGCGCCAAGCCTGTTGTTAGCTCGCGGATAAACGCCACAGAAGTGTCAGCCGGGGCGGCCAGGCCAACCAGGATTGACGTGGGCACGGCACCCATCGCACAGATATCTGACATGGCAGCCGCAGCGCACCTTCGACCAATCTCTAAAGCGGTAGCCCAGTCAGTCTTGAAATGTCGACCTTCAACAAATAGGTCGACGCTAACGACAAGGTCTTCTTTGCCCATCGCGATGACTGCTGAATCATCGCCCGAGTCCACGATCGGTTTGGGCAGTTCCTGAGCCTGAGCATCGGTGATCTCACGTATTCGAGTTATAACTTCAAATTCACCAATAGTTTGCAGGGTCAATTCGGATTCACCACTTGTCGCACTCATACCGCATTTGGTCCTTTGGTCGTTGAAATATAGAGTGACAGCATTACACGTTGAAAAGTGTTTATCTATGGCGAAACGCGTCCATAGACGTTCTGATATTGAGAATAGGAAATTTTCCATGACACGTCGGTACGGCGGGCCTGCAACAATGTCCGGGGTATTGATCGGCGTCATCGTAATGGTGACATCCTGCGGTTCAACCCTGAACATTTCACCTGGTCAAAATGGTGAATCACCATATTGCCAGGAACTTGTGGCTTCCTTGCCTGTCAAAGTGGTCGGCAACCTAGCGCGCGCCACCACTAATTCATCAAAAGGCATTCGCGCATGGGGCGAACCGCCAATTTATGTCCGCTGTGGTGTTGCCAAACCAGTCACGTTGTCCGCGACGAGTCAACTATTCTCAATCAATGGCGTTGATTGGTACCCGCAAGAATTTGACTCGGGGACACAATTTACGTCGGTGAATACGGGGGAATACATCGAGGTGGCAATCCCACGTGAATACGACCCAGCCGCCTCCGTATTGGTAGATCTGGGAATTGATCCAACCTAAGACTGGTCTGTCAGTCGCGTGGCGGCATTGCGCTCGAGCTGGTCTAACAATTCTTCAAAGGTGAGGCCTGCAGCGGCCCACATTCGTGCGTACATTGAAATTGAAGTGAACCCTGGGATTGTGTTCACTTCATTGACAACCAGCATGCCCGTGGAACTTAACAGGAAATCAACTCGAGCAAAGTCGCGACAGCCCAGCGCTTTAAAAACCTGAACCGCAATACCCTGAATTCTCTCGCTCACCATGGTGTCCAGCTCTGCCGGAGTAATGAGATTGGCTCCATCGGCAAGGTACTTGGCCTCAAAATCATAAAAATCAAAATGAGACTTTAACTGAATCTCCCCAACTGGCGATGCCACCACATCGCCATCAACGGTCAGGACTGCCACCTCAAGTTCACGTGGCGAAGGAATTGCACGTTCAATGATGACCCGTGGAGAGATGTTGAGTGCAATTCCAATTGCGCCAGCGATGTCCCGCTCCGAGGTCACTCGAGTTATTCCAATCGATGAACCACCAGTCGCTGGCTTAACGAAGATATTTGAGTCTCCAAATACTTGAAGGGCTTTCTCCCACTGTGATTCGTGATCAACATTGATCCAATCGCCGCAATTGATACCAACTTGCTGCAGCACCTGCTTGGTTGTCACTTTGTCAGAACACAACACGGACGCGTTTACTCCCGAGCCAATGAATGTGATTCCTGCGGCATCGAGAGCCCCTTGAATTTGGCCATCCTCGCCTCCTTCCCCGTGAAGAACTGGGAAGGCCAAGGAGCAGGCCCTGAATTCCACTCCAGCTTCACCTGCTACCAGAAAACCAGGCTCTACAGGGGTCATGCGCAAGGTAACTTGTGGGCCATTCGTGGGTACAACTGGCAGCTCCGTGCCACTAATGGTGAAACTCAAAACTTCTGATGCATCAACCAAATGCCATGAACCGTTTTGGGCGATACCGACACACAAGATCGATTCCTGCCATGAATCGCCCCTATTAGAGATCAGCGCATTAAGAACAGACTGAGCGCTCAAACAAGAGATGGAATGTTCAGGTCCGATGCCCCCAAAAATGAGGGCAATCGGAGTGGATCCGCGCCCGGGTCTCTCTGGCATGTGCCGAACGTACCGTGCCAGTCACAGGAACATTGAGGCTGCCTACCCAGACAACCGCACCCGGAAGGCAGCACCGCGGATGACCGTCTAATCTGTAGGAATGCATGAGCGCCAACACCCCAGCACTATCGCCGTGACAAGCGGACGTCCAGCACGGGATGCGGATGCACCCATCAATCAACCGATCGTTCCCGCCTCGACATTCCACGCGGGAGGAGAACTCGGTTACGCCCGCGAAGGTAATCCGTCAGCGGAAGCCCTGGAAACAGCTCTCGGCGAACTTGAAGGTGGTTCGGCCGTTGTGTTCTCTTCGGGCATGGCCGCCGCGAATGCAATTCTGGATCAATTCCCCGTGGGAACTCGGATCTTGGCCCCCACCCACCTTTACACCGGAGTGGCTGGGCGGCTAAAGGAGCTCGCCGAGCGCGGAATAATTTCATTGACAACCGTTGACGTCACCGACACGAAACTAGTGATTGAAACTCTCGACCAAGCCGATGTCTTGTGGCTGGAATCACCAACCAACCCGATGATGGAGATCGCCGACCTGAAAACTTGTCTTGCAGCCGCAAAGAATGCAGAGCCCCCAGTTATCTCAGTCGTGGACAACACATTCGCAACACCCGTGGCACAACAACCTCTCGAGCTAGGTGCTGACTATGTATTTCACAGCGTGACAAAAATGATCAGCGGTCACTCCGACCTACTCATGGGTGCTGTCATCTGCAGTGATCCTGAGCGCACCGAAGCCACGCGCGTGAGGCGTATTCTCTTGGGAGCTATGCCGAGCCCATTCGATTGCTTTCTCGCATTGCGCGGCCTTCGCACCCTTTTCCTCAGATTCGACAAAGCCCAAAATAACGCTCAATACATTGCTGGAAAGTTGGCAACGCATGCCAAGGTGAGTCGCGTGCGCTACCCAGGATGGGGCTCCATGATCTCCATTGAGGTAGATGGAGATGCGGACTCAGTAAGCGAAGCAGCCACGCTTTGGACCTATGCAACTAGCCTTGGCGGCGTTGAGTCTCTCCTCGAGCGTAGGCGTCGCTGGGCGTTTGAGAGCGAGCTGGTGCCTCAAAACCTCATTCGACTCTCGCTCGGGATCGAACACCCCGAAGATTTATGGGCCGATCTCAACCAAGCTCTTAACGGCATCTCCCCCGCTCGTTAAGAATGCTTGCAACTACTCGGCCTTGGTATCCCGCGCCATAAATGAGCGCAATAGATTCTTTGGCGGCTTTCCATGGTGTAGCACCTGAACCACTTCGAAGGTAATCGGCATATCAATTCCTGCCTCATTTGCCAATTGAAGAATTGGCTGGCAACTGTTGTAAGCCTCACAGGTTTGCTTGGTTCGTTCAATTGTTTGTTCCACTGTTAAACCCCGCCCCAAATTTTCACCAAAAGTTCTATTGCGGGACAGAGGTGATTGACAGGTGGCAACCAAGTCACCTACTCCTGCAAGCCCTAAAAAGGTAATCGGGTCAGCACCGAGAGCGGTTCCGAGGCGAGCCATCTCGGCCAAACCACGAGTGATGAGGGATGCTTGGGAGTTCTCACCCAGGCCCAAGCCAACTGCGATTCCGTTTGCAAGCGCAATGACGTTCTTAACCGCACCTCCGATCTCGGTTCCGATGACATCGGTGGTCCAGTAAGGACGAAAATAATCGGTGGTGCATGCTTCCTGCACCATGCGGGCGCAATGTTCACTGGTTGAAGCAACTGTCGTTGCGGTGGGTTGATGCGCAATAATCTCGCGGGCAAGGTTTGGGCCAGAAACCACGGCGATCCGGTCCTGGGAAGCACCAGTGACCTCAGCGATCACCTGACTCATGCGTTCATTAGATTCGAGTTCAATGCCTTTCATCAAACTCACATAGATGCAATTCAAAGGGGCCTTTTCAGCCCAGGACGCTAAGTTCTCTCTGAGCGCCTGCGAAGGAACGGCAAGGACCACGATGTCGGCCCCATCAAGTGCCACTTCTGGCTTCGTTGTCGCATTGATTCCCCGCGGAAGAAGCACACTATCGTGGTAAGACGAGTTAACGCGATCCTCATTGATTGATTTTACGATTTCTGGGTCTCGCGCCCAGATGGTTACCTCAGATCCAGCATCCGCGAGGACCGCGGCAAAGGCCGTTCCCCACGATCCGCTTCCCATCATTGCAATGCGCATTATTTTTCATCACTTTCATCAGGCACAGATTCATCATTGACCCGTACATAGGGCTTACTTGGAGGTATCTGCCCGCGCATGCGCGCTTCAATCTCGGTCATTCGGGCAATGAGCAGATCAGTGGCTTGGTGGAGCAATTCAGGAGTCCATTCCTTGCCCGCAAATTCTGAGAGGTCTATGGGCTCGCCCAACCACACCTGCATTGTCTTTCTGGGAAATAGCCGCAGCTCTTTTTTATAGGGGCGCATGACAGCCTGTGGACCCCACTGCACCATCGGGTACAGAGGTCGACCAGATGCCAAGGCGATTCGAACTGCCCCAGTCTTGGCAGCCATGGGCCACAGATCTGGATCCTTCGTGATTGTTCCTTCGGGGTAAACAACTACACATTCGCCATTCTTGGCCGCTTGAACAGCGTCTCTGAACGCACCAATGGCTTCGGCGCTCTCGCGATACACCTTTATCTGGCCAGCACTCGTGATCACCGGGCCCATGATCGGCACTCGAAAAACTTCCTCTTTCCCGAGAAACCTTGGTGGGCGATCATGTGCCCACAGGGGGTGAGCGACGGCAAGTGGGTCGAACCAAGAGGTGTGATTGGTTGCAATGATAATTCCACCGTCAACGTCATCCAATTGCTCAAATCCGCGCCAATCTCTCTTGGTGAACAACATGAGAAGTGGCCAAAAAATTACGACTGCCACGCGGTAACCCCAGCCAAGGCGGGAGGCTCGAGTGGGATGTCCAGGCACTGACTCAGACTACTGGTCATCACGGTTTAATGGGGCAATGTCTACTCATGTGCGGGCCGTAGTTCCGGCCAAAGCACTCCACGAGGCAAAGTCACGATTGGGACGCGAAGATCTCACTCTCGCATTCTTGGCCGACGTGTTGCAGGCACTGAGAACTTCCGCCTCCGTTACATCAATTGCCGTTGTAACATCCGACCCCCTAATAGCCAAACTCGCTCAAGGCTTTGGGTGTCAGGTAGTTCCTGAGAGTCAAGAGGTTGGCTTGACCGCCGCGATCAAGACAGGCATCGATTACTGCGCCCACCTTGACTCGCAAAACGGCCCAGAGAATCATC
>JALRGY010000034.1 GCA_023253325.1 Candidatus Nanopelagicales bacterium | reverse complement strand
GCCGTGTCCGGTGCCCGAGGTCCCTTCTGTTGACGGCCCTCCCGCAACGGCGAGGGGGAACATGACCCCACCAGGTTTATCAAGGGAACCAATGGCAATGTTCACGACATCGATCAACCACGACCCAACGGTCGCGAAAGGAACGATTTCTCCATTGACGCTCAATCCGGATGTAGTCGTTCCCATGCGTCCATAAACAGCTGCACTTTGTGCTTGTGAGAGTTCCTGAGCGATCCTGCGAGTTGCTGTCGCCTCGATGCCGGTAACGGCAGCGACTGATTCCGGGGTGAATGCGCCGAGAGCTTTGGTAACGCAATGTACCTGCTCGGGGTCAATCCACTGAGCGGCGGCGCCCAGGGTGGGGGATCCCTCAACGAGAATGACGTGGGCAAGTGCAGCAAGCCAGAGGGCATCGCTGCCAGGACGAATAGTGAGATGTTCGTCGGCAAATTCGGCGGTTCGGGTTCGAATCGGATCAATGACAACGACACGGCCGCCTCGCTTGCGCATGGCCCGCAGCCGACCGGGAAAGTCTGCAGCGGTCATCATGGATCCATTGGAAACGAGCGGGTTGGCGCCGATAATTAGGAAGTAGTCGGTGCGATCAATGTCTGGAATTGCAACGGACAATGCCGTCCCGTACATCATGGCCGAGGCAGCCTGCTTTGGCATTTGATCGACGGTACTGGCAGAAAAGCGCTGGGTGGTCCCGAGCGCCCTAATAAACGCAGGCAACATGAAAGTCCCGGCTAGGCTGTGAATATTGGGATTTCCCAGGAACATTCCAACTGCTTGGGGTCCATTGCTCTGCATGATTGGGGCAAGACGAGTGCGCACGACACCAAAGGCTTCATCCCAGGTCGCCGGAACGAGATTGCCCAGCGCATCGCGCACCATGGGAGTTCGAAGCCGGTTCGGATCGCCATGAAGTTCTCCGAGTGCAACGCCCTTGGGGCAAATGAATCCATGGCTGAAGACGTCGTCCGCGTCGCCTCTGACTGCGGTTACTTGTGAATTTTCAATGGTGAGAGTGAGCCCACAGTTGGCCTCACACAATGGGCAAATGCGTTGAGCGGACGATATTGCGGAGCCATGAGAGATCATGATGTAAGCCTGCCACTGCGAATGGAGCCTGTCCTCGAATCAGGTGGAAAGGGTTCAGGGTTTTTTGAGCACTCTGAGTTTGACCAATGCCCGCAATGGGCAAGTTTCGGGCATTGTCAGGGTAATTTCGCTGATCGGGGTGCGCTGCGGTGGTTCGGGGTGCATGATTGTCTGAAGGTGCGGGGGCGCGAAACGTTCGTGAAAAAAATCAGATCTCAGGAGCATTAATGGAACTGAAAAACTCGTTCACAGTCCCCGCCGACGTGGAGACAGCGTGGAACACCCTGTTGAATGTGGAGTCCATCGCACCGTGCATGCCAGGTGCGACTCTGGAATCCGTTAATGGGGACGAATTCACTGGTAACGTGAAGGTCAAACTTGGCCCGGTATCCATGACATACGGCGGTGAAGCTCGATTCGTGAGCAAAGATGCATCGGCGCACATCGCCATCATCGAGGGCACAGGAAAAGAAAGCCGCGGTACGGGCACCGCAAAGGCACATGTCACCACGGAACTTATCGCTGAAAGCCCAACGACTACACGCGTTGATGTGACAACTGATCTGACCATCACGGGCAAAGCAGCGCAATTCGGTCGGGGCGTCATGCAGGACGTTGCCGGACGCCTTGTTGATCAGTTTGCGGGGAACCTTGAGCAGGTCATTGCCGCGGGAAGTGCGCCAGCAGCAGCCCCAGCCGCTGATGGAGCACCTGCCCCTGCAGCGGTCGCACCAGCGCCAGTGAAGCAGGCTGAAGCTTTGGATCTGGGGTCCGTTGCCATGGGACCCGTGCTCAAGCGCGCAATTCCGGTAGTCATCGGGGCAGTCGTTGTAATTGGTGTTGTCTGGTGGTTGATCGCCAGGTAGTCGTGGGGGAGCTCTTCGGCTGCGCAAGGCGCGTTGAGGGGAAAGTTTGGAATCGCAAAAAAAGTAATTGCGTTCCCACAATTGTAGGAATGCTCGGCACAAAGGGAAAGGGGACGGGATGCAAACTCCCGCACCATTAGCAGATTATGTGCGCGCCACATCGGTCGCAGATGCAATCGCGCAACTCGAAAAATACGGCGAGGATGCACGTCTCGTTGCGGGTGGGCACAGTCTCATCCCGATGATGCGCTTGCGTCTTGCGCGCCCAGAGGCACTCATCGACATCAACGACCTCGATGAACTGAAGTCCATTAAGGTTGAAGGTAACGAGATAGTGGTTGGCGCAATGGTTCGACACCGCGAGGTTCTCGACTCACCTTTGCTCTTCGAGCATTACCCCATTTTCCGTGAATGCGAAAAAGTCATCGCTGACCCAGTAGTGCGCAATCGTGGATCCGTGGGCGGCTCCTACTGTCAAGCTGACCCCTCTGAAGATCTCTCGGCATTGGGTTCTGCGCTCAGGGGTTCCGTTGTCATTCAGAACTCAACAGGAACCCGCACGGTCCCAATGCGCGAATTCCACTTTGGTCCCTACATGACTCAGGTCGGCGATGGCGAGATTTTGACCGAGGTGCGTTTCCCGATTCGACCGGGTGCAGGTAGTGCCTACGAAAAGGTCGAACGTCGCGTTGGTGACTGGGCAGTTGCGTCCGTCGGTACCTTCGTCGTGGTGAAGAACGGCGTTGTTGAAGACTGCGGCATTGGACTGGCGGCAGTTGGTGCGGAGCACTTCTGTGTCCCAGCAGCTGAGGAATTCTTGATCGGTAAAGCTCCGACCGAGGAAAACCTCGAGCAGGCAGCGGCAATGGCTGCGGAGGGCTGCAACCCTTCATCTGACCAGCGTGGTCCTGCTGACTACAAAAAGCATCTTGCCAAGGAGCTCACCCTGCGTGCGCTTCGTCGTTCCGTCCAATCAAGCCAAGGAGCCTGACATGCAGGTAACAATGACAATCAATGGTGAGTCAGTCACCAAAGAGTGCGAACCACGCACGCTGCTCGTTCACTTCATCCGCGACATCGTCGGACTTCGTGGCACACACTGGGGCTGCGACACATCCAACTGTGGCACCTGCGTGCTGTGGGTTGACGGGGAACCCGTCAAGAGTTGCACCATCTTGGCGGCCATGGCCGACGGTCGCGAAGTACGCACGGTTGAGGGTCTTGAGCAAAATGGCCAACTTGATCCGATCCAGGAAGGCTTCCGTGAATGTCATGGTTTGCAGTGTGGATTCTGTACACCAGGCATGATGATGACCGGTCGTTGGATACTGGATAACAACCCCAATCCCTCTGAAGAAGAAATCCGTGAGGGTATCTCCGGCCAGCTCTGTCGCTGTACCGGCTACCACAACATCGTCAAGTCAATCCAATGGGCGGCTGAGCACCCCGCAGAGAATGAGGTAAAGGCATGACCGCAGTAGAAGAAGCACCTCTCAGTCCCGCAGGTAACCCCATTGGGTTCGGAAACATGAAGCGTGTCGAGGATCAACGCTTTATTCGTGGTGAGGGCAATTACGTCGATGACGTTAATCTCCCCGGCATGCTGCACAGTGCGATTCTGCGCAGCCCATACGCGCATGCCCGCATCAAGAGCATCGACACCTCGGCAGCCGAAGCACTTCCCGGTGTTGTAGCTGTCATCACGGGAAAGACCCTCGAGGGCATTCCCCGTCCTTCGCTCCTCGGTGACAACTTCGCCTGGATGCCAACGCTGTCATATGACACACAAGCAGTTCTTGCAACGGACAAGGTCCGTTTCCAGGGCCAAGAAGTTGCCTTCGTAATTGCCAACGATCGTTACATTGCCAAGGATGCAGTGGAACTGATCGATGTTGACTACGAACAACTTGAGCCAGTCATGGATGCCAAGAAGGCCATGGAGCCTGATGCTCCAGTTATTCGCGACGACAAAGGCCAAACCGACAATTCGATCACCGATGTCCACGGTCACAAGACCTGGGAGTCAGGCAACGCTATTGGAACCGCTGAGGCGATTGCCCAGGCTGAGGCTGATCCCAACTGCGTTGTTGTGACCCAAGAGATCATGTACCCACGCGTGCACCCAGCACCCATGGAGACTTGTGGTTCCGTCTCCTACCTCGACAAGGTGACTGGGCAATTGACCATGTACACCACCAGTCAGGCACCACATGCGCACCGGACGGTTTACGCCATGGTCGCAGGTTTGCCAGAACACAAGATCCGCATTATCAGCCCGGACGTCGGTGGCGGATTCGGAAACAAGGTGGGTGTTTACCCGGGCTACGTCCTGTCAGTGATTGGCACAATCGTCACGGGAAAGCCGGTCAAGTGGATGGAAGACCGTGGGGAGAACCTCATGTCCACCTCCTTCGCTCGTGACTACCACATGACGGGAACCATTGCGGCAACTAAAGAGGGCAAGATCCTCGCCGTTGACGTTGATGTTCTTGCAGATCATGGTGCCTTCAACGGTGTGGCACAGCCAACGAATTACCCCGCTGGCTTCTTCCACATTTTCTCGGGCTCCTATGACTACCCACATGCGCACTGCAAGGTGACACCGGTCTACACAAATAAAGCACCCGGTGGCGTGGCATATGCATGTTCATTCCGCATCACCGAGGCTGTTTATCTCATTGAACGTCTGGTTGACTGCCTCGCTGCAGAACTCAATATGGATCCAGCAGAACTTCGCTTGAAGAATCTATTGCGTCCAGAGCAGTTCCCATACACCTCGCCAACAGGCTGGGAGTATGACTCAGGCGAATACGAAAAGACCATGCGCGTGGCAATGGAAATTGCAGGCTATGACGAACTGCGCAAAGAACAGGAAGAAAAACGCGCTCGCGGCGAGTACATGGGCATCGGCTTCTCCTTCTTCACGGAAGGTGTCGGCGCTGGTCCCCGCAAAGACATGGACATCCTCGGCCTCGGAATGGCCGATGGAATCGAATTGCGCGTGCACCCCACGGGCAAGGCGGTCCTTCGTCTCTCGGTACAGAGTCAGGGTCAGGCACATGAAACAACTTATGCGCAGATCGTTGCTCATGAGTTGGGCATCAACCCCGAAGACATCGAGGTTGTGCACGGTGACACGGACCAGACTCCATTCGGACTTGGCACTTACGGGTCACGTTCAACGCCGGTGTCGGGTGCAGCTGCTGCAGTTGTTTCCCGCAAGGTCAAGGAGCGGGCCCGCCAGGTTGCTGCTGCAGCCTTGGAGTGCTCACCCGATGACCTCGAGTGGGAGTTGGGCCGCTGGTATGTCAAGGGTGACAAGGAGCGCGGCAAGACCATCACCGAGATCGCACTTCTGTCCCATGGTTCATTGGAACTGCCGGAGGGCGTTGAGGGTCACCTTGATGCAACGGCCGTTTACAACCCACCCAACTTGACCTACCCATACGGTTGCTACATCTGCGTCGTTGACGTTGATCCCGGCACCGGGCAGGTCAAGGTCCGTCGATTCATTGCAGTTGATGACTGTGGCACTCGCATCAACCCAATGGTCGTTGAGGGTCAAGTCCATGGGGGCTTGGCTGACGGCATCGGCATGGCACTCATGGAGGTCATTGCATTCGATGAAGACGGCAATAACCTCGGTGGATCGTTCATGGATTACCTGTTGCCAACGTCAATGGAGTGTCCCACCTACGAACTGGGTGAGACAGTGACACCGTCACCTCATCACCCAATCGGCGCTAAGGGCGTTGGTGAATCAGCAACAGTTGGTTCGCCACCTGCAGTTGTGAACGCTGTCATGGACGCCCTGGCACCATTCGGTGTCCGTCACGCTGACATGCCACTGACACCTGCCAACGTGTGGCGTGCAATTCAGGGTAACCCAATCCGCGTTGACATGGCAGTCGAGTAAAGCCAAGAATCGAAGCGATAAACAGATGATCATGTCGAGCGTGCATGAAAGGGCCGAGCGGTTACGCGCCGAGCGGACCCCTTTCGTGCACGCTCGAGTGGTTTTAGCTGAGCGACCAACATCAGCTAACCCTGGCGATGAAGCCATTATCTTGGAAGATGGCACCATTGAAGGCTTCGTTGGCGGGCATTGCGCCGTCGCCACTGTGCGCAATCAAGCGCTTGAGTTGTTGCGATCCGGCGATCCAATTCTGCTACGCATTACGCCCAATCCTGAAGATAATCAACCTGGAAAAATCGTGGTTCACAATCACTGTTTGTCTGGGGGAAGTCTGGAGATTTTCATGGAGCCGATAATTCCCGCACCGATCCTTCAGGTCTTCGGCGAGTCACCCATTGCTCGCGCATTACAAAATATTGGCTTGGCAATGGGATACCGCGTTCATGATTGGAATGGTTCAAACTTACAGGGTGTTGATGCAGTCGTTGTGGCCTCACATGGCAATGATGAGGAGTTGATTCTTGAGCATGCCATCAAGGCCCAAGTTCCATACGTCGGCCTAATCGCCAGCCCAAAGCGTGCTGCTGCAGTCAAAGAGTCACTGGACCTGCCAGATCACCAGAGGCAGGTTCTGCACTCGCCAGCAGGACTGAATATCGGTGCTCGCACACCCGAAGAAATTGCACTTTCTATCTTTGCTGAAATCACCGAGTTGAGGCGTTCGCCATCTGACGCGATGCCACCTAAACAGATTGAGGTAACGCCACTCACGGCCATTGATCCGATTTGCAAGATGACTGTTGCAGCTGTCGAAACTTCTATCCACGCTGACGTTGACGGCGAGCGTTGGTACTTTTGCGCTCCTGGTTGCAAAAAGGCATTTGTTGCAAACCCTGCTGCTTTCCAGCAGGCTTAGCCCATGACTCAAGCTGCCGATATTGATTCTCCCCAGGCACTCATCAATGCTCTCGAGGGCGCGGGGTATCTCGCTGAGCAGGGTCTAGCCACATCGCTTTTTCTGAACATGCGGTTGCCGCAACCGCTACTGCTCGAGGGTGAAGCAGGGGTTGGTAAAACGCAGGCCGCTAAGTCGATCGCAGAATTGTTAAACACCCCACTCATTCGCTTACAATGTTATGAGGGTATTGATGCCTCCGAAGCACTGTATGAATGGAATTATCCGCGGCAACTTCTATCAATCAGGGTTGCTGAGTCCCAAGGGCAAGAAATCGGCGAGGAAACACTCTTTGGCCGGGACTACCTGATTGATCGACCGCTGCTTCAAGCACTTGAGCATAAGGGCCCCAACCCGGCTGTTCTTTTGATCGATGAGGTTGATCGTGCTGATGAGGAATTTGAGGCTTTCCTCTTTGAAATGCTGGCGGAGTGCACGGTGACCGTTCCCGAATTGGGAACCTTGCGTGCGACGCAGCCGCCGATTGTTATTTTGACATCAAACCGAACCAGAGATCTGCATGATGCCCTCAAGCGCCGCTGTCTGTACCACTGGATTGATTACCCCGATCTTGAGCATGCAACGCGAATTGTTCACATGCGGCTTCCGGGTGCCAACGAGAGGCTTGTCGCGCAGATTGCTGGTGCGGTTCAACGCCTTCGCAGCCTCGACTTGCAAAAACCACCTGGGATCGCTGAGGCCATTGATTGGGCTCACGCGGCACAACTTCTCGGGATTCAAAGTCTCAATGGTGATGATGTCATGCGAACTCTCGGCTCAGTATTGAAATACCGTGAAGACCAAGACGCCGCAATTGATCAGGGTGTGGGCTGGGTCGCAGGGGTCTAGTTGCAGGAATCAAAAGGCGCAGGCCTTGTTGAGATTACAAGTGGGTTCGGGCACCTGCTGCATTCGGCAGGTCTCCCCGTAACTCCAGAGCGCAGTGCCCGATTTGCTGAGGCCGTGCTTCTTGCCCAGCCCGTGAGCGTTGATGACCTTTATTGGGTGGCGCGGGCAACCTTGGTGACTTCGCAGGAACAAGTAACTATTTTCGATAACGTCTTTCGGCAGATTTTTCAGGGAATAGTTGATTTTGCTGATTATCGGCAGCCAACGAGTGAGTTGCCACCACCACCAACATCAACAGCATCTGACGAGAAGAGCCCCGGCGACCCACAGCGTGAAGGGGAGAGTGCTTCATCACCTAATGGCACCAGTGCGACCCCGGGCGCCGAAAGTGGCGAGGAACATGACGAGGATGACATCAGTGTCTTAGCTGCAGTTAGTGATCAAGAGCGCATCAATGACAAACCATTTTCGGCGCTCACCGAACAAGAACTTGAATTGATCAGGCAACTCATTGAACAGTTGCCGGTAGTGCCGCCAATGCGCAAGGGGCGTCGTAGTTCACAACACAATCAGGGAAAGCGGTGGGATGTCCGCGCCACCTTGCGACGAGCGCATCGAACAGGCGGTGACCCTGTGGTCCAGGTGATGCGCAAACCGGAGCTCAAGCCGCGCAAAATTATCCTCATTGCTGATGTCTCAGGATCCATGGAGCCATATGCGCGGATTTACCTTCATCTCATGCGAGGTGCCGTCAAGGCTATTGGAGCTGAGGCATTTGTTTTCGCCACTCATTTGACCCACCTCACCCGCCAATTGACCACGACCCACACGGAGATCGCGTATCAAAAGGCCGCGCAAAGCGCCAAGGACTGGTCGGGCGGCACAAAGATTGGTGGGGCTATTCAGGAGTTCATCGATAAATTTGGGCGCCGAGGAATGGCGAGAGGCGCAGTGGTTGTCATCGTGAGCGATGGTTGGGAGATGGGTGACACGGCTGAACTCAAAAAAGCCATGGACCAATTATCCCGGTTGGCCTTTCACATTATTTGGGTCAATCCGCGTAAAGCTGGAATGGACTATGAACCTCTGGTGGGCGGGATGGCAACGGCATTGCCCTACGTAGACACGTTTCTTTCTGGCCACAGCATGAAGGCACTGCAGCAGGTGATGGAAGCGATTTCTCACGTTGGTAAAGCGCCTAGAATTCAATCGAAGGAACTCGCTTCCAGTAATTAATCGGCCGATAGTCCACAGAAGGTTTGCCTGTTATTTTTCACGCCAGCTGAGGACCTGTGCCGTGCGCCCGAAACTCCTCAACGCCGGAGCAATGTGAAGGAAACCTCCTTGACAGACAGGAAAAGGACCGCAGTGCGTTTTCGATAACAGGTTACTTTTTCTGTATCTCTTTGAGGTCTAGCAAGCCGTAGGCGGATGGCAGTGCTCAGCAATTCCCATTCACTCTGGGTGGTGGCGGCATACTGCGCGCATAAGTACCGATCCAAGAAAAAAAAGAATTGGCGCCCTAGAATTTGGCGTTATGGATTCAACGCTTTTCAAGAACGCAACGGTCTGGCTCGGCTCCCGGTTACCCTCTGGCGACTGGGCCACCAGCAATGCGGTACTCATGCGAGGGGATCGGATTATTGCTCTGGGAGATAGCGCAATATCGATGGGCGCTGATTTCGTGCTTGACTGCCAGGGCGGCTTCATGGCGCCCGCATTTGCCGATGGTCACATCCATACGCTGTTTGGAGGTTTGGAGGCGGTATCTGCCCCCGTGAGGGACTTTGCCACCGCTCGGGAGGTCGCTGAGTCTGTTGGGCGCTGGGCCGCAGAGCACCCAGAGAAGGAGTGGATTGAGGGCTCTGGCTTTGATTTGTCTTTGGCTCCAGGCGGCATTTTTCAGGCAGCCTGGCTTGATGAGTTTGTATCTGATCGCCCCGTCTACCTGAGGGCATCGGACTACCACACAGTATGGGTCAATTCGGTTGCACTGAAACAGGCTGGATACATGGGTGAGATCACCCAGCCCCATGATGGTGAAATTGTGGTGGACCAGTCGGGTGTTCCGGTTGGAACTTTAAAAGAGTGGGGTGCCTGGCGTCCTGTTGCGGAGTTATTGCCACAGGTCACAGAAGATGTCCGAGTCGAGGCCCTGTCTCAGGCAACCGCCAAACTCGCAGCAGCAGGGATCACCTGGATCCAAGAGGGATGGACTGAACCCCGTGACATCGACACGTGGATCGCAGCGCATCAGTCCGGTCGATTGAATGTCGGGGTTGACCTAGCTCTTTGGGCAGATCCGAATAATTGGCGTGCTCAAATAGAGAGATTCGTGGCTTCGAGGGACGCTGCCGCAGCGTGCGGCGATTCAAATTTCTCGGCGACTCGGATTAAATTTTTTGCCGATGGAATCTTTGAATCGGGTACCGGCGCACTTCTTGAGCCGTATTGCGGGTGCCCCCACTCCAAGGGCCTCCCAAACTGGGAGCCACAAGAATTGGCTGCTGCCGTGGCAACCACCGATGCTTTGGGTTTCACGGCGCACGTGCATGCAATCGGCGATTACGCCATTCGAATGACGCTCGATGCATTTGAGCAATGTGCGGCAACTAACCCAGCCCGCGATCGACGTTGGGTCATTGTCCACTCTCAACTCATTGCTCCCTCTGATATTGAACGATTTGTGCAATTGGGTGTGGTGGCGAACTATGAACCCCTCTGGGCGCAAATGGATGCATGGCAGGAGCAGTTAACTGCAGAGCGGCTCGGTCCAGAGCGAGCCGAGAGACAATTCCAGATCCAAACTGTGGCGAACACGGGTGCGGTGATCTCCTTTGGCAGTGATTGGCCCGTGACAACTTATAACCCTTTGGAATGTCTGCAGATTGCGGTAACCCGTCAAGCAACGCCCTCGAGCCCACCCTGGATGCCCCAAGAGCGGGTTTCGGTCGATGATGGCTTAGCAGCGTATACATCTGGGGTCGCGTATCAAGCCGGGCGTGATGATGCTGGAGTGATTCGACCGGGTGCCATCGCAGATCTTGTGCTTCTTCGCGCCGATCCACGGCACTTTGATCCCAATGCAATTGGCCAGATTGAGGTAGTTGGCACCTGGCGCTCGGGCGTTCGCACCTTTGGGTCTTTCTAAGAATGCCTGATTAACCATTCCACGTGAAAGGCCCCGCCAATTTGATGGCGGGGCCTTTCACGTTTAGAGCCTATTAGTGGCGCTGGTCAATCTGTTCCTGATTGGTCATGGCCATGCCTGGGTGGTGCAGAACTCCACCGTGACCCACTGGGTCCTGATCGAGTTCTTCGTAGTCATGGAGCGGTGCTTCAAGTTCAGACGTATGAGCAACATGCGCTTGTCCCGCTTCAATCTCAGCCTTGCTGGGCTTTTGCACGTTATCTCGCAGGAAGAAGCTGGAGAGTTTGTGCTGGAGATTATGAATTGGGTAGAGCTTGTTCTTCACGCCATCGGCATCAGCCTTTTCGGGGGCGGGAAGGACTGCAATGTCTTCCTTGCCTTGAATGACAGCGAGTTCCTTGTAGTTCAGTGGTTGATGAACCTCGATGAACTCACCGTGCGGCAGGCGTAACACTCGACCAGATTCATAACCGTGGAGCAGTTTGTCGCGGTCTTTGCGCTGCAAGCCCAGGCAAATGCGCTTGGTAATGATAAACGCGAGCGGGGGAGCCACGATCAAGAGCACACGAAGTGTCCAACTGATGGCGTTGATACTCATGTTGAAGGTTGTCGCGACGATGTCGTTGCCACCACCGATCCACAGAATGCCATAGAAGACTATTGCCATGACGCCAATTCCTGTGCGGACTGGAGCGTTGCGCGGGCGATCAAGGAGGTTGTGCTCACGCTTGTCACCAGTTGCCCATGCCTCGAGGAACGGGTAGAGGGCAAGTCCGGTGAACAGGATTCCGGGAATGATCACGGAAGGAACGAGAACGTTCCAACTAATGGTGAACCCGAAGAGCACCGTCTCAATGTTTGGCATAAGGCGTAGGGCGCCATCGAGCCATCCGATGTACCAGTCGGGCTGTGTTCCAGCCGAGACTTGGTCAGGCGTGTAGGGACCAAAAATCCAGATCGGGTTAACGGTAACCAGCCCGCCAATGAGAGCAATAATCCCGAAGACGATGAAGAAGAAGCCCCCGGCCTTGGCCATGTACACGGGGAGTAGCGGGTAGCCAACGACGTTGTCATTCGTACGACCTGGTCCAGGGAACTGGGTGTGCTTCTGGGTCCAGACCATCATGAGATGAACGGTGATCAGGGCCAAAATGATCCCGGGAATCAAAAGGATATGTGCGGCATACAAGCGCGAGATGATGTCCGTGCCAGGGAACTCCCCACCGAACACGAGGAACGCCGCCCACGTGCCAACGAGGGGGATTGACTGCAGAATCCCGCGAATAATCTGAAGGCCGGTTCCCGAAAGGAGATCGTCCGGGAGGCTGTAGCCGGTAAACCCGGCCCCGAGGGCCAGTGCGGTGAGGGCCACGCCCACGATCCAGTTGAACTCACGGGGTTTGCGGAAAGCACCGGTGAAGAACACACGGAACATGTGAACCGCAATGGCAGCGACAAAGATCAACGCCGACCAGTGATGCATCTGGCGTATCAGGAGTCCGCCGCGCACCTCGAATGAGATATCCAAAGTCGAGGCATAGGCCTCGGACATCATGACGCCTTTGAGGGGCACGTAGGAACCGTCATACAGGACTTCAACCATGCTCGGCTTGTAAAACAGTGTCAGGTAAGTGCCTGTCAGAAGCACGACGATGAAAGAGTACAAAGCAATCTCACCGAGCATGAAAGACCAGTGATCAGGAAAGACCTTGCCAAGGTTGCGACCGAGGAACCTGTTGCTACCGAGGCGTTGATCAACGTACTTAGCCGTTGCGCCACCGGCGATCTCAAGTGGATCGTCTTTTGGTGTTGTTTCAGCGTCACCCAACGAATTGGTGTTCACCGTGGTGGTCATGTGCGATCACGCTCCCAGAAACTAGGTCCAACAGGTTCAGCAAATGGTGCCTTCGCCACTAGGTATCCTTCAGCATTTACACCAATCGGCAACTGGGGCATTCGGCGGGCAGCAGGCCCGAAGACCACGTCCCCGCTGTCGGCGAGGTCAAATGTTGACTGATGGCATGGGCAGAGCAGGTGGTGAGTGCGCTGTTCATACAGTGCAATGGGGCAACCCACGTGGGTGCAAATCTTTGAGAACGCCACGATCCCGTTGTAGTCCCAGCCTTCACCCTGTTGTGAGCGAATTTCACTGGGGTCCATGCGCACGAGAATGATTGATGCCTTACCGCGAGCATTGAGGTTGTGTTCTTCCTCCTGAATCACGCCGATGTCCACGGGAAGTGCGGACACCAAACCACCGACAGGTAGATCCTCAGGACGAATGCCCCTTGAAGTTTCAGGCGAGAGCCCAGTCTGGTCACCAACGTCGGGGATAATCATGACGCCGTCCTCCCACGGAGTCGTGGACAAGATCTCTGCAGGGTTTTCCCCTGGCGGAGTAATCCACAGGTCGCGGAGAACAACGATGATCGGGATGGGGAAAAGTGCCATGGCACCCAGAAGTGAGCGGCGAATAATTTTGTAGCGAGCGAAGCCAGATTCGTCCTTGCCACGCTCATAATTTGCTGCCGCTGCTTCCTCGTCGGACTTATCCGAGGCCATGTCGTGCCTTTGTTGAACGACTTCAACGTCGGGCATGAGTTTTTTTGCCCACTGAATTGCCCCTGCACCAATGAGGAAAACGGCAGCTCCAAACGTGAATCCCAGAACTACGTTGCTGGCGCCTACATCGCCGAGAACGGGGATGTAGACGTATGCATTCTTGTCGATGGCAACATATGCGACCACGAATGCAATGACAAATATCATTGACAGCGTGAACATGCCGGCAACTTGACGCTCGGCCCTGCGGGCAGCTTTAGGGTCAGTGTCCGTTACACGCGGCTTGTGGGGAATGTCGGCAACAGGCGAATACCCCACCTTGGTAGCGACTTCAGAGCCAGGTGCGTGCGCGTCGTCGTGACCCTCATGCGTGTGATCTATTTCGGTCATCGTGCTTTGATTCCAATCCAGACGGCCGCGGCGATAAGCGCGGCGAAGACGGCGACCCACATGAACAGGCCTTCAACCACTGGCCCAAGTCGACCGAGTGAAAGCCCACCGGGGCTTGGCGCTTCCTGCAGTCCCATGATGTAGGCAGTGATTTCCTGCTTTTGTTCGATGGGTAAAGTTTCATTGGAAAAAACAGGCATGCTCTGGGGCCCGGTGACCATGGCCTCGTAGATCTCCTGTGGTGTTGCCTCCATCAAACTCGGGGCGTACTTGCCTTGCGTCAAGGCGCCACCCTGACCGGCGGCCTGATGGCACTGGGCACAGTTGATGCGGAACAGTTCGCCACCCTTTGCCTGGTCCGCTCCTTCATAGCTGAGGTCCTCTGCGGTTGGGATAGCTGGACCAGGTGCGAGGGAGGCAATATAAGCGCTCATTGCGGCAATTTGTTCAACGTCATAGATGGGATCTTTGGCGACAGCCTGTGCGCCGGGTGCGGCGAGTGGCATGCGGCCAGTTGCGACCTGAAAGTGCACGGAAGCGGCCCCAACTCCGAGAAGGGTTGGGCCATTCATGGTTCCCTGCGCGTCGAGGCCATGACAGGAACTGCATCCCTCGAGGTAGAGCTTCTTGCCATCTTCGACCTGGGTTTGTGAACCCATGGCTGCCTCAGCAGGCTTGGCACTTGAAATCACGGAGTAACCAACCCCGGTCATGCCGAGCGCTGCCACGAGCAAGAACAGGGCAACCAAAGGGTTACGCCGACGTGCTGACAGGAACTTCACAGTGGTGGAGCCTTCCTTAATTAGGTGTTGTCAACTAGCTATATGTCCGTGTGCACCTTGGGGGAGTGCAACTCTTGTAATAGTGCAGTTCGAGCTACTTCAAGATGTAAATCATGAAGAACAATGCGATCCAAACAACGTCAACAAAGTGCCAGTAGTAAGAGACGACAATTGCACGGGTTGCCTGTTCGTGGGTAAAGCGTTTCGCCACGAAAGTGGTTGCAAGCACCAGGAGGAATGCGATGAGTCCGCCGGTCACGTGCATTCCATGGAATCCGGTGGTGAGGTAGAAAGCCGAGCCGTAGGCATTGCTCGAGAGGGTCAAGCCTTCGTGGACGAGTTCCGTGTACTCGGTGATCTGTCCACCAATAAAAATGGCGCCCATGAGGAAAGTGATGATGAACCAGCGGCGCAAGCCTTTGACATCGCCTCGTTCTGCGGCAAAAACGCCAAGTTGGCAGGTGACGGAGCTCAAAACCAGAATTGTCGTGTTGACGCTCGCGAAGGGAATATTGAGAAGCGTCGTTTCCTCGGCCCAGAGTTCGGGGTTCACTGCCCGCAAGGTGAAGTACATTGCAAAGAGGGCCGCAAAGAACATCAACTCGCTGGAAAGCCACACGATCGTCCCGATGGAAACCATGTTTGGTCGGTTCGCGGGGGCGTGCTCATAAGCCTGAGGAATTACCGTTGCATTAGCCACATGCAGAGTCTGTCAGATCACCCTTATTTTTTCTCCCTGACCCCCTCGTTATTCAGCGTGATTTCCCCCTCATTCAGGTGGGGCGCCGTTGACCTCACCCGATGTGCCTTCTGAGGGGCAATCTCATTAGAGTTGGAACGTGGATTCTGACCTCTCAGTGCTCGTCTACAGCAGCAATAAGAATGTGCGCAGCGACGTGATAAACGCCTTGGGCGCTCGCCCCGATGTAGGCCTTCCCCATGTGAAATACACGGAAGCTGCCACTGAACCCGCTCTCATCACTCTTGTTGACCACGAAAGGTATGACCTGATCATTCTTGACGGTGAAGCAGCGCCTGCAGGTGGTATGGGCATTGCCCGTCAGTTGAAGGACGAAATCTTTAATTGCCCACCGATTCTCGTTCTCATAGCTCGCGCCCAGGATGCCTGGTTGGCCACATGGTCTCGAGCTGATGCTGTCGTGGCCCTTCCCATTGAGCCGGTAGCCACGGCCAAAGCGGTTACCAAATTGCTGAGCACGCGCATCGCACTTAGTTCGTAATCAGAGTGATGAGCACTCAACTGACCTGGCCGCTACTTTTTGGCGAGTTGGCCGACACCTCTCAACCACTGAAGCCCGAATCTGTTTCGTGGGCTATGGAGGAAATCCTTGGCGAGCGGGCAACGGATGCCCACGTGACCGCATTTATTCTCGGGCTCAAGCTCCGAGGTGAAACCCCTGAGCATGTTTCCGCTTTGGCCAGCGTGATGCTTGATCATGCCCAATTGGTACCTAGAAATCATGGTCATTCGGTCATCTTGGACATTGTGGGAACTGGTGGGGATGGTTCCCATTCGGTGAACATCAGCACCATGTCGGCGATAGTTGCCGCGGCATGCGGCGTTCCTGTCATCAAGCATGGAAATCGTGCCGTCTCCAGTGCAACCGGTGCTGCGGATGTCCTCGAGGAATTAGGCGTCGTTATCGATCTTGATCCCGAGCAGGTGGCTCGTGTCGCCCGCGATGCTGGCATCGCATTTTGCTTTGCGCCACGCCATCATCCGGCCACGCGATTTGCCGTCCCTGCACGAAAGCTGCTTGGAATACCCACTGTTTTTAATATCCTCGGTCCGTTGACCAATCCTGCTGGCGCTAATGCGGGACTTATTGGTTGCGCAAATCTTGACCTTGCGCCCATCATGGCGCAGGTGTTGAAGGAACGGGGAGTGAGTGCTCTTGTGGTTCGTGGTACCGAGGGCCTCGATGAAATCTCCCTTACCCACCCCACCCAGATCTGGGACGCCACGGGCGTCACGGTGACGGAAGAGCTCCTTCAGCCATCAGATTTTGGTGTTGAGAACTTTTCCAGTGAGGATTTGCGCGGGGGAGAGCGAAATCGCAATGCAGAGTTGCTCATTAAAGTTTTAGGTGGTCAGCCAGGCGGCAATGATGAAGCAAAAGTTGTGGCTATTCGCAAGAGTGTTGCGGTAAATGCTGCTGCCGCTCTCGTCGCTGCTAGCTCTGCTGCTGGGGAATCCGGTCAAGGAACATTGGGGGAGCGCATCAACTCATTTATCCCTCAATGCGTGGATGCAATTGATAGCGGTTCGGCCTGGGAATTGCTCCAAAAATGGAGAACTGCATCGCGGGCTGCTTGAATCTCGATTCATCTAGAAATTTGCCATGCGAGTCATTGCTGAGCGTTTACCCTCGGGCCGCGAGTAGCCGCCAGGGTCGGACACTGCTGAAAGTCGTTCGCTGACAACTCGACGAATGTCAGAGAGTTGCATGGTTTCTTTACCGCCGCAGTGAATTGGCATATGTGCGGGAGTGCTGACCGAGACCAGGCGAACGCCGTCGGTTTCCAGCCAACGAAGTAGGTCAAATGTTTCCTCGGTGACGCCGGCAGGGGCTGGGTCCAAGCCGGGAATGACGAATTCGGCGGTCGCGACAAGCGCCTCAATGTGAGGCATGGGGTCGAAACCTGGCTCAACGGTGCCAGCTGCAGCGAGGCGACCAAAGCGAATGACGTGAATTTCCCAACCTCCATCAATGGTTGGCTGCGCCGCAACGATTTCACTTTGTGTTGACAGCCAACGCAATCGATATGTTCGGAAAGACGCGTTCACGTAATGACCAAGTGCTTCACGCCATGCGGCGGCTTCTTCGAATCGTTCCTCTTGTGAGAGTTTTGTCATGCGCTCGGTGATGTAATGGACCACCGGGCGAACATCACCGGACATGCACATTGTGGCCGCATTGACAACAATCGAGTAGACATCGCGGTCGTGGCCGCTGGTACAGGGGGCCGCGCACTTTCCAATTTCCGCACGAACACAACCGGGGATATTGGATTTCGGGGCGGTGGCAATTTTAAGTGTGCAGGTTCGAAGGTTCACGGTTTCATTGATGGCGCTCATGGCCTGTTGGGCGGCAGCTCGTGAAGTGAACGGGCCTACATACCGGGCACCTTGTGCGATGTCAGCCTTTATTGTGTTTGTGATGATGATTCGAGGTGCAGGTTCCACGGTGAGTTTGAGCCAACTCACCGTTTCCGCTGCGCGTGATCTTCGGTTATAGCGGGGCTGTTCGCTAACAATCAGCCGCAGTTCACGGATCTTGGCCTCAAGGATTGTGGCACACACTATTGGGTTGACTCGCACAGCGATATTGATCATCTCCGACATGCGCCGGCGGTTTTCGCTTGCGGTGAAATAGGTGCGGACGCGATTCCGAATATTCTTTGAGGTGCCGATATACAGCGATTTCCCTTGGGGGTCTTGGAAAATATAGACACCCGGCTTTGCCGGCAGACCATCGGCTAAATGTCGTTTGGTTCGCTGGACGTCACTAACACGACTGGTGAAAGCGTTGAGGTCCTCAAGTGTGTGAACGCCGTAGTCACCTAGGCGTTCAAAAAGTCGATGCAAGACATCAGTGGTTGCACGGGCGTCGTCAAAAGCACGATGTGTTGGTTGTACCTCCGTGTTAAAGAATTTGGCCAGGGTCCCGAGTTTGCAGTTGCGCACCTCATCGCGATGCAGTGCTAATCGCGCGATGCGCGCCGTGTCAATAACTCGGTTACTAGGCCAGGGCAAATCAAATTTAGTGCAAGCTCCTTTGAGAAAGCCCATGTCGTAGGGAGCGTTGTGCGCGACGAAAACACACTCACCGGCAAATTCCAAAAACATGCTGACCGCAGTCTGGACACCGGGAGAGGTAGCCACCATTGAGTCATTGATTCCTGTGAGGGAGGCAATGAAAGGTGGGATGGGGATTCCGGGATTGACCAGCGTGGTGAATTCACCGATGATTTCGCCGCCACGCACTTTAACCGCGCCAATTTCCGTGATGCCCGCATCGACGGAGGCGCCGCCGGTGGTTTCCAAGTCGACGACAACAAATATCAGGTCCGAGAGGGCAGAGCCCAGATCAGTCCAAGACAATTGTGTGGCCTGACTGGCCTGTGTGGCCTGACTGGCCTGATCGGCCTGATCGGCCTGACTGCTCGCGGACACGGACTAACC
>JALRGY010000033.1 GCA_023253325.1 Candidatus Nanopelagicales bacterium | reverse complement strand
CGCTTGCGTTCACTCATGCGCGCACTGAATCCTGTCCTGCGGTCGCACTCGGATCCAGATCGAACTGCGGCTGGCTCGCCCACCACACATATGCCAAAGATCCCAGCACAGCAGCCGTGACCGAGATGGCCCCAAGTGTGACACCTTGACCGGTTTGTACAAGTAACCAATACGCATTGCCACACCAAAGGATCCCAATAATGATGAGGCCAGAAATCGAATGTGACTTCCATTGAACCAAGATGGCAACAACACCTGCACCGAGTAACGCAATGCCAATCACCAACGCACTCACCTGGACCCCGATCACGCTGGCCAATGCCCCCGTCCGGGTCAGTTCACTCGCGCCATAAATAACGACCCCAAGCCCAATCGCTGACACTTCTGCATAGGCCACAAAAAATCGTGGGACCCGCGCACCCCTGAGGCGAGGAAATGCGAACAGGACTGCAATGGGGAGAAATATCGCAATACCGGCCAATGCGCCCATTTCAAATGGCTCACCCGCAATGGCATTTGCAGGTGGGGCTGTCCGCGACAGTGCCACGGCTAGACCGATGACAACTCCCATCCACAGCAACTCGATTGAGGCTAGCGCAGCCAAACTTTTGGGAACTGCCGCTGAATCGAGGCGGGTGAGATTCTTCCTGTGCTGCCAGCCAAACCCAATCAAGACAATCAGGATTGCAACCTTGGCAATAATCACTGCTCCATAGGTAGACGTGAGAAATGGTGCTATTCCATCAAGGCGCATGGTGGCGTTAACAAGTCCACTCTCAGCAATCACGACCACGGCTATGAGTGCAATGGTGCTGTAGGTCCGAATTACCTTTTCTGATGCAACTCCAACTCGAAGTGCATAAAGGGTGATACCGATCAATCCGCCAATCCAAACGGCCATGGACACCAGGTGGAACCCCAGAGCAATGGTGGCTGAGGTGTGCCCCTCTTGAATGCCCGAATGCCCAGTCAGTCCCGGCAGGTACGCAGCAATTGCGGCTACGGCCAGAACAATCCACCCAGTCGTTCTGCCAAGCACTACCCAACCAAGAAGCGCAACGAGTGCGACCAGCGCAATCTGCGCCAGAATGACTTGCCCAACGGTTGTCTGTGTTAACAGCGATCGCATGATGGTGAGATCAAATGAACCGCTCATGGGAAGGGCCAGGACTTCAGAAACAGTGAAAACAATTTGGGATAGAAGTGCGGCGAGCCAGACCAAAGCAGCAGCTGAAGTTAGTTTGCCCAGATAAGGATCAGGCCGTGGCGCAAGAACTCCCCCGATCAGCGCGAAGCCGACCGTGCATGCGGTAGCAATGTCCCGGATGACGATGTCAATGGGCAAGCCAAAGAGTGTGTACCAGGGCACGATGGGAATACCGATGAGACCCGTTTCACTGAGACCACCTAGGGTCGCAAGCACAAGGAGCGCAATGGGAAATGCCGTTCCCAGCGGCACTACATAACGCCAAGCAGACGTCTTCACTGCTCTTTGAAACCACCAAAGATCGCCGGATTAACATTGGGGCTCTCCACCATGAATGTGGTGACCAAGCAACCCAAGAGGAAGGCAATAACGACCCATACCATCCAGTAACTAGCCGCCTGCGCCTGATAGGCCACTGCCTTCGAGATCAAGCCTTTGCGGGCACGATTCACAATTCCCGTGAGGATGAAAAGCAACAGCAAAAGATTGAAGATGTTACTGGCACACAGAAGCAACACCGCGGATGCATACGCGCCATTGGCCGGGCCGAAGGGGAAATTCGTGACCTGGATCCACTGGGCAACCAATGTGGCAAGAGTCATGATCAACGCGAGCGTGGAACCAGCGATCAAGGCACCCTGATTGCCGCGCTTGACCGAGCGGTAACCCCACCACATGAAAACTGTGGCCAGAATGAGCATTCCCAGAATCGCCCAGAAAGGCCACTCTGGTGCAAAGGAGCCCTTGACTTTACCAATAGTGTCATTGGTTTGGTTTGCCGTGAGCTTGGCACCGGGAGGTGCCCAACCACCGTTTACGTTCAGGGACCACAGGTAGCTGTAACTGATGATCAATGCAAGGGTGCCTGAGACACTCATCACAATTATGAGCCACAATCCAACGCGACCACGGCGAGCGATCACTGCCATGGGCTCGCCCGTGGTCGGTGATAGGGGGACTGCGGGCGCGGTGGGCTTGTTGTCAGATGCCTCGACCGGGGTAGTTGTCATCGCGCACCTGCACTTTCAAGTTCATCGCCATCATGGGCTCGCAGTTCTTCGTCATAGGGATCCGGCACTCCATAGTTGTAGGGACGCTCGGTCACAACGGGAAGTACCGCAAAGTTCTCCAACGGAACTGGGGTTGGTGTTTGCCATTCCAAGGACTTGGATGCCCATGGGTTACCGGACACCATGGGTCCGTCCTTCCACGAGAAAATAATTGCACCCAAGAAGATCAATGTGCCCACGCCAATGGTGTACGCACCAATTGTTGAGATCCAGTTGGAGATAGCAAACTGCTCATCAAATTGGAGCACACGACGTGGCTGGCCCTGGAGCCCGGCGACAAACATGGAACCGAAAGTGAGCTGGAAGCCGATAAACACGGTCCAAAGTCCGATCGCTCCATAGCGTTCGTCGAGGATCTTGCCCGTCATTTTGGGGAAGTAGAACGCGATGCCACCCATGGCACCGAAGAATCCCGCGCCCATCAGCATGTAATGGAAGTGAGCGACAACGAACATGCTGCCATGGAAGTACTGATCAGCGGGAACGTCCGAGAGGTAAATACCTGTGACACCGCCAATCATCTTGTTGAAGATCACGGCATAGACAGCCATCAATGGCAATCGGGACCACGAGGTGCCACGCCACAGTGTGCCAATCACCACGAGTACTAGGAAACCCACAGGAATGGAGATCATTTCAGTGGACAGCATGAATGGGTAGTTGACTGCTGGCGCCCAACCCGTCATGTACATGTGGTGTGCCCAGACCAAACCCCTGAGAGCAACAACGCCCACGATTCCCGCAACGGCGAAGTTGAAAGAGAAGAGTGGCTTGCGCATAAATACCGGGAGGATCTCCATCAACACGGCTGTGGTTGGAATGAGGATGACGTAGACCTCAGGGTGACCAAGAAGCCAGAAGAGATTCTCGTACAGCCATACGCTGCCACCTTCAAGCGGATTGAAAAACGAGGTGTTAAACACGCGGTCAGAGAGCGAGAGTATTTGGGAGTATTGATAAAACGGGAATGCATAGAGCCCCATGAGTGCAGCGGCAAAGATTCCGTAGACAAAGATGGGTGTGCGAGACCAGGACATTCCTTTGGCACGCATGGTCAAAATCGTGGTCATCAGGTTAACACTGGCCACACCCGTGGAAAGCGCGAAAACGATGATGGTCATTTGGTAGCCGAGCATGCCAATCGGAGCCTGAGATGCGAGAGGTTGATATGCCGACCAGCCGTCCTGGATACCACCAAGGAATAGCGAACTTACCAAGCAGGGCACTGCGGCAACCAGCAACCAAATGCTCAACGCGTTGAGGCGGGGGTATGCCATGTCACGCGCACCGATCATCATGGGAACAATGAAGTTACCGAGCGGACCGCTGACTGCAATGATCATCGCAATGATCATTGCAATGCCATGCGTACCAATTATTGAGTTATAGAACGCGGGCGAAAACACCTCTGCCCACGTCACGCCTAGTTCGGTGCGAATCAACATGGCAAGCAAGCCACCAAAAGCAAAAACTATGAGTGTGACGATCAGATACTGGATACCAACAACCTTGTGATCGGTGGTGTATTTCCAGTACCTGCTTCGGCCCAGATCTTTGCCTGCCATGTATTCAGCATCAACGTGCGTATTTTCCCGACCCAGCAACCAGCGCATGGGCCCAACAAATGCGCCCATACCTGCCATGAATCCGATGACCCAGCCCAGCAGGACGGCAAGGTAGACGTATTCCCCCTCCATCGGAGCGAAAGTCACGGGGCTGGAATAACCACTGGGCACAAACTGGCTGGTGACAACGCCCGCGATGGTCGCAAGACCAATGCCACCGAGCAAGCCGGTGCCAAAATTGAGTCGGCGCATGATCCCACCGGGCTTACCGTGCTGCGCTGGTTGTGGAACCTCGGCCGAGTGAACGAGAGCTGGAGCAACTGAACTCATGATGTTCTCCCTCCACCCATTTCACGGACCCAGGAATCGAATTGCTCTTGGGTCACGACCCGCACCTCCGTCTCCATGTATGCATGATGCATACCGCACAGTTCAGCGCATCGAATATTGAAAGTGCCTAACTTGTTGGGAGTAACACCGGCTGTGGTGACGGCTCCTGGGTTGGCATCAATTTTTACACCGAGTTCAACGGCCCAGAAGTTATGAATAACGTCTTTGCTCGTGACATTGAAATACACTGGCTTGTCAACTGGCAGATAGAGAACGTCGGATACCAAGCCATCGGTTTGGGGGTAGGCAAATGTCCAGACCCACTGCTGGCCGGTGACGTTAACAATCACACTCTGGTTTTCACCGGGCTGCTCATTGGCAGAGATCGTTCCATAGGAATTAGCCGTGATCTGGGCCAACTCGATCATTCCCCATACAGCGAGGAACATTGCCAGTGCACTGGTGACTACAGTCCACAAAACTACGCCAATGCGATTAGTGAAAACCGCTGGGCTTTCTTGCATCGGTGGCTCATCTGAGGAAATACGCTTCCAACCGATCAAGCTGTAGAGCAGGACTGCAAAGACAAAGGCCGTGATCGGGATTGACACCAAAGTGAATACAAAAACAGTTGTTTCAATATCTTGCATGATTTCTGATGCCGGAGCACCAGTCTGGTTCATTGCCGCAAGCAGCAGCCAACACAAAGGCAAGAGGAGGAATCCAATGACGACGGTCCAGATCATGACGTGGCGGGCGTAGGGCCTGCGCATCCAGTTCTTGAACCGGTGCATTGAGGGTGGCCGATTGGTCGGCGACTCCGGTTGTTCCTGGGGAACTTCGGTCATGGTCATGCCACCACCTCAAAGGTGCCGGCCATCCATCCTCGGGTTTGCATGGGGCCACCAAATTCCTGGTATTCATCGCCGCAGGGGAACTCACAGTTCCAGACATAGGTTCCGGCTTCACCAGTAACGAAGGTGACGCTAATTTTCTGCGGATCAACGGGATAGCCAGACTTGTCGGTCTTTGCATTGGCCGCATTCATGGGCAGCGGTATGGACAGGAAGAAGTACGGCTGGCTTGCCTCGGGGAACTGATGCACGGTAAACGTGTGCCCAACAGAGTCAGATTTGACATTCTTCACGGACTTGCCGTTCCAGTCCATGGTGCCGTCCATGGTGCCATGCACATGAGCAAAAAATGGGTTGTAGATCTGGCCACCACTGTCGTACTGGGTAAAATTAATGGTCACCACAGAATTTGCGGGCACCTGAATCGTGGTCGAGGGGTGGTAGAACGGTTGCCCCGACAGCCAGGCGGACTGATACGGACCCTCTTTGGGTGGTGGAACCGCGTCAGAACTATTGGGATACACGCTCAAGTCGAGGGTCGCATGGGGCAAAGTGCCATTGTTGGGTGTGTCGATCGTGGTGCCGTCGAGCGTTGCCGCAAGCACGGGTGGTTCCTCCTGCGAAATTGAGCTCACTGCGCCAATACCGCCTACGAACAACACGCCGGCGAGCACGGTGGCCAGTATGACTAAGAACTTCTTCATCACCTGATCCTTTTCCTCTGCCCATCACCTCGACGCACTTGACGTGAACCTTTTCCCGACAAACTGTCGGTCTAGATTCTGTGAGGACCATAGCGTGCCCGTTCCCGATTCACAAGGAAATAGAGACGTAGCAGGAAAATCTTCACAACCACTCCCTAGGGATCGCTCTCCGATGATATGAGACCTATTCTGGGAACATGCCAGTCGGAGCCAATGTCGTTGCTACGGTGACGACGGGCATCATCCCCGAGAGCATCGCAATCTGGGAAATTGATGTACTCACGCTCATCAACCTGCTAGCGGTGACATCTCTCTACTTCTTTGGCGTTTATCGGCTGAACATCCAGCCCGTCGGGTATCGGGCCCACTGGCCACTGCGCTATTCCATCAGTTTCGGCACCGGCATGGCATTTCTGGCATTCGCCTATTTGGGCCCCTTCAGCTCTTGGGCCCACTACGCCTTTTGGCCTCACATGTCCCAGCACATTGTGGTCATGATGATCGCCGCGCCACTAATTGTGATGTCGAATCCGATCTCGCTACTTTTCCTTAACCTCTCTCGACCAGGGCGCAGGCAAGTGATCAGGATTTTGCGCAGCAGACCAGCAATATTCTTGAGCAAGCCGCTTGTGGGCGGCCTTATCGCGACGACCGTTCTGCTCGGCGCTCATTTTGCGCCTGTGATGAACCTCAATGTTGTCAATCACGATTTCATGATGTTCATCGAGCGACCCCTATTCTTAGGTGCGGCACTGCTGTTCTACTACCCAATTATGAGTTCAGACCTCATCGCGCACAGGCCTCCCTCCACCATTCGCGTGCTTGCCCTTGGCATCATCATGATCCCCGAAACATTGCTTGGAATGGTGATCCATTTCTCACCTGTAACTCTCTACGACTCCTATGTGACTCTGGCACCGCAATTCAACATTGACCCGGTGGCTGATCAAAAGTTTGCCGGTGCGTTGATGTGGGCGGTCGCCATGGTTATTGACGGCATGTGCATGATGTTTGCCGCAATGGAGTGGTGGCGCGAGCAGGAAAAGGAAACCAAGAAAATGGAACGCGAAGAGGCCTTAGCTCAATCGGAACCGACATGAAACCTGCACTAACAACAGTCGTTGCCGCTGTCACCATGATTGCTGCTCTCTCAGGTTGCAGTCCCACCACAGATGTCATCCCACTATCCAACTCGCAGATTGAACAAGTCCAAGAACAATTAGAGGGCGCCAATAATCCTGGCGTCAGGTATGTACAGCCAAATGACAGAACAGCTTTACCCATTCTGAGTGGGTTTGATCTTGACGGTGCACCAATTGAGATTCCCGATTCACAAAAACAGGTGACCGTGATTAATGCATGGGCATCATGGTGCCCCCCATGCAAAGTGGAATTACCTGAGTTTGCCCAAGTTGCCAAGGACCCCGAGTTTGCCAACATCCGATTCGTTGGCCTGAACGTTAACGATGCGCTTGATGCAGCCCAATCCATTTCGCTGGGGCAGGGCTACACGAGCATGGTGGATCCCGACGGTGAATTCCTCGCACAAATTCCCAATATCCCACCGCAGGGTCTACCCAGCACGGTAATTCTTGACCCGAATGGCCTCATTGCCACCACGATTATCGGTGCTGTTCCACAGGGCGAATTGGCCACCATCATCACCCGGGTTATGCAGGAATAGTTTCGGGAACACAATCGCATGCCGATTATTTCGATAACAAACCTCGAGGATCAGAGACTGCGTCACTACGCATCGCTGACGGATATCGCCTTGCGATCCTCGACTGAACAATCACAGGGTATCTACATCGCTGAGAGCGCGAAGGTCATTTCAAGTGCACTCGAGGCAGGTCAGACTCCACTTTCGATCCTGATGGAAGAACGTTGGGTGGATCGAATGACAACGCTGCTCGGAGCAGAAGTAATGAACGGCACACTCGATATTTTCACGGGCACACCTGAAATACTTGAAGCGCTCACGGGCTTCCATGTTCACCGCGGCGCACTTGCCGCAATGGCTCGGCCTGAGTTGCTGGATCTCGCTACGGTCACGCGCGGTGCACATCGAATTGCCGTCTTGGAAAATATCGTGGACCACACCAATGTCGGTGCAATATTTCGTTCCGCCGCCGCGCTCGGGGTTGATGCGGTTCTCGTGACCCCGCAATGCGCGGACCCGCTCTATCGGCGCAGTATTCGGGTTTCCATGGGATCCGTCTTTTTCATTCCTTGGACGCGAATCGATCCTTGGCCTCAATCTTTAAGGGCACTGCACACACTTGGGTTCACCACCGTCGCTCTTTCCCCCGATGGCAACTCGCAGACCCTTGAAGCGTTCACTCAGGAATCACACGACCGAATCGCTTTTGTGTTGGGCACCGAAGGTCAGGGGCTCACTCCCGCGTCACTCGAGCAATGCCATCGCCGTGTTCACATCCCGATGGGACATGGGATTGACTCGCTCAATGTTGCAGCGGCTTCAGCCGTGGTTTTTTGGGCTACGCGCGCACATAACGGGTAAAGACAAATCCCTCATGCTCCCAGTAGCCGGATAACTTCCAGTCAATTAATTCGCCCACCACCGATTTCGATTCTGATTCCGATACAGACTCAATTGGACCGGGTGACTCTCGACCGACCAACATCGGTGCAATTGTGAGGTCGAGTTCGTCAACGTGGGGGTTCAGCGTGGCCAATAAATTGGGGCCACCTTCACACACAATTCTGATAAAGCCTCTTTCACGTAAAACATCGAGCGCACCAACGGGTAGGTCGCTGCACTCAATGATTTCGACTTTTCCAGCAGCGACCATTTCGCGAGCAATTGCCGTTCGTTCAACGGATGCAGTTCCGCCAGTGAAGACCAGAGGCGTGACCTCTGATTCACCAAAAAGTGGTTCCTCCCACGGCAGGTCCAATGAGGCACTCACAATCGCAACCACCGGAGCTGGCGCAAGCCCTGCGTTTGCACGCGCGTCTTGCCATTGGGCTTTGGCGACCATCGGGCGATAGCGCTCTATACGAATTGTCTCGGCCCCGACAAGTACGACATCGGATAATCTCCGCGTCTCCTGCAGTACCTCTCGGTCTCGTTCACTCGAAATACTTCGACTCTTGCCATCGGGACCAGCATGTGCACCATCGAGGGATTGCACCATCATGGCGCGCACCCACCATTTATCAGGCCACGCGTAGAACTCTTTAAGGACTACGTCCTTAGAAGTCTGGTTCATCACTCGTCCATGCTCTCACGACTGTCACGCGGCTCTTGGGTCTGACTTTTGCGACGCTTGGTTCGTTTCCGCACCCACACCACCACGCGGCGCTTGACCCTGCGGGCCCAGTGAAATTCCGTGGCAAGGAGTGTAAGTCCGGCAAGAATTGTGACCAGCCCTGGTCCTGGCAACACCATCATCAAAACTCCCGCGACAAGCAAGGTGGAGCCAACGGTGGCAACAATGGCTTTGCGGATCGCTCGGGTCCTCGGCGAGATCTCAGGCATTCGACTTCTCCTTCGTTGCAACGAGGCTCGCAATTACAGATGTCGCAATCAGGAGAACAACAACTCCAAGACTAATGGCCGTGGGAATGTCGAAGAAGGCGTGACCAAGAATCATCTTTATCCCCACCCAAACCAGTACCAGAGATAAACCGATCTTAAGGTAGATAAATCGGTGCATCAAGTCTGCCAACAGGAAATACATGGCCCTGAGGCCCAAGATTGCCAGCGCGTTACTGGCAAAGACAATGAACGGTTCTTGGGTGACCGCAAAGATCGCAGGTATCGAGTCCACGGCGAAGATGATGTCGGTAAATTCCACAACCACAAGCACCGCGAGAAGCGGTGTTGCAAACAGAATTCCATTCTTGCGGGTGAGAAATTTGCTGCCCTCGTATTCATCAGATGTCCGAACCAGCCTGCGAAAAAGTTTGAGGGTGCGCGATTGCGAGACATCAAAATGTTCGTTTCTCTGCACCATCATTTTGATACCTGTGAATATAAGGAACGCCCCGAAGATGTACAGCACCCACGCGGCCGAGGCAATGAGAGCCGAACCGGCTGCAATGAATATCGCGCGAAACACTAGTGCGCCGATTACTCCATAAAAAAGCACTCGATGCTGATGTTCGCGAGGGACAGCAAAGTAGCTGAAAATCAATGCCCAAACGAAGACGTTGTCAACGGCCAAGGATTTTTCAATCAGATAACCAGCGAAGTACTGCATGCCGAATTCACTGCCGAAATACCACCACACGAGCGCGCCAACAACTGTTGCGACTCCCACCCACACCAGCGACCAGATGGCTGCCTCTTTAACGGAAATAACGTGTGCATCACGATGCATTAAGAGGTCAACAGCGAGCATCACAAGAACGACTACCAAGAGTGCAATCCACACCCAAAATTCAACTACCATGATTGATCCTTACGTCAGAGTCACCAAACAGCGACTAAACGCAAGGTCTCCGCCACCGGCCTTACTGCACCGGCCTGAGCACCGGGTGTGGATTGCCACACCGTATTGACGACACTCAGCAGTTGGGGTACTCCCCTTGTGCGTCGGAGTTTAGGCGCAAGCCGTAACTCAGGCAAATTCGAGGCATGTTTCACGACTCAACCCTCGAGCGCCCCCGCGGTCAGTCCTCGAACAAAATGCCGTTGAAGGGCGAAGAAAATGGCGATGGGAATCAACATTGAAATGAACGCTCCCGCGGTCATCAGGTGTTGATTGACCCCCATGCTGCCTGATAAGTAGGCCAGATAGCGGGTAACGGGAGCGACATCAGGCGAACCACTGGCGTAAGTAAGTGCCACGATGTAGTCATTCCACACCCAGACAAATTGAAAGATGGCGAACGCTGCAATTGCTGGCATTGCCAGCGGGAGCACAAGGCGCCGAAAAATCACGTAGTGGGAGGCGCCATCGATCTTTGCTGCATCGAAAAGCTCTCGAGGGAGCCGAGAAATTGCGTTATGCATGAGAAATACGGCTATTGGCAAAGCAACAACAATGTGCACGATCCACAGTGGAACGTATGTATTCATCAAGAGGGAGCGACCCGTTTCGGGGTTATCCAGATTCGGCATGATGGGAATTGGTCCAAGGCTCCACCCATTGTTGAACAAGTCCAAGAGCGGCAGTAACACCATCTGTATGGGGATCACTTGCAATGCGATTATCGATACGAAGATCAATGTGGTGCCGCGAAATGGTATCCGCACCAATGCATATGCCGCCATGCAAGCAACCACAATTGGGATGACAGTCGCTGGGATTGCAACTGCAAGAGTGTTGAACAAAAAGGGAATGATGCCATCGGGCAAGGACGTGCCGCCTGTGAGTACTTCGGCGTAGTTATCACCTGTGACGACTGGATTGGAAAAGAAAGTCCACCAACCAGAGGTCTTGGATTCCCAGACTGGTCGCATCGAAGTAATGAAAAGCCCGATGGTTGGGATCAACCACATAATCGTAATAACGGTAATAATCAATTTCGCCATGGCGCCGCTTCGCCTTGGAGACCTGCGCCCCCGCAGCCGTTGACTTTTCGGAATGACGACTATCTCGGGGGCTTCAACGCTCACAATGACAACTCAACTGCGCTGCTAATGCGATGGTGCATGTATTAGGGCGGTGTCCACGGTCTCGTTTTTGACCCGCATCGCTGCTTGGACACGTGAAGCAACAAACCACGTTCCCCATACCAAGAGGGCACCTGCGACTGCGTCAGTCACGAAATGGTTTCCCGTCCCAATTACTACAAAGGTTGTCGCGAGTGGGTAAAGATAAACACCAATGCGCATCGGGTGCGGTTTCAGTGCCACATAGAGTGCGAGGGCAACCCAAACGGCCCATGCAACATGAAGGCTGGGCATCGCCGCATATTGATTTGCCATGGAGGCTGGGCCCGATGGATCTGCGGCAGAGAGGATATTTTCTGTGCGCAGCGTGTCCACGATCGAAGCCATTGATAACCGTGGTGGAGCCAGTGGAACAACCCAGTACATCAACAACGCAATCAGGCTGGTGCCGACCAGAACATTACGCAGCATGGCGTAGTCGCTCTTGCGGTAGACCCGAATCCAAACCAAGACGAGTGGAGTGATGAGGAAGTGCAGAATTCCATAATAGTAGCCTGTGGAGTACAGCAGGAACGAGTTTTCAGCGACCCAGGAATTCAGAGTTATTTCGGGGTTGATGTGCAAGAAGCTTTGAACCGACCACAACCAGTGAGCGCGAGAAATGGCTGACTGGGCGGATCCGGTCACAAATATTTGGACTGCCTGATAAACCAGATAACCGGATCCAATTATCATGATTTCAACCCACCAAGGTGGAAGGCCGTTCTTGGTGGAAAGGGACACACGCAATCGCGTTCTCACTACTCCCCCTCCCGAACAACTCGCCTTCATGCTGGATCACAACCACCAGCGCTTCTAACGCGGGCAAAATCAAAGCATAGTGGCTTATAAATGCCAACACTTTTCTGTCGAATCCACGGCATTCCGAATTGCGTTTCCTTGATGCCATGGACCCACTAGCACGTTACTCACGCGGCCCGTAGATTTCGAGTTGAGGGCCATGAATCATCCGGTCAAATAATTTGACCAATCACTGGGAATGGGACCAATGGCCCACCCTTTGGGCCACTCGGTCCCACCGCGCGGCTGCGCATCGGCGGAGAATGCACCTAGGAGAACTAGGAGAAATGAGCAGACCATGAGTACCCAAACCCCTGTGGAAGAGATTAAGCCCTTTGACCATCGCATTGTCGTTGGAGTGGATGGTTCGGATAGTGCCAAATCTGCTGCGCGTTGGGGCGCGCGGGAAGCAGGCTTGCGTGGATTGCGTCTCACACTTGCGCACGCAGTCGTTCCTGTTGTCACCGGAGGAGCATTCGGTTTGGGAATGCCTCCTCGCCTGGACTTCATCGATGAACTGGTCGATGCTGCTGAATCCGAACTAGCTCAATTGGCAGAAGATTTGGATTTCGAACATATTGACATTCACGTGGAGGTGGGCACCCCAAGTGAAATGCTCTTAACCGCATCGGAGTCAGCCACCATGATTGTGGTGGGCTCGAGGGGACAGGGTGGGTTTCGAGGTTTGTTGCTTGGATCAATCGGAAGTCAGGTTGCCTCGCATGCTCACTGCCCTGTGATTGTCATTCGGGACGTTCAGCGGCCTGGTGCAACTGAGGTCGTCGTTGGTATTGACGGATCACCCCACTCTGTTGCCGCTTTGAACTTTGCATTTGATGAAGCATCGCGTCACGGATGGAGCATCGTTGCGGTTCATGCATGGGAGGTGCCCAGTTACGACCTGATCATCGCCAGCGATAGTCCCCCACCAATACCGTTCGAAAACACTGCCGACGGCGAAGTCCGCCTTGCCGCGGAGGTGCTGTCGGGATATCGGGAGACCTATCCCGATGTTGAAGTGTTTGAACGTCTCGTGCGCGCGTACCCACCACTGGCAATTCTCGACAACGCGACTGACGCGGCCCTGATCGTTCTCGGAACACGTGGAAGAAATGCCGCACTGAGCGCCATTCTGGGCTCCGTCAGTTATAGCGTTTTGCATCGCGCAAAGGTGCCGGTTGCGATTGTTCCCCTTCTCGGCGAGACATTGGAATCCTGATGACACGGCATGTTCAGGAAATCATGTCTGCGCCCGTGTTAACAGTCGATGTGTCCGATTCCCTGTGGGATGCCTGGCAGCTGCTATCGGTGTCAGGACTGCGCCATTTAATTGTGATCGATCGCGAGGGTGACTGCCTCGGGGTTATCAGTGACCGCAATGTCTTAGCGGAGCCGCCCTTGAGTGAGCAGCATCTCTCCTCAAAAGCCGTGGGATCGATCATGAAAGCAGAATTCACCCATCGATTAAAGCCAGAGGACTCAGCAAAGCACGCGGCATCAGCCATGGTGGACCATGAAGTCGAAGCCCTACCCATTTGCAGCGAGGACGGAAAAGTTCTTGGAATTGTGACCGAAACTGATGTAATCCGGAGCCTTTTGTGAACGCATAAATTCCCGGCTTTGGACAACGGTTAGGCTGCTCCCGTGGCTGAAGAAATTCTAGAGAACACCAACCAGCGTCTGGTCTGGATCGACCTTGAAATGACCGGGTTGAGCGTGGACAACGACGAGATCGTTGAAATTGCCGCGATTGTCACGGACGCTGAACTCAATGAAATTGATGCTGGAATCTCTCTAGTGATAAAACCAAGCCAAACTGCCCTGGACAATATGGATGACTTCGTCACAGGGATGCACAACGACTCCGGGCTCATGACCGAACTTGATTCAGGCATTACCCTCGAGGCTGCCCAGACCCAGGTACTGGAATACATCAAGAGCCACGTGCCGGAACCCAATAAAGGGCACCTTGCCGGTTCCAGTGTTTATGTTGATCGTGGATTCTTGGCCAAATACATGCCAGAGATTGATCAGCATCTGCATTATCGGCTTATCGATGTCTCAAGCATCAAAGAACTCGCCCGCCGTTGGTATCCCAAGGCCTACTTCAACTCCCCAGAGAAAACCGGCAATCACCGCGCACTCGCTGACACGCGCGAATCAATCGCAGAGCTGCGCTACTACCGCGAAGCCATCATGGTTGCGGCCCCTGGACCCGATGGAACCCAGGCAAAGGAGATAGCAACCAACCACGTGGTGGAGCACAACTAGCGCATCGCTAGACTCTGCAGGCTAGGTGTTCAGCCCAGACTCATTCTCAGGGTTTGAATGTCTAACGCGGTGGGTGTAGCTCAGCTGGTAGAGCGCTGCGTTGTGGTCGCAGATGCCGCGGGTTCAAGTCCCGTCACTCACCCTTTAGAACTTGTTTGATACCGATGAATTTTTATCGGAGCAGAATCCCTCGGTGGAATCCCGCCTTGGCAGATTTCTCAACCAATGGCCTCACCCACATTGTGGAATAGGTAGGGCATTGATAAGAATTCAAATCATTATATGTATCCAAGTTTGGTGACCAGGAAACCTTGCTCGAGCCTGAATCCAATGTGCCGCATGTTTCAACCAGATTCCCTGCTCGTGGATGTTGAAGGCTCACTGCACTCTACTAACGGCCTCGTCACAGGCAGATAGGCTGCTATAGGGCCCACCGTAACTGGGGTTCGGCGCAGTTGGACTTTGAGCGCACTCGTAACCAAATCCATAATCAACGATGTAGTAGGAGGGTGCAGCATCGATGAAAAGTGATGCGTGGTTGTAGGTGGCTGGTTTGAGGGTGTGTTTGTGGGTGTGTCCCGCGAGAGTTGCTGAACCATTGATTGGGTTGAGGCGGAAGGTGACCCGTCCGTTTTTGATACGTGGGTTGGTCATTTCAACCACGCTGGTGCGGGTCTTTGAACCAGTCTCCAGCAGCAACGCAGCATTGGGTGGGTCAGTATCAAACCCATAGGCTTTCCAATCCTTAGCAAACTCGCGCAGCGTCATAACAGTTGTTAGACGGTTAGGCCGATCCGTAAAAGCTGTCACCCGCTCACTGGCGGGAAGGCTCACCGAGAACCCTGAACCAGTCTTACTGATTGTCACATCAGCAGCATCCGTAGCAAACAACCACTCAGGGGCGACAGAATCACTCTCGGCCGCACTCGCACCACCTCCAGCAGTCAACAGAGCTACTGACAACACGACAGAACCCGCAACCGCAAAAACTTTCCCCAACCTGTTCACATCAACCCCTTACATTTCGCTGACCGAAGTCACCACCCGAGGCGAAGTCGACACATCAATTTCAGCACCATCCCCACAAAGCAGATTTAACGTAATAGCCCGGGAGTTTTGGCTAGCTACTGGTGCAAAGATGCACGATCAATTGGATCGGATCACCTCATCATTTTTAGTTGTACCAGGCTGGCGGGTAGGAACTGCTGTTCGAGAGTCCGAAATGGACACCGTTTCCGGGACGCGCTTCAAACTTTTGTAGTTGGCCGGATGTGGCGTAGTAAGTACCGTTTGCATCCTTAGCTGAGTTTCCCGGATAGTAAAGGCAACTAGATGGGTAGGGGTGGGTTGGTTCTAGTGTGTCAATCAATATGGAATTATCGCCATTTGTCTCACAAGCCCAGAAGTACATACCGCTGGCGATGGTGGCTTCATAGGCCACACCCGCCGTAGGAACACAATAAATATTGCCTGCTGTGGAGGCTAGAGCTGTCGCGCAATCCGTCATTGATGCTTGGCTGGTGTACAGGGTGCCTGATCTGCTTCCGGTGGTGGTTACGCCCACAATAACGGCCCCGGCAATGACTACGAGCGCTAATGCGCCGGCGATTGCCACCCGGCGCTTACGCCGAGAAGTGCGAGCATTACTTCCGTCGGCCGTAGGGAACATGTCGCTACCCATTGACGTTGCACTCACTTGATTCACTCCTCAAAAATTAGGTCTCGTTTACGTTTGAATTAAGTGTGCGTGAATGCAATGCAAGACGCAATCATGGGTAAGCCCCCACTGTGAAAAAAGCCGAACACTTCGAATGAATGAACTCACGCACCGGCAAAAAAGCCGGGCCAGGCGGCCCACAGAACTGCTACGTTCCCGCCCGCGAATGCACCAGACCAAGAACCGTAACCCCGAAGAGATTCGCCTGTAGCAACTCGCACCCCACAACACCTGGGCGCTTTGCCGATGCGTTACCCATGATCAAAAGTGGAATAAACCCAACATAAAAGTGGGCTATTTGAGCGTCAAGGTACGGGTTCAAGTCCCGTCATTCACCCTTTACAACTTGCTTGATACCGATGAATTTTTATCGGAGCAGAATCCCTAGGTGGAATCCCGCCTTGGCAGATTTCTCAACCAATGGCCTCACCCACATTAGAGAGCCAATCTCACCTGTAAAGCGCACCCACCGCCACTGCGCCGAGTCAGGTGCCATTTGCCGCCGACGGCAACAATGCCGTCGAGCCCCATGCCCGGTGTCACATGGATCGGTGGTCCCGATCCGTCGTCTTCTACCGTGACTACTAGGAGTTCCACGTCTGCATCGGTATCACAGACGACGGTGATCCAAACGGATTTTGCCACACCGTGCGTATTGGCATTAGTGATCGCGGCATCGATCATTTCACTTGATGCCCACGCAATATAATCATCGGCGGCCAACGCACTCGTTGCCCGGTCGTCGATGCTGTACTCGATCGTGAGCAATCCGCGCCACTGCAGAATCAACTTCCTGATTGCGCTTTCAAGATTCACCGGCGGGAACATACTGGTGGAGGTCAGTTGATTAACTTCCTCCCGAACCTGAGCGAGTTGATAGTCCAAACGGCGCTGAAGTTCAACCAGAGATGGCTGCTCACCTGCACCTTCACTGTCGACAAAGCGTCGCAATGCCAGAGACATCGAGGAGAGTTGTCCTTGTACACCGCCGTGCAAAATCTGGGCCATGCGTGATCGGGTAACTGCTTGCGAACGCTGAATCTGCAGGGTTGCCTCGGCCAGTTCCTCGTTGGTTTTCACAAGTTGCTCGGCATCACTACGCGCTCGCCGGCCAGCTTCAAACAACACGATCAGCGCAATCAGTACCGAAAGCGAAACTACAAAATCGATTACCTGCGATGCCACGGGGTACTCTGGTACACATCCCGGGTCCAATGCGAGCAGGTATTGCATGGCAACAAAACCACACGTGGTTCCTCCTATGAGCAAAACCAGCGCCCACGGCCGTTGCCTCAACCGAGGAATCGTTGAAACCCAGGAGACCAACAGTCCTATAACCGCATAGCCTGCTACCGCGATAGAGACCGAGTCCACGCAGCCGGTTCGTGCATAGCGACCGAATAAATACACGGCTCCGATCACAACGATTCCAATGGTGAGGTGTGCTGAGAGGACCAGGTCCCAGATCCCGCCCCGCCCACGCCACCGCATGGCATTGGTGCGCACATTGGGGTCCACTACCGCAGGTTCCCGGAAAGTCCCCGCGGCGAACTCGTGGCCGGCTTGCCTCACCATCGACTCGGTGAAGCGATTAATTTCATCGCCTAGCTCGCGCGCTTGCCAAGTGGCAGTGTCTTCGCCGAGTCTGGCAACTTCTTGTTCAAGCCGACTGATTTCTGGCCCGATTGTCGTATCGACTTGGCGGGCCAACTCCTGTAATTGTTCTATCCCGGTCTGACGTTGTTCTTCCAACGCCCGTGCAAGTCGCAGCTCCTGACCTTGGGCCTGTTTGAGTTGATGTCCGTACCGATCGAGTCGATCCCTGCCCAGTGTGATCAGACCCATGGTGCCAACCGTCACCACAACGAGCAGTGCACTGTTCAGTGGGATCGCAATGGTAGCTCCGGGAATCCATTCGCGGATTGCTGCGCTGCTCAATGCAATCAGTACACCGGTTCCACTCCACAGTACAAGTACGCCAAGAACCAGCCTGCGTGAAAACATTCGCCTGAACAGCTTTGCAGCGATCGCGAAAGCTCCGAGCCCAACGGCTCCTGGGATTATTGAGGCAACCAGCCACACCCCCCAGGACGAGTCCGGCAATGTCTCTTGCGCCCGAGAGAAAATCCCTAGAACTGGCATCAACATGGTTAAGGCCATTAGGTGCGTGCTGTATGCCCACCTACTTCGCAGCGCCTGAATTATTGTTGAGCGTTCACCTGACAACGACGTTTCCCGACTGCCAGATCCGGGTTGCGAGTACACGCGGATTCATGTCGGGATCCTTGTCGAGACCTAAGGACCGAAAAGTGCGCGCCACCATCATCTCAACCGAGCGAATCGAACTGTTGCGTTCCCGGGCAATGGCTGCGTTCGTGTAACCGGCAGCGATCAGTGCCAGCATTTCGGCCTGCGCAGGACTCACGGCGATTGGTCCCCCGAGATCATTCGCCGGCGTCAATTTGTCCGGCGGTCGTTGCGCCGCTGAGATCGAGTCAGTAATTGCCTGACCTATCTCACTCAACGAATTCAGCGAAGACTTCACCAGCGAAATCGTTCCCGGCGGGGGCAAAGTACTCTTACCCGTGGCCGACTCCACGGATTGGTGCGAAGTCAAAATCACCAACCCAACCCAGGGACGCTCCTTTGCCACATGCGTCAGCAGGGCA
>JALRGY010000032.1 GCA_023253325.1 Candidatus Nanopelagicales bacterium | reverse complement strand
CGGAAAGGCATTTGGCTCGTGATTGTGACGATCAGAAATGAACAAGGGCAGTCCGAGGAAGAATATCCCGATGGCGTCACTGGACTAGACCTATTTCCCAAGGCTTCGGGCGTTGTGGTCATGAAGGTCAACGGGCTCATGGTTGATCTTGCGACACCACTGTCTTCGGGCGATGTCGTTGAAGGCGTCCACGTGTCCTCAGATGAAGGCCTAGCCGTATTGCGGCACTCAACGGCACATATTGCTGCTCAGGCAACGCAGAAGTTGATTCCTGCAGCCAAATTGGGCATTGGCCCCCCGATCAAAGATGGCTTCTATTACGAATTTGATGTCCCCGAGGCATTCACGCCTGAGGTGCTCGCTGACATTGAAAAAGAAATGCAGATCTTGATCAAGAGTCGGCAGAAGTTTGTTCGTCGAGTGGTCTCGCAGGCGGAGGCTGAGGTTGAACTCGCATCTGAGCCATTCAAATTGCGTCTGATTAATGCAGATAAGGGAGCGACCGTCCTTGACGCCGATGTCATGGAAGTTGGTGGGTCCGAACTCACTATTTATGACAACGTGAACATGAAATCGGGGGAGAGGTGTTGGGGAGATTTATGTCGCGGTCCACATGTCCCGGACACGAGTTACATTCCTACGAATGCGATCAAGATTATGCGTTCCTCTGCTGCCTACTGGCTGGGTGATCAAAAGCAGGAATCCCTGCAACGCCTCTATGGCACTGCGTGGCCATCCAAGGATGAACTTAAGGGCTACCTCGATTTCCTTTCCGAGGCCGAAAAACGTGACCACCGCAAACTTGGCACCGAGTTGGATCTATTCAGCTTCCCTGAAGAAGTTGGCTCTGGTCTTGCAGTGTTCCACCCGAAAGGTGGAGTAGTCCGCAAGGTAATGGAGGACTACAGCCGCAAGCGCCATGAAGAAGGCGGGTACGAATTTGTCAACACCCCGCATATCACGAAAGCGGCATTATTTGAAAAGTCTGGTCACCTTGATTGGTACTCAGAGGGCATGTATCCAGCGATGCACCTTGATGCGGAGTATCACGACGATGGAACGGTGAAGCGACAAGGCGCTGACTACTACCTCAAACCGATGAACTGTCCCATGCATAACCTGATTTTTTCTGCACGCGGTCGCTCGTATCGGGAGTTGCCTCTGCGCCTATTTGAATTTGGCACTGTCTATCGGTACGAGAAAAGCGGTGTCGTTCACGGCTTGACTCGAGCGCGCGGGTTCACGCAAGACGATGCGCACATCTACTGCACCCTTGAACAATTGCCTGGGGAGTTGCAATCACTCCTCGACTTCGTGCTTGGACTATTGCGTGATTACGGGTTGACGGATTTCTACCTGGAACTGTCCACAAAGAACCCGGAGAAATCTGTTGGAACGGACCAGGAATGGATCGAGGCTACCGAAATCCTTCGCTCTGCTGCTGAAAGCCAAGGACTTGAATTGGTTCTGGATGAAGGTGGCGCCGCGTTCTACGGCCCCAAGATCTCGGTGCAGGCAAAAGACGCGATCGGGCGAACCTGGCAAATGTCCACGATTCAGGTGGACTTTCAATTACCACAGCGTTTTGAGTTGGAGTATCAAGCTGCTGATGGCACCCGCCAACGCCCGATCATGGTGCACCGAGCTCTATTTGGATCCATTGAACGATTCTTCGCGGTACTTCTTGAGCACTATGCCGGTGCGTTCCCTCCTTGGCTTGCACCCGTTCAGGTCATCGGAATTCCGATCACTGATGCACATGTGGATTATCTGAATGATGTTGCTGAGAAGCTCAAGGCGCACGGGATTCGCGTGGAGGTCGACACGTCAGATGACCGCATGCAGAAAAAAATTCGCAACGCTCAGAAGTTGAAAATCCCATACATGCTCATCGCGGGAGATGAAGATATCGCGGCCAATGCAGTGTCATTCCGCTATCGTGATGGGACTCAGAAAAATGGTGTCTCTGTTCAAGATGCTGTCGAAGAAATTGTCAGTGCGGTAGAAGCTCGAGTGCAGGTTTAGCAATGTCCGACTCATCTAATGCCGGTTCACGCGGACCCGACGCCTGGGATCGCTTGTATACCCCGCACCGGTTGGCATACCTTCGCGGACAAGCGGATGACGGTGAGTGCCCGTTTTGCGTGGCACCTGAAACTATCGGTGACGAAGGAAATCTGGTGTGCGCGTCGGGTGAACATGCCTACGTTGTTCTCAACCTGTACCCGTACAACTCTGGTCATCTCCTGGTCTGTCCGTACCGTCACGTTGCTGATTACACGGAACTCACGGAGGACGAACGGGCGGAGATTGGCGCACTCACCCAGCAGGCAATGCACACCCTTCGCAAGTTGTCCAATGCTCAGGGTTTCAACATTGGCATGAATCAAGGTTCAATTTCAGGTGCGGGGATAGCCGCGCACCTGCATCAACATGTTGTTCCCCGGTGGGGCGGCGACACAAATTTCATGCCAATAATTGGCGGTACCAAAGTGTTACCACAACTGCTCGAGGAAACGCGCGCCCTTCTCGAGGAGAACTGGCAAGCAACTCCTGCTTCGAATGACTAACCTTCGTCGAATTGGCGGTGGAGTGTGACTTCGAGTCCCCGCGGATAGATGGTCGAGCCAATTGCGGGTTCTGGGTTGCACGTGATGAGATAGAGCTCGTTGGCGGTTGTTGATTTGATCGGTTGGTCCTTCACGGTGCGCAATTCAGTGATTCGCGTGATCCCCTGATCGGTGTCGAATTCGCCAGTTGTGAAGGCGCCCTGCCACACGCGCAAGATTCCGTTGCCACAGTACGTCGCTACGGACGCATCAATCGGCGACTCTAAAGAAGGAAGCCAGGGCACTGCTCCAATCTTTGATGCAAGCGCAAGTACGGCATCGATCCCCACAGGTGGTTCCAGGGCAAATACAGGTAGCAACTCGCGGCTGATACATGCTTGCTCGATTTCGCTGAGGAGATCCTGACTAGTAATGGACTCGCCCTGCAACAGGGACTCAGCGCGTTGTTCATCCAAGGTTGTGATCGTGATGCAATCGATCAACGCGTGGAATTTTTCGCTAGTCAGTTCAACGTGTTCCTCCTCGAGGTCGTGGACCTCGAACATGTCGCCCTCGACATGCCAAGAGATATCCTCGGTGACCAAATTCAAGGTTCCATTCACCTTTTCAGTTTCATCGAGAATCGGAAGGGTAAGGGCAACAACCCTGTGATCAGAGCCAAACAGGCGTGTACAGACAGCCAACGTCTCATCGAAATTAGAATTCACTGACTGGAGCCCGGTAATGCAGATGGCGCCAGGGTGAGTAAGAAACGCACTTTGGGCGAGTCTGATGGTCTCACCATCGATCCCCTGGCTGCTGTCAATGACGAGCAGGACAGCATTCGCCCCCCACCCAAGGGCCGCTAGGGCATCCTGACCGCTGTCTGCTCGAGGATCCACGCCAAAGAAATAGGTGGAACTGCTCTCGTGGTTCATGTTGGAGTCCGAGTCGACGGCCAAATTTAAGATGGTCCGACTCGCCAACCGAAGAGCCCCTGTCATGGAGTTCGCAATTTCTTGACTGGGCGACAGGACCGCGATGGATGCCTGATGTTGCATTGGATGACGGTAGCATCACGCGTGGTTGAGTTCTGCGTGTTCGGATCGCGACCGCGTGCGCCATCCGCCGGTGCGCGCTTTTCACAATGCAGCAAGTGAGGACAGAATGCTCAACAACCCAGCAGCGCGCAAGCTGGTCACGGGGATCATCGACCCACCGGCAAAATTTCTTTTGCGCATTGGCATCACGCCTGACGTAGTGACCGTGATTGGAACCCTGGGAGCAATTGTTGGCGCGGTTGGCTTCCTTGCCCGTGGAGAGTTCATCACGGGTGTTGTCATCATTATGATTTTTGCGGCAGCAGATTTACTCGACGGCACCATGGCGCGTATGCAGGGAACTTCCGGTCCGTGGGGGAATTTCCTCGACGCCACCTTGGACCGTGTCGCCGATGGTGCAATTTTTGGTTCCATCGCTTTTTATGCGGCATCTGAAAATAATTACTCACTTTTGACGGCTTCACTCATCGCCCTTGTTGCAGGGCAGGTCACAAGTTATGCAAAAGCCAGGGCAGAGGCTGTTGGCGCTGAATGCAATGTGGGCTTGGTAGAGCGTGCAGAACGATTGATGCTAGTACTCTTTGCAATTCTTCTCGCGGGATTCGGTGTTCCCTACGTCCTCGAAATTGTCATGTGGGCACTTGCAGTGCTGGGTATCGTCACGGTCATTCAGCGGTTTGTTCATGTGCGTGGGCAATTGCGTTCGCAAGGTCCCACGAATGGCTAAACGCGGATCACGTGTCAATGATGCCGTTACCAATTGGGCATTTACCGCAGGTTGGAGTGTGAGCAAAAGGCTCCCCGAGCGTGCTGCTCGAAAAGCATTCCAATCAGGTGCCGACCTGCTGTGGTCTCGTAACGCTGGCGGTGTGGAACGGTTGACTTCAAACTTGGCTCGCGTCAAACCTGAGTTATCGCAAAAGGAGCTTGGGCAACTCTCCAAAGAAGGTATGCGCAGTTACATGCGTTATTGGTGTGAGGCATTTCGACTACCCACACTGACGCCATCAGGTATCAGTAACGGATTCGAATTGCGTGGGGTGGAACTGCTTGATCAGGCAATGGCCGATGGAACAGGGGCGATAATGATTCCCGGTCACATGGCGAACTGGGATATTGCGGGTGCGTGGGCTGCTCAACGCTACGGATCTGTAACCACGGTCGCCGAACAACTCAAGCCCAAGGACCTTTTTGACCAATTCCTTGCTTTCAGGGAATCCTTGGGCATGGAGGTTCTCCCACTGGGTGAATCAGATGTCATGCGGACATTGGCTCGTCGCTTGCGTGCAGGGCGACTCGTGGCGCTTTTGGGTGACAGAGATATGACCAAAGGTGGGGTAGAGGTCGAATTCTTTGGAGCCACGGCCTCGATGCCGGCGGGACCTGCCACTCTGGCCGTTATAACTGGAGCGCCGCTGCATCCAGTGACGATGCACTACGAAGACGACAAAGCCGTTGGAGTGGTTTACCCGAGAGTCGAGGTCCCCGATTTTGAGGATCGTGGCGAACAAATCAAACACATGACCCAACAAATCGCACAGGCTTTTGAAATCGGAATTACCAAGCATCCCCAGGATTGGCACATGCTGCAGCGGGTTTGGATCAATGAATCCTGACTCAACCGTTCAACGCGTGGGGATCGTCTGTCCCTATTCGTGGGATGTTCCAGGTGGCGTGCGTAGCCACGTTGCCGATCTGGCGACGACATTGATCGAGCGCGGTTACCTTGTGAGTGTTCTGGCGCCAACAGATGAACCCGAATTCTTACCAGACTTCGTTGCAGATGGCGGCGCTCCCATTGCCGTTCCCTACAACGGTTCCATCGCTCGATTAAGTTTTGGAATCAAGGCGACTCGTCGGGTACGACAGTGGATTCGCGAGGGAAATTTCGATGTCGTGCACATTCACGAGCCAGTTGCGCCGAGTCTGTCGTTGCTTGCGTGTTGGGCAGGACAAGGCCCGATGGTGGCGACCTGGCATTCATCCTCGGATCGATCTCGCATTTTGTCGGCGGGTTACTACATCGCACAAACGGCCATGGAAAAGATTCGCGGGCGAATTGCAGTGAGCGAACAGGCGCGAAAAACGTTAGTGGAGCACCTAGGCGGCGATGCAGTCCTGATACCTAATGGCGTACGAGTATCTGACTTTCGCGATCAGGAGACTGTCAGTGTCGCAGGTTCGCAGTCTGTCCTATTCCTGGGACGAATCGACGAGCCACGAAAGGGACTTGACGTACTCATCGGTGCCGCTCCCGCAATTATCCGCGAATTTCCTGATCTAAGGTTCTTAATCGCTGGGCCCGGTGACACTGACTCGTTTCGCGAACGCATCCCTGAGGGACTCCAAAATAATTTTGAATTCCTTGGTTCGGTATCGGATGAAGACAAGCGTAGAGTTTTGGCTCACTGCGAGGTCTACATTGCACCGCACACGGGCGGGGAATCATTCGGCATTGTGTTGGCCGAGGCAATGGCTGCAGGAACGCCGGTACTTGCATCAAATTTGCCTGCGTTCGATCGAGTGCTGCAAGGTGGAAAAAGCGGCATGCTGTTCACCAACGGCGATTGTGAAGACCTTGCTCTCAAGTGCAATGAATTGTTGGCAAACCCAGAGTTGCGCAAAGAGCTAGTCGCCAGGGCTTCAGTAAGAGTGTTGGACTTCGACTGGAACACGGTGGTCGATGACGTCGTGGCAGTCTATGAAGCAGTGCATATGCCAGGTGAAAAAGTGACAGAAGATTTTCGGGGCCAAGTAGTGGGACGTTTCGCAGGGCGCGCAGTCAAAGAGGAGTCCTTGTGACAACAGGAATACTGATTGTTCTCTTGGTTTTTATTGGCTTGTTCCTGTTCTTTGTTTTATTCATGAGCATGACGGCTGGCCGTCTGGATCGACTGCATCGACGTATTGATGTTGCAGAGTTGGCCCTGGACGCGCAACTTTTGCGTCGTTCTGGAATTGCGCTGGAACTCGCGGCGTGTGGCCTACTGGACCCCGCTGCCTCTGTCGTGTTGTCTGAGTCCGCACATGCCGCCCGTCGATCAACGGACCTTTCCGTGGCAGAGCGCGACCTTGTGGAGTCAGATCTCACTGCAGCCTTGAACGCAGCCCTAAGTCCAGACGATTATGCCGAGGTCCAATCAGAGCAGGGTGGCCCGGAGCTTCTCGCTGAGTTATCAGCCGCTGTCAAGCGGGTGGAACTATCCCGACGGTTCCTGAACGACGCAGTGCGGGCCTGCACACAACTGCGTCGCCAGCGAAGTGTCCGGTGGTTCCATCTTGCGGGGCGCACGCCATGGCCGGTGTTTCGAGAAATGAGTGATCACGTTGACCTAGGCTCCGGGTGAAATGGTTCCCAACCCTTGGTGCCCGAGGGATGCCCGTTCTGCGTGAAGGACACGCTCCCTCTAGCATTAGGGCTCTAAACGACCCACCAATGGGGACCCCGTCAGAGGGGAAATGTCACAAAGGATGTTAGAGATGTCGAGCGAAGTGAGCACGGGCACCAGCCGCGTCAAGCGTGGAATGGCTGAAATGCTTAAAGGTGGCGTCATCATGGATGTCGTTAATGCCGAGCAGGCAAAGATCGCTGAAGATGCCGGTGCCGTAGCGGTCATGGCTCTAGAGCGAGTGCCCGCTGATATTCGTGCCGAGGGTGGCGTTTCTCGCATGTCAGATCCTGACATGATCGATGGCATCATCGCCGCGGTCAGCATTCCAGTAATGGCGAAAGCACGCATTGGACATTTTGCTGAGGCTCAGGTTCTTGAGTCGCTGGGTGTTGACTACATCGACGAGTCAGAAGTACTCACTCCTGCTGACTACACGAACCACATTGACAAATGGAAATTCACGGTGCCCTTCGTCTGCGGCGCAACCAATCTTGGTGAGGCGCTACGCAGATTGACCGAAGGTGCAGCCATGATTCGCTCCAAGGGAGAAGCTGGTACCGGCGATGTTTCCAACGCTGTCACCCACATGCGGAAAATCCGCGACGAAGTAACCCGACTTGCATCCCTGCCCAAAGACGAACTCTATGTCGCGGCAAAGGAACTTCAAGCTCCGTACGACCTGGTCGCCGAGGTAGCGCGCACTGGCAGTTTGCCCACAGTGCTCTTCACGGCGGGTGGTATCGCGACACCGGCTGATGCTGCCATGATGATGCAACTGGGTGCTGATGGAGTGTTTGTTGGATCGGGAATCTTCAAATCGGGAAATCCTGCGCAGCGTGCTAATGCCATTGTTCAGGCCACAACACACTTTGATAACCCTGACGTTGTTGCCAAGGTCAGTCGTGGTTTGGGTGAGGCTATGGTCGGCATCAATGTCGCCGACATTCCGGTACACCATAGGCTCGAAGACCGCGGTTGGTAAGTACGCACGGTTCGTTGAAGCGAACGTTCACAAAGTGCGTCATCGGTGTCTTTCGTGACTAAACCAGTACCCATCGCTGTTCTCGCTCTGCAAGGCGGCGTGCGTGAGCACGTGAACGCCTTGAAGGCGGCTGGAGCGGATGCCTTTCCTGCCAAGAATCTAGAGCAGATCAATGCGGCGCAGGGGCTCGTAATACCTGGTGGGGAATCAACAACCATGATCAAGTTGGCTCAGATGTACAACCTCGTTGAGCCGATTCAGGAACTGCGTACCCATGGGATGCCCATGTATGGGTCATGTGCAGGAATGATCATGCTCGCGGACCGCATCGAGGGCGGCATTGAGGGGCAAGAAACGATTGGCGGTATCGACGTTCTGGTGCGAAGGAACGCATTTGGCCGCCAAACGGAGTCATTTGAAGCCCCCTTGCTGCTCCAAAACCTGAGGGTCGATTCAGAGCCATTTCCGGGAGTATTCATTCGGGCACCATTTGTGGTTGAAGTGGGTGAGAATGTTGAAGTGGTTGGCGCTATTGAATCGGGGGAGCACGCGGGTAGAGTGGTGGCAGTTCAAAGTGGCAATCTGATGGCGACATCATTTCACCCGGAACTCACACCTGATATTCGCGTTCATGAGATTTTTGTGGACATAGTCAGAAAGGCGCAGTGAAGCACTGATGAGTGGCCATTCCAAGTGGGCGACAACCAAGCATAAGAAGGCAGTCATTGATGCCCGTCGCGGCAAATTATTTGCCAAGTTGATCAAAAACATCGAAGTAGCTGCTCGACAGGGTGGTGGAGATATTGCAGGAAACCCAACTCTCTTTGACGCAATCCAGAAGGCCAGAAAGAGTTCAGTTCCTGTTGACAACATTGATCGGGCCGTAAAGCGTGGTTCTGGCGCCGAGGCAGGTGGTGCCGATTGGCAAACCATCATGTATGAAGGCTACGGTCCAAACGGTGTTGCTGTCCTGGTTGAGTGTTTGACAGACAACCGTAATCGTGCTGCATCCGAAGTCCGTGTCGCCATGACACGAAATGGTGGGTCCATGGCAGATCCCGGCAGTGTGTCGTACCTTTTTGGACGCAAAGGCGTGGTCATTGTTAGCAAAGCGGGGGAAAATAGCGCTGTCACCGAGGACAATATTCTGATGGCGGTACTAGATGCGGGCGCCCAAGAAGTGAATGATCTTGGTGAGTCCTTTGAAATTGTCTCTGAGGCAGGTGACGTTGTTGCTGTCCGTGTGGCATTGCAAGACGCCGGAATTGATTATGAATCCGCCGAAGCAACCTTCATGCCCAGCATGACCGTGCCGCTGGATGCTGACGGCGCAACGCAAATGTTTCGATTGCTGGAGGCACTGGAAGACAGCGATGAAGTGCAAAATGTTTATGCAAACTTTGATGTTTCCGATGAAGTCATGGAGAATGTGAGTCTGTAATGCCGGGGGAGTCTGTCGGTAAACAACTGCGAGGTTGGGATGCCGCAACTTTCCGCACTGCAAGTTCAGATCCGTCCATGCGGTCCACATTCATTGCCATGGCGATCTTGGAAAACGCCCCAGACTGGACTCGCCTTCGTTCTCGATTAGAGCGACTATCTCTCTTTGTCCCTGAACTGCGCATGCGACCGCTTTACGGCATGGTTGGGTTCTCTGCACCGCGATTAAGCGTTGATCCAGACTTTGATTTGGACTTCCACGTTCGCCGATACAGGCTCCCAGAAGGTGGCACGTGGGATGACCTACTCGCTGACGCTCGGCGAATCAGCTTGACCGATTTTGATCACAACAGGCCCCTGTGGGAAGCAACTCTGATTGAAGGTCTCCCGGACGGGCACAGCGCATTCTTGCTCAAGTTGCATCATTCGATCGCCGATGGACAAGCGACTGTAATGATCGCGTTAACCCTGTTTGAATTGTCGGCCGACGGCAATCCGGATGAACCTGAGGCACCTCCGGCGCCCGTTGGTCAAGACGTCACGTGGCAGGACTTATTCGTGGCAAACACGCAGGACAACCTGGGACGTGCGGTGGGGGCAGTGCGAGGAGCCGTCAATGTCGGTTTTGGGCTCATCAAGGGTTCAGTAACTGATTTCAATCAAACATTGCACAAAACCATCGAAACAATTGGCTCGGTGACCCGAGCGACTTCCGTTTATGACCGGCCGCTTTCTCCGCTGCTGACCGAGCGCGGAACCACTTACTCTTTTGGAACCTTAGAATTTCCGTTTGAACAGATTCGACGATCTGCAAAGAGCGTCGGCATGAGTGTGAACGATGCTTTCATGGCCGCTGCATTGACAGGTGTTGAGGCATATCACCATCGGCATGGCAGTTCAGCGGAATCTTTAAGGGTGAATGTCCCGATCTCCCTGAGAGGGGATGCCGGTGATCGATCGGCACAGGCCTCGAATGCGGTAGCTATTGCGAGATTCCCCGTTCGCGTTGCAGGCCTTGGAGTCAAAGAAATCATGGGCGAGGCCCATGAACTTGTCTCCGAGTGGCGCAGGGAGCCGGCCATGCGCTTGGCAGATCCACTCGCGGAGGTGAGCTGGTTCGTGCCCGTGCCCATGCTCGCGCAGGTTGCGCGGGCATCAGATGTGACCACAAGTAATGTCCCGGGTCCTCCCATCCCGATTTACCTCGCGGGTACGCGAATGATTGCCGCCTACCCATTGGTGGCAACAATCGGTTCTGCGGTCAATATCACGATGGTGACCTATGACGGACATGCCTTTATCGGAGTGAGTACCGATGACCGAGCCATCAAGGACCATTCAGAATTTATGCACGACCTGCGCGCTGGCTTCCACGCAATGACAGTCCTTCCCGATACCCTCTAGGGATACAGGCATACGTGGCTGATTTTCCTAGCCCTGTGTGTGACTTTCTCGACAATGGGAGTTGTTTTCACGATGCGCGTTCTTGGGATTGACCCGGGCCTGACGCGCTGTGGGGTCGCTGTCATTGAAGGTGCACCTGGGAAATCTGTTGAGGTTTTGCACATTGGGGTCGTGACGACCAGCCCCGAGTTGGAACTCGCTCAGCGACTCAATGAGTTGTACTCGGAACTAGATCACCTTGTTGTACTTCATCAACCTGAATTCATCGCAATTGAAAGAGTGTTTAGCCAACACAATGTGAGGTCCGCCATGGCTACAGCGCAGGCGGCCGGCGTGGGTTTACTCATTGCTGGTCAGCGCGGGATACCTGTCGCCATGCACACGCCAACTGAAGTCAAAGCGGCGGTGACGGGAAGCGGTCGTGCTGAGAAGGCACAGGTCACCATGATGGTCACCAAGATTGCGAAGTTGGCCAAGCCGCCAAAACCGGCCGATGCCGCTGATGCACTTGCCATCGCAATCACTCAGGCATGGCGCGGTGCTGCGCAGCGCAAGTTGGCTCAGGCCCTGCGAGCTGCCCAGTGATCTCATTTATTCGTGGGCAGGTTTGGCACTCTGGAGTGGATCACCTCGTGGTAGACACTGGGCCCATGGGTGTTCGCGTTATGTGTCCGCCAGTGACAACACTATCTAATCGTGTCGGCGATCACGTCATGCTTCACACCTCACTCGTCATTCGCGAGGACTCCTGGACTGTTTATGGCTTTGAAAGTGCTGAGCAGGTGGCGCTCTTTGACATGGTTCAAACTGTTACCGGGATTGGACCGCGCATTGCGCTGGGGGTGGTGTCGACCATGACGCCCGCTGAACTTGCTGCGGCCATCGCCAATGCAGACTTACCCGCGTTAACAAAAATCTCTGGTATTGGCACAAAGGGAGCATCGCGAATGGTCCTGGAGCTCAAGGACAAAATCGCGCCGTTTGCAGGTGCCGGTTCAGTGCAGGTCAAGCGTGGTGCGCAGGCATGGCGCATCTCGGTCGGGGCAGGTTTAGCATCCCTGGGCTGGACGCAACGTGAAGCGGATGCCGCAATGGATCGAGTCGCGGAAGCTTCACCAGAGTTGATCGGCTCAAAAGAGCCTGACATCGGTGCAATCCTTAAAGAGGCCCTTCGGGCATTGGATCGCTCATGAGTGAATCAATAACGTTATCAGGTGCCGATGATGACGACACCGTAATTGAAGGAGCCCTACGCCCCAAAACGCTGCAGGAATTCATCGGGCAAGATCGGGTGAAGTCGCAGTTGGGCCTGGTCCTTGAAGCAGCGAACCGCCGCGGGGGAGTAGCAGACCACGTATTGCTCAGTGGCCCTCCAGGACTGGGCAAGACAACGCTGGCGACCATCATCGCGACGGAGCTTGGTGCTCCCGTCCGGCTCACATCGGGTCCAGCGTTGCAGCATGCGGGAGATGTCGCGGCCGTCTTGTCCAGCCTGCAGCCGGGTGAGGTCCTTTTTGTTGACGAAATCCACCGAACGGCCAGAGCTGCTGAGGAGATGCTTTACCTTGCAATGGAAGACTTCCGAGTTGACGTGATTGTGGGCAAGGGTCCTGGTGCCACGGCAATTCCCATTGACATTGAGCCGTTTACTCTGGTTGGTGCAACCACCCGTGCCGGCCTCTTGCCATCGCCTCTCCGAGATAGATTTGGATTTACTGCCCATCTTGACTTTTATGAGAGTGCCGACCTTGGTGTCATCATCACTCGCAGCGCTGGTTTATTGGGGGTAGCGCTTACACCGCAGGGCGCGGCAGAGTTGGCCAGTCGATGCAGAGGCACTCCTCGAATCGCCAATCGCCTCTTGAGAAGGGTTCGGGACTGGGCTCAGGTCCACGGTAATGGTGACGTTGATTTAGTGGCAGCTCAGGCTGCACTGGAACTCTATGAAGTCGATGATCTGGGATTAGACCGAATCGACCGCTCAGTTCTCGAGGCCATCGTTAAGAGATTTGACGGAGGCCCGGTTGGTCTCTCAACGCTTGCAGTCGCCGTGGCTGAGGAACCTGAAACGATTGAGTCCGTTTCCGAGCCTTTTCTTGTCCGCTTGGGGTTATTAACTCGAACTCCGCGTGGGCGCGTGGCCACCGCGGCTGCATGGGCCCATCTGGACTTACCCTTGCCCGAACGGGTACGAAATGGTCAAGGGACACTTGATCTCTAGAAAAATAGTGCCCTATACCCTTGGCTGATCTACTCGTTGACTGTGAGGAATGTGAAGACATGGATCTTGTTGGGTTGGCCCCGCTCCTACTACTGGGAGTTGCTTTCTATTTCCTGCTGATTCGGCCCCAAAAAAATCGCCAGAAGGCTCAGGCACGGATGGTCTCGGAAATCGATTCCGGAGTCGAAATCATGACCACGGCCGGAATCTTTGGCACCGTCGTGAGCTCGAGCGATGACCTCATCCTCCTTGAAATCAGCCCGGGCGTGGTTGTCAGAATCCTGCCTGCTGCTGTGTCCAAGGTGATTGAGCCCCCTGTCCCCGAAGAAAGTGAACTGCCCGAGTAGATTTCACTCGCAGTCATGAGCGGACACCTGCGTCGGGTCATGTCCAGAAATGTCAACTTTCTAACTATTTTTAACGGAGGAGATCCGTGGCAACACCCGTAAAGACCAGGCCCTGGCGCCTGCTGTCTGCACTCTTGGTTGTTCTAGTCGGTTTCAGTGTGTGGGCATTCTTCCCGGGCACGGATAGTTCAATTCGCCTTGGACTGGATTTGCAGGGCGGCACTCAGGTAATCCTCGTGCCCAAGCCTGTTGTCGAGGGTGCTGTCATCACCGATGATCAGCTCGCCCAAACGGTGGAGATTCTTCGTCAGCGTGTTGATGGCCTCGGCGTCGCTGAATCGGAGGTGACAACGGCTGGCTCCGGAGCAGACGCCGCAATTGTTGTCTCTGTCCCGGGACTGAATCAGGACCGGGTGGTCGAACTGGTGCAGCAAACTGCACTTCTGGATTTCAGGCCTGTTTGGAGCGTGTTTGGTCCTACCTCAACGACGCCGACTGATGCAGAAGGCGCACCCATCGAAGGTGCAGTGAGCCCCACCGACGTCGTTGTACCGGTACAGGCGACCGAAAACACTGAGGATTATCAAATCGAGGTTGCCGCTTTGGATTGCTTGAATCCCACGAATTACTCGGGTGGCACCCCAGACAATCCCGAACAATGGCTTGGGACATGTGACCAAAATGGATTCGCCAAGTACTCCCTACAACCAGCGTTCATCAAGGGCACCAACGTCACTGACGCCCAAGCGCAGCTACCACAGGGTGGTGTGGGCTGGATTGTCTCTCTGGAATTCGACACTGAAGGTGCCGGAGCGCTTGCCACTGCATCAACTGAACTGAGTGCATTGCCAGAGTGTGGAACGGGAGCATCGCCTTGTAACGCTTTTGCCATCGTTCTTGATGGAGTCGTGGTGTCGGCACCACGCTTCAATGAAGCAATCTTGGGTGGTCAGGCATCCATTGAAGGTGACTTCACGGCCCAAGAAGCACGTGATCTGGCCAACGTTTTGAAGTATGGCGCACTTCCCGTGACCCTCGAGCCCGTTGATGTCACGACCATTTCGCCAACCGTGGGTCAGGATCAGCTCTCCGCAGGGCTGATCGCAGGTGGCGTTGGTCTCCTATTGGTCATGGTTTATTTGCTCTTCTATTACCGCGTCCTTGGGGTGGTTGCGGGCTTGAGTTTGGTTGTTGCGGGCGTCCTGCTGTTTGCCGTATTCATCGTATTGAGCAAGACAATCGGTTTGACCCTGACATTGGCGGGTATTGCAGGCGCTATCGTCGCGATCGGTATCACGGCCGATTCTTTTATTGTCTATTTTGAACGTATCCGCGACGAAATCCGCGATGGAAGATCCCTGCGACAGGCCTGCGATACGGGTTGGATCAGGGCGCGCAGAACATTACTTGCAGCGGACTTTGTATCCATCCTTGCTGCCGCGGTCCTGTATCTACTTTCCGTTGGTAGCGTGCGGGGCTTCGCATTTGTCCTCGGGCTGACAACGGTTATTGACGTCCTTGTGGCCTTCTGGTTCACCCACCCATTGGTCGTCCTTCTAGGAAGATCAAATTTCATGCAGCGTGGCAGCCGATGGACTGGCCTAGATCCTGAACGTCTTGGCGGCGTGAGCTTGGCGGACGCCATGGCTGGACAGTCCAGGCGCAAGCGGAGGGAAGGATCAGCATGAGCAAGTTAGGTTCACTTGGGCAGCGCATGTACCGCGGCGAAATCTCCTTTGATTTCGTCGGCCGCAGGAAGACGTGGTACGCGATCAGTGCGATCATTTTGCTCGTCAGTATTGGAACTCTGGTGTTCCGCGGCCTTAACCTTGGCATTGAGTTCAAAGGCGGCGCTGACTTCTCTCTCCCTAACGCAACATGCACCGTTGAATCTGCACGGGACGTTGCCGAATCTGAGTCTGGCGGTCAATCAATTGTGACCGTAACGGGTTCGGGCACAGTTCGAGTTCAAACGGAGACCTTGACACCTGATGAATCATCCATTTTGGCGGGTTCACTGGCCGAAGCCTGCGGTATCGCCAAGGACGACATCAAATACCAAGTTGTGGGACCAACCTGGGGTGCAGAGATCTCGAAGAAAGCACTCCAAGGTCTGGGCGTATTCATCTTGCTCGTGACGTTGTTCCTGACCATTTATTTTGAATGGCGCATGGCAGTTGCAGCATTAGTGGCACTAGCTCACGACCTCATCATCACAATTGGCATTTATGCGCTTATAGGTCTCGAAGTCACTCCTGCAACCGTTATTGGTGTCTTAACAATCTTGGGTTATTCGCTCTATGACACCGTGGTGGTCTTCGACAAAGTCAAAGAGAACACTAGAGGAATAACGGGTCAATCAATTCTCACCTACGACGATGCCGCGAACCTTGCAGTCAATCAGACTCTGGTTCGTTCCATTAATACCTCCGTTGTTGCGTTGCTGCCAGTACTGTCAATCATTGTGGTGGGGGCATTGATTCTCGGAGCGGGAACGTTGCTCGACCTTGCGGTAGCCCTTGCCATCGGTATGGCTGCCGGTACCTATTCCTCGATCTTTGTGGCAACACCTGTTTTGGCTCAGTTGAAATCGGCCACTCCTGAGATGAAGGCACTTGCCACGAGGGTTCGTGCGCGTCGCACCCAGATTGCCAAGAAGTCCGCCACCGACTCCGGCGAGGGGGCAGATGTTGTTTTCAGTGAATCACTATCGCGGGCTGTTGAGGCAGGGGAAAGGTCGCAGCCCAAACGGGTGTCACGATCGAAGCGAAAGAAGAAATAGTACAAAGTACAATACAAAGAGTTGATCACAATGGAGTCTGCTCAACGCTTCGACTGGGAGGAGGCGCAATGTCTGAAGATGTTGTCGCGCTCCCGGAAGGGGCTCAAGGGTCGTCCGAATCTGGATTGCGATCGCGACTTGCCCGGTTCGGAACGCGCACAGGCACCTCCGAGATAGATCCGCTTCTGCGGACGCTTCGAAAGTATCATCCGAAATCGGACACTAAAGTCGTTGAACGGGCCTATGAAATGGCCCGATATCTGCACAAGGATCAAACTCGCCGTTCCGGTGAAACGTACATCACCCATCCCGTCGCCGTCGCCGAGATATTGGCAGACCTAGGCATGACGTCCTCAACTTTGGCTGCTGCGCTACTCCACGACACCGTGGAGGATTGTGGGTATTCACTCGATGCTCTCCGCGAAGACTTCGGCGATGAAATTGCCCTGTTGGTCGATGGAGTCACCAAACTCGACCAGGTGACGTATGGCGATGCGACCGCCGCCGAAACGGTCCGCAAAATGGTAGTCGCAATGGCAAGGGACATTCGAGTGCTGGTGATAAAGCTGGCGGACCGCCTCCACAATATGCGAACCCTGCGATATTTGCCGAGTGAGAAGCAGGGAAAAAAAGCACGCGAGACCTTAGAAATATATGCCCCTCTGGCACATCGACTTGGCATGAACGCAATTAAATGGGAACTCGAGGATCTGGCTTTCGGCACTCTTCATCCCAAGATGTTCGAAGAAATCGACAGGTTGGTGGAGGAACGAGCGCCTTCGCGTGAGAAAAATCTGAATGTGATTCTCGAGCAATTAAAAGAGGACCTACGCAAGAGCAAAATAAAAGCACAGGTCACTGGACGACCAAAGCATTATTACTCGATTTACCAAAAAATGATTGTGCGCGGCCGAGACTTTACTGACATCTATGACTTAATTGGGGTCCGCATTCTCGTAGACAGTATTCGTGACTGCTATGCCGCACTGGGGACCATTCACTCCGAGTGGAGTCCGGTGCCGGGGCGTTTCAAGGATTTCATCGCGATGCCCAAGTTTAATATGTATCAGTCCCTTCACACGACAGTAATTGGACCGGATGGAAAACCGGTCGAGGTTCAAATTCGAACCAATGAAATGCATCGAGCGGCCGAATATGGTGTGGCTGCGCATTGGCGTTACAAACAGGGAACAGACATCAAACTGGATGATTTTGCTTGGCTCAGGCAGTTAGTTGACTGGCAAAGAGAAACTTCCGATCCCAGTGAATTCCTTGATTCACTCCGTTATGACCTGGGATCCGCGGAGGTCTATATATTCACGCCCAAGGGTGATGTTGTTTCACTTCCTGCGAGTTCGACTCCAGTGGATTTTGCATACTCCGTGCATACGGACGTCGGGCACCGATGCGTGGGTGCCCGAGTAAACGGAAAACTGGTTCCCCTTGAATCGCAATTGTCCAACGGCGATGTTGTCGAGATATTCACAACCAAATCCGAAGGAGCAGGCCCCAGTAGAGATTGGCTCAATTTTGTAGCCTCTGCCCGGGCGAGAAGCAAAATTAAGGCATGGTTCTCAAAAGAGCGCAGAGAAGAAGCTATCGACACAGGCAAGGATCAAATCGTGCGGGCCGTGCGCAAACACGGACTTCCACTGCAAAGGATCATGACGAATGCTGCATTGAACACAATCGCAGCGGATTTGCATCAAGCAGATATTTCTGCACTCTATGCATCTGTGGGTGAGGGCCGCATCTCTGCACAGACAATTGTTAGTCGATTGGTCGACGCTTCAGGGGGAGTCGATGGCGCCGCTGATGACACAGCTGAAACTGTGCTTCCCAACTTCGGAACTCAAACGCGTTCGAGAACCCATGACGTTGGAGTAATCGTCAAGGGAACTGATGATGTCTGGGTCAAATTGGCTCGATGCTGCACGCCTGTGCCGGGTGACACCATTTTTGGATTTGTGACTCGTGGTTCAGGCGTATCTGTTCACCGGGGGGACTGCGTTAACGTGGCATCACTTCAAGAGCAGCCTGAACGGATTGTTGAGGTTGAATGGGCTCCCACACCGCAGTCCGTGTTCCTGGTGAACATAGCGGTCGAGGCACTTGACCGTTCGCGGCTTCTGGCTGATGTCACAAAGGCTTTGTCTGACACACATGTGAATATCTTGCATGCCTCCGTTGCCACGACTCGAGACAGAATTGCCACATCACGATTTACCTTCGAAATGGCAGACCCAAAACATCTGGGCTCAGTCTTGAAGGCAGTTCGTAACGTGGAGGGTGTATTCGACGCTTACCGGGTCTAGCTCAGTGAAACGGCGAACCCCAGGCTAAAGGTTTGCTTGGGTCTCTTCCACGGCGCCAAGCAAAATCTTGAGGCTTGCAATGGATGCTTCGATTTCAGCGACCTTTTTAGCATCGCCTCGTTCGCGGGCTTTGGCAAGGTCACTTTCATACCGCGACAGGCCATCCGAAAATGCATTGGCTGTCTCCGCTGCCCGCGCCACTGTCTCGGGGTTGGACTTGGTCCATGCTTTTTCATCTTCCTTGCGAATGGCATCTTCCACCTTCTTGAGGCGACCATCGAGTCTGCCGCGGTCAGACTTGGGAAGTTCCCCTGCTTTCTCCCAGGCGTCTTGGATCTCACGCAACTGGTACTTGAGTGCTTTGAGGTCCTTTCCTTCGAGGGGGAGAAGGCTCTCTGCCTGAACTGCCAATGCTTCCTTTGCGGGGACATTGTCCTTGAGTTTTTCGTCCTCAGCGGCCTCCTTCTCTTTGAGGCTATTGAAGAATTCGTCCTGTGCGCTCTTAAATCGTTTCCAGAGCTTGTCCTCGTCTTGGCGTGAACCTCGCGGAGCCTTTTTCCACTCAGCCATGAGGTCTTTGAACTTCTTGATGCCAGCTTTGGGGTCTGTTGTTGAGACAGCAGCCTGTGCCGACGCGATGAGCTCTCGTTTGCGTTCAAGGGCTATCTTGCGATCAGCATCGAGTTCATGGAAGTGGGCTCGTCGCCGCTTGTCAAAGTTTGTGCGAGCCGCACTT
>JALRGY010000031.1 GCA_023253325.1 Candidatus Nanopelagicales bacterium | reverse complement strand
AACGTGGGTGGGTGTCAGTGGTCGCGCCCGCGTGATCGCATACAACCAAGACCAGGTCCCTGCGGATCAAGTCCCCACTTCAATCTTTGAATTGACTGACCCCAAATGGAAGGGCCAAGTAGCGATTGCACCTACAAACGCCAGCTTCCAATCTTTTGTGACAGCCTTGCGCGTTACCGATGGCGATGACGCTGCACGTGCCTGGTTGGAAGGCCTCGTTGCCAATGATGTGCAAAAGTTTGAAAAGAACGGACTTATTCTCGATGCAGTTGATGCTGGCCAGGTGCAATTGGGGTTAATCAATCACTACTACTGGTATGAAAAGGCAGTAGAGGTTGGTGCTGACTCCATGCGCGCACAAATCGCATTTACGGCACCTACTGATCCGGGTTCACTGGTAAACGTGGCTGGAGTCGGTATCACCGCCTCCGCAGAGAACAGCAAGAATGCTCAGACATTTGTGGAGTGGTTACTCACGCCTAAAGCCCAGCAGTACTTTGTCGAGAACACTTTTGAGTATCCTGTAATTGAAGGCATTGCTGCCGCAGATGGCCTTCCCGCACTGAACACCCTGCGCGGACCGGACATCGAACTGGCCGAGCTCGCTGATCTGCCCGGAACATTGGTCATGCTGGAGGATGTCGGACTGTTGTGACCAAAAGAAGTGGAATTCGACCACCGCGGCCGCTTATTGCTGCCGCGGTGGTTTCTGCATTGCTGGCGTTCATTCCATTGGCGTATTTGATTGTCCGTGTCGTTTCCGCCGGTCCAGATAAAATCCTGGCGAGTCTCTTTCGTGCCCGCACGTTGGAAACGACAGTGACAAGCGTGGGACTCATGGTCGTGGTGGTGTCAGGCTGTTTGATCATTGCAATTCCCGCCGCAGCACTTTTGACTCGGACAAACTTGCCTGGTCGAAGGTGGTGGCTGACCGCATTGGCTCTCCCACTTGCTATTCCCTCATATGTTGCCGCCTACGCCTGGATTGCTCAGTTTCCCGCCATGTCAGGTTTTTGGGCTGCTGCTTTCATTCTTGTCGCTGTCTCCTACCCATATGTTCTTCTTCCCGTCGCGGCTGCACTTCGAGCGGCTGATCCTGCGATCGAAGAAGTCGCACGATCACTTGGTAAGTCCCCATTCGAAGCCTTCAAAACGACCACACTCCCTCAAGCGATTCCTGCGGCGGCCGCAGGATCATTACTCGTTGCACTTTATGTGTTGTCAGATTTTGGCGCAGTCTCTCTTTTCCGAGTTGACGCATTCACCCGCGTGATCTTTGCTTCATACCGAGCAAGTTTTGATCGGACGTCAGCCGCAGTGTTAGCCAGCATTCTTGTGCTCTTGGCCCTGATCTTGGTGTTCGCGGAGCGCAAAGTACGCGGAAAGTCACTGCAGTATCGAAGCGCATCGGGAACACAACGCATTGCAGTCTTAACCCAACTCACCGCTCGTGCACGTTTGCTGAGCTGGGGATTTGTCGCCGTAGTAATCGTGATTGCGATTATTGTGCCGGTCACTTCATTGTTCATGCGCCTTGTTGAAGGCAGTCGTCGATCGCTTGATGTCGCGGAACTTGCACAAGCTACATTGAGTTCAGCCGGTGCTGCTGCGGCTGGAGCAGTTATTGCAGTCGCACTGGCATTGCCCATTGGATTACTCACCGCTCGATACCGATCCAAATGGAGCACTGGCACCGAGAGTGTTGCATTTGCAGGACACGCACTGCCTGGTGTTGTCATAGGTCTCTCGCTCGTGTTCCTCACCATCAATACCGTTCCCGTTCTTTACCAAACCCTTTTCACCCTTGCATTTGCTTATGCCGTTCTTTTTCTGCCAAAGTCAATCGGTGCAACACGCACATCCGTTGCAGCTGTCCCACCGATTTTGGAGCAAACTGCGAGGACCCTTGGTAGAAATCCGTTCACCGCCTGGAGTCAGACGACGCTCCGGCTTTCCTGGCCCGGAATCGCAGCGGGTGGCTTGCTCGTGCTTCTCACTGCCATGAAAGAACTCCCGGCCACCCTGATGCTGCGGCCCACTGGGTTCGACACACTCGCAACCGAGTTATGGAGTCGGACCGAAATCGCTGCATATGGTGCTGCGGCGCCTTATGCGCTGGCATTAATCGCTCTCGCCGCGATTCCATCTTTTGTGTTGTCGATGGCAATGTCAAGAGATGAGACAAAGAATCAAGATCCAACCCCCCGACTCGATACGGTGAGCCTGTGACAAGCGTTCGAGTCGAAGCACTGAGTGCGGGTTACGGCGGTCCTCCCGTGCTTAACGACCTTGATCTTATGGTGAACTCGGGTCAGTTGGTTGCTGTCCTTGGATCCAGCGGATCCGGCAAAACCACCCTGCTGCGAGTTCTGGCGGGATTCCTCACACCGACGCGTGGCACCGTCGCATTTGGTGATCGCCAGATGTCAGGACCCGGCATTTGGGTTCCACCTGAAAAGCGACGTGTAGGAATTGTTCCTCAGGAAGGCGCACTATTCCCTCACCTAAATGTGCGAGGCAATGTGGCGTTTGGTTTGCAAAAATCCGATGCGAGTGCAGAACGTGTCGCCGAGGTTCTCGCAATGGTCAGCATGAGTGACTTCGCGGACGCGCGGCCACAAGAACTTTCAGGCGGTCAACAGCAGCGTGTGGCGCTGGCCCGTGCGCTCGCTCCGCGACCCGAAGTGCTACTTCTCGATGAACCTTTTTCGGCTCTCGATGCAGGCCTTCGCGCGACACTCCGAACCGAAGTTCGCGAGCTACTCACCACACTGGGCACAACGACCATCATGGTCACCCACGATCAAGAAGAAGCACTTTCTATCGCTGACAAGGTTGCATTCATGCGCAATGGGCAACTTGTTCAGATGTCAAAACCTTCAACGTTGTACCAAGAACCAACCGATATTGAAACCGCTCGTTTTGTTGGTGACTCTGTTGAACTTCGCGCTGTTTACAACGGCGGCGAAACTGTAGACACCTCGTTGGGACCGATCCGAGTGAGAGGGGAGATTCCCGCTAGTGCCAGATCAGTTATCGCCGTACTTCGACCAGAACAACTAGTGATCGTTGACCCCCACGCAGTTGGTAGCGTGAACACGGGGGGTGGGCTGGGTTCGGTGAAGGCAATCACTTATCACGGGCATGACAGCCTGGTTCATGTCACACTCGCAGACGGAGAGTCAATTACGGTTCGCGTTCCTGGTGAATCCGTTGTCGCTCCAGGTGAGCACGTCCGCGTTATTGCAACAGGACCAGCCAGTGTTTTTGAGCCACCAGTTGAATGATTATTAGCCTCTGTTCCAATTACGGGGTACGAAGCCAACTCCTCGAGGCACCCATAGACCCAAGCCCGGCGAGTACCAATGTGAAAAGGACCAGCGCAAAAGCCTGGGGATCCACCCAAATGGCTAATGCGCTGTCACCCACAAGGATGAAAGCGATGGCGTAATAGACAACGCGCGATCGACGGGATGCGCCAACTGACATCACTAGATGTGCACTTCCGAGTACAAGTCCGACTATGACAACTCCCACAGCGGATGAAGCATCATCCATCAGCGCACGGACAATCATGATGATCCAAAAGACAATGCCAACGCCCCCCAGTACTTGGATGAGACGAATAGGCCAGGGAATTTGGGAACGTGAATTGTTTGACATTGCGTTTGAACCCCTCTTTGTCTCAACAGTGGATTTGAATGCGTGGGGTCGCCATGTTAGCCACTGACGAGACACTGACTCGCCAGATCGTGTAACTCAAGTGTGAATATGTGACTAGAAACTGATCTATAAGATGTGATCAAGTAGTAAGAATTAGCGGAAGGATCCATCGCGTGGTGACAAGGCGCCTGCCTAGGCCCTCCGAGGTGCTCCCGTTAATAGGAACAGGGGATCACAGCAAGTCGCGGCTCCAGCGGAAGTTGGATCGATGCGCGAGCATCAGTGATATTCGCGAACTGGCACGGAAAGCGACTCCGAAAGCAGTCTTCGACTACACAGATGGTGGCTCAATGTCGGAGTCCACGCTGGATCGCAGCCGCGATGTCTACCGTCGAGTGGAGTTCACCCCGCGGGTAATGCGCAATGTTGCTGACGTTGATGTGTCACGGTCCTTTCTCGGGCAAATGAATTCATTGCCATTCGCTTTTGCGCCGACGGGCTTCACGCGCATGATGCATCACGTTGGTGAGCCAGCCGTGGCTTCCGTGGCTCAAAAAGCGGGTATTGCATATGGACTTTCAACATTGGGGACCACGAGTATTGAAGGTCTTGCGACTGCGGTGCCAAATGTTCGTAGGTGGTTTCAGTTGTATGTCTCGCGGGATAGAACGCAGGCTGAAGATCTGATGCGCAGGGCGCGTGAGAACGGTTATGACTCTTTAATTCTCACCGTGGATACGGCAGTGGGAGGTATCCGTTGGCGTGAGGTTCGCAATGGCTTAACCATCCCACCCCAATTGACACTGGGCACAATTTTGGACATGTCCCGCCATCCACGTTGGTGGGCGAATGTTCTGACAACTGAACCATTGAGTTTCGCTTCTTTGGACTCGACGGGTGGAACTGTTGGTGATCTGTTGACTCGAGTTTTTGATCCGGGCGTAACGGTTGAAGACATTACTTGGATCAGGGAAAACTGGAAGGGCCCTGTCATGGTTAAAGGTGTTCAGTCCTTGGCCGATGCTCAAATTCTTGCCAACCTTGGCGTTCAGGCAATAGTGCTCAGCAATCATGGTGGGAGACAGATTGATAATGGCAATGTTCCGTTGGAGCTTCTTCCTAGTGTGGTGGACGCTGTGGGCGATCACACCGAGGTTTATGTCGACGGAGGCATCATGCGGGGGAGCGATATCGTTGCCGCTCTCGCGTTTGGCGCGACGGGAACGCTGGTCGGGCGCGCATATCTGTTTGGACTCATGGCGGGAGGTCAGGATGGCGTGCAGCGTGTTCTCGATATTTTGGCCAAAGAGATTAGGACCACCATGCAATTATTAGGCGTGAACAGCATTGATCAATTGGATCGATCCATGGTTCGTTTGCGTCCGTACTGAACATTGAGCACGAATTATGCGTCGCTTGAGTAGCGTTGGAATGCGGCTGCAACACCTGAATCGACGGGGACGATCAGACCCGTGGTCCGGGAGAAATCCTCAGAAGCAAGTGCCACCACCGCGGCCGCAACATTCGTAGGAGTGACTTCACGTTTCAAGATCGTGCGCTGGGCGTAGTAGGCGCCAAGATCTTCCTCGGCCACGCCGTACACGGCGGCCCGATTGGCTCCCCAACCGCCGGCAAAGATTCCAGAGCCTTGCACAACTCCATCTGGTGCTATGCCATTGACACGGATACCGAACTCTCCCAGTTCAACGGCGAGGAGGCGAACTTGATGAGACTGATTCGCTTTAGCGGCACTGTAGGCGATGTTCGCTGGTCCTGCGAAGACCGAGTTCTTGCTGGCAATATAAATAATGTCCCCACCCAAACCTTGGGTGATCATGATGCGCGCGCTTTCACGGGATACGAGAAAGGATCCGCGCGCCATAACATCATGCTGTACATCCCAATCCTCAGAAGTCGTATCGAGCAACGGCCTGCTGAGTGAGAGGCCCGCGTTATTCACCACCAGGTCAATACCACCGAATGCCAGAGCAGCGGACTCGATCATCTGGTGAATCGCGCGCTCATGAGTGACATCGACGTCCACCGCGATGGCATAATCTGAACCTCCAAGTTGTTCAGCTAGGGAGCTGGCTGCAGAGTAATTTCGGTCGGCGATGACAACAACGGCTCCGTGTCGCACTAATGCCTCAGCGGTGGCTTTGCCAATTCCACTGCCACCCCCGGTCACTAGAGCGATTCGGCCGGCATGCTTTTTAGGGGCAGGCAAGCGTTGCAACTTTGCTTCTTCGAGTCCCCAATACTCAATCCGAAATTTCTCTTGCTCGGGGATTGGCGTGTAGACGGATAATGCCTCGGCGCCGCGCATGACATTAATGGCATTGATGTAGAACTCGCCAGCTATTCGGGCCGTTTGTTTATTCGCTCCGAATGAGAACATTCCAATACCAGGGACCAAGATGATTGCGGGATCAGCACCGCGCATTGCTGGACTATCAGGGGTTGCCCACCGCTTGTAGTAGGCCGTGTATTCATCCCGATACTGCTCGTGTAATTCATGGAGTCGCTCAAGGAGTTGGTTAATGGGAGTAGTGGGAGGCAGATCTAGGACCATCGGGCGAATTTTTGTGCGCAAAAAATGATCCGGGCATGAAGTGCCAAGCATGGCGAGGTCAGGGTGTCGCTCCCGTGAAAGGAAATCAAGGACAACGTGACTGTCATTGAAATGTCCGATCATGCGTCGGTCGCGCGATGCCATGCCGCGAAGTGCCGGTGCCAATTGGGCGGCAAGTGCAGTTCGTTGGTCTTCAGGGAGTGGTTCGTATCCTGAAACGAGATCACCGAATGGGTTTGCGCGGCCATGCTCTTGAATGAACTCCTCTGCGGCGCGAATGATGTGATTGGAATTTTGTTCGCACTCCTGCGAGGTGTTGCCCCACGCGGTGATCCCATGGCCCATCAAAATGCAGCCAATTGCCTGCGGATTCTCACGTTGTATTTGTGCAATGTCGAGACCGAGGGTGAAACCCGGTCGGCGCCAGGGCACCCACACGACCGAATCCCCAAAGCATTGGCGGGTGAGGTCCCGCCCATTGGCGGCAGTCGCCAGCGCAATACCTGAATCGGGGTGCAGGTGATCAACGTGTGCGAGCTCAACTAAGCCATGCATGGCGGTATCGATAGATGGGGCCGAACCTCCAGAGCCATGGAGGCAGTAACTGAAATGTGCCACCATTTCGTCGTCATGGTCCTCACCCGGGAATACGGAGGTCAGTCCGCGCAACCGATCGATGCGTAAAACCGATAACCCTGATTCAGTGAGCGTGCCGAGGTCCCCACCTGAACCTTTGATCCACATGACCTCAACTGGCTCGCCGGTAGCAGGATCATTGACCGTGCCCTTGGCTGAGGTGTTGCCACCCGCGTAATTGGTAGTGCGCGGATCAGAGCCGAGTCGATGTGATCGGGCTAGTAGGTCGGAAACCGGAGACGGCGTCATCAAGACTCCCCAAACAATAGATTTGTAATATAATGTTAGATTATCAAAGTTTAACATTTGGAGCAATGAGGAGTCTGATGGCCATCGAAGGTTCACTTGCCGCGGAGGAGCGCCAAGAACAACTCCTGTCAACACTGCGCCAAGAGAGTCGAGTGCAGATCGAGGAAGCCGCGGAGCGATTCGGTGTCCACCCCATGACCATTCGGCGCGCCCTGAAAACCTTGGAAAAATCAGGAAGGGCACGCCTTGTTCGTGGCGGAGCCGTATATGTAGGGACAGAAGAATTCACAGTACGTCAATCTCGCGCTCTCACCGCAAAGCGCAACATCGCTGAAAAATTGAAGTCACTGATTGTGGAACATGATTCGGTCGGGTTCGATGCCTCGAGCACGGTGTACTGCTTGGCCGAGGACATGCCGGAAATCTCGCCGCCGCTCGTTGTGACCTATGGCATACATACATTTCAGGCCCTACAACATGGTGCCAACAGGCAAACGATTTTGTCCGGTGGTGAACTCGATCCGCGCACCGGAAGCCTAGTTGGTCTTGTGGCGCAAAAGGCGATCGAAGGTTTCACTCTTTCCTGCTGCGTCTTGTCCACTAACGCACTGGATCCTGATGCAGGAACGATGGAGCCAACGATCGAAGAAGCTGGAATGAAGTTCTCGCTTGCCCAGGCATCCAGTCGAGTGATACTTGCAATAGATTCCACCAAACTCTCACAGCGCTCAGCGGTGCGCTCAATTGGATTATCCCAAATTGACGTGATCGTTACTGAACTAGAAGTGAACGATAATCGGCTGGATCCATATCGAGATGTTGTTGAATTGCAATGAAAAATTGCCTATACCCCGATAAATTTGCCCCGAGTCCACCAAGGGAAATGAGAAAATAATGCCAGTTCTGAATGGATCAACAGCAATCGTGACGGGGGGAGGACGTGGCCTCGGCCTTGCCATGGCGCGTGCGCTTGCAGAGTGTGGCGCGTCCATCGGCTTGCTGGATATATTGCCTGACATTTCTGAGACAGCGGAGGTACTCGCTCGGGACACGGGGGTAGCAACCGCCGGTGTTGTCGCAGACGTCCGGAACGCGGCGGCGGTTGAGTCTGCAGTTGATGCGCTTCAACAGCAGTTGGGTACCGCCGACATCCTGATCACTTCTGCGGGAATCACAATGTGGGGTGAGAGCACAGAGGTCACACCTGAGGATTGGCAGCGAGTCCTTGATATTAACCTCAATGGTACGTTTTTTGCCGCACAATCCTTCTCTCGAAGACTGTTACAAGAAAATCGGCCAGGCTCCATCATTTTTATCTCATCCATGTCCGGTCGGATCGTCAATGTCCCGCAGTTTCAGGCTTCATACAACTCGTCAAAAGCCGCAGTGAGCATGCTGGCAAAGTCACTCGCGGTGGAATGGGCGCCCTCTGGGATTCGAGTCAATGCCTTGGAACCGGGCTACACGCTTTCTGATATGACCGCACAATTCATGGACGCTAATCCTGATCTTGCGGCGCAGTGGACAGCCATGATCCCAATGCAGCGCATGGGTGAGCCATCAGATCTCGTCGGTGCGGTCACCTACCTCGCCTCATCAGAATCTGCCTACCTCACAGGCCAATCAATTGTGATTGATGGTGGCTACACAGCAATATGACCGGGAAAAGTTTTGCCGCGATAGACCTCGGTGCCGCAAGCGGGCGCGTACTCGTCGGGACATTTGGGCCTGAGGGCTTCACTCTTGACGAGGTTCATCGGTTTGCGAACACACCCATCACTGTTGATGGAGTGTTGTGCTGGGACGTTGAATTCCTCTTCGAAGAAACGCTGCGGGGGCTCGCTCTGGCACTTCGACAGGCGCATGAACGCGAATCAGAACTGAATGGAATTGCTGTCGACTCCTGGGGTGTTGACTACGGACTCGTGGACAGCGCCACTGCACTCCTTGCTCCTGTTCGACACTACCGAGGCGCAGATGAATCCTTTGTTCCCCTGGCCGGCAAAGCCGTGCCGGCATCCGAGGCGTATGCAGGCACCGGAGTTGCGCAACTAGCAATCAATACTTGTTTTCAACTGATCCGCGATGCGCAGTCTGGACTATTGAGAGAGGGTGTAACCGCGCTCCTGACCCCCGATTTGTGGACTGCCTGGCTCACGGGTGTTCATGGCGCTGAACGAACAATCGCGTCAACGACTGGACTGCTCGACTGGGCAAGTGGCGATTGGACGTGGGACTTCATGGCACGTTGGGGCATCCCTCTCAATGTGATGCCCAACATTGTTGAGACGGGATCTCTGGCTGGATACACGCTTAATCATGTGAACCAGCGCATCGGCGCGAAACATGCTATTCCCGTCTACCGTGCACCGGCGCACGATACGGCGAGTGCATTCGCTGCAGTCACCGATATTGCATCGCAAGCAGCAGTTATTTCGTGTGGAACTTGGGCGCTGGTTGGCTGCTTGAATGACGTACCAGTACTTACGGGTGAGGCTGAGCGCAATGGTTTTTCAAATGAGGTTGCAGCGGACGGATCTGCGTTGCTGGTGCGCAACCTCAGTGGAACGTGGCTATTAGAGGAGTGCTTGCGTGACTGGGCGAAGGAGAGCGGGGTAGACAGTTCAAGCCTCGCGGATCTACGCGGTCAATTATGTGTAGCCTCGGAAGCCGAGTCAGGGCAGATAGCGGGAACGATTGACTGTGGTGCCCAAGACCTGATTGGGGCTGGAGACATGCCCGCGCGGATTCTTGCCATGTATCAACGCACTCACGGCCATGCGGAATTAACCCGCCCACAGATGGTCAGACTCATACTTGAAAGTTTGGCGTACTCATTCGCCGAAACGATTTCAAAAGCTCAGGAAATTACCGGTAGAGATCTCAATAGGGTGATCATGATTGGTGGAGGTTCTCGAATTGAACAACTCGTCACCCTCACTGAACGGGCAACAGGTTTACCCATCACAGTGAGCCATCAAGAGGCAACAAGTATTGGCAATATCTGCAGTCAAGCAGTTAGCTCCGGCTTATTCGGCACCATGAAACAGGCCCGCACGGTGGCCAATAATCTTGAGAAGGGAAACCAGCATGACCCAACGAGTTGAACTACTAACTCTTTGTCGCGCTCTGGGAGAACCACACAGAGACTTAGTTCTTAGCGCTGAGGGAAATGTGTCGATGCGCGTGGGTGAGCACACAATGGCGATCAAAGCGAGTGGCTCTGCGTTGTTGACAATGTGTCAAGACGACTTGGTTGATGTAAACATTCCAACAATCCTCACGCTGCTTGAAGGCGCACCTAGTGACGAGGTCATCAGGTCCACATATCGAGAGGCACTTTTATCTCAAGCGGACAAGACTCCATCGGTGGAAGCGATCCTGCATGCCGTTCTCTACGACATCACTGCCGCCCACGTCATTGCGCACACCCACCCAACCGTCGTCAACATGCTTACATGCTCCGTGAACCCCCAAATACTTGTGCAGGGCGCACTATTCCCAGACGCCATAGTGATGCTGGGGCGTCAACAGTTACTCATTCCTTATACGGATCCTGGTGTGCCTTTAGCCAGGGCGGTGAGAGATGGGGTGCGGGCTTTCGTAGAACAAGAGGGATCCACTCCGAAAGTTATTTACTTGGCAAACCATGGGTTGTTTGTATTGGCGGAATCACCTGAGAGCGCGATGGCGCTCACCGAAATGGTTGTGAAGAATGCTCGAATCTTGCACGGAACACTCGCCGCAGGCGGGCCTGCTTTTCTTCCAAGCATGCAAGTAGATCGAATTGATCAACGTCCCGATGAAGCACATCGCCGAAATGTGTTAAACATTCAATAGTGGCACCCTGGATAAAGGAGCAAACATGACCAAGAAAACTCGTGTCGCAATAGTGACAGGTGCAAGTTCTGGCATTGGACTTGCATGCGCAACTGCCTTCGACGCAGCCGGGATGCGACTTGTACTCATAGGGCGTCAGATGTCCAGACTGGAAGCCGTCGCTGATCAATTTAGTCAGGAGCCTGAACTGGTTGCAGGCGATATCGCAGACCCAGAGACTTCTCGGGCGGCAATTGACAGGGCTCTCATGAAATACGGGCGCCTAGATGTGTTACTCGCGAATGCTGGCCTTTACTTGCCTGATAAGGGATGGGAAGTGGATGCATCCGTGGTTGATTCAATTGGGCGCACCAATGTTCTTGGAGTTATGCACTCCGTTCATGCTGCGATTCCACACTTTATCAGTCAAGGAATCGGTGACATTATTGTTACAAGTTCCGTTTCTGGCCATCAGGTCATTTCTTGGGAACCAATTTACTCTGCAACAAAACATGCGGTGCAGGCTTTTGTGCATGGGACACGCCAACAGCTCGTTGGCACTGGTGTGCGCCTTGGCGCGATCGCACCGGGAATCGTGTTGAATGAACTGTGGGGAGTGTCAGAGGGTGATTCGAGCATTGAGCAGGAAGTTGCCGCAGGCAAAGGTATGCGCTCCGCGGATGTAGCCGATGCAGTCATGTACATGCTCGGTGCGCCCCGTCACATCACGATCCGAGATCTGGTTATGTTGCCCACGAATCAGGAAATATGATTTTTGGGGCTGTTTGTTCAGGCAACGACCTGAATAGCACGCATGCCGTGACTCAACTAGACAACAATGTGAACCGGTAGGTGATCCAAGAACCATGCGCTTGCCATGTCAGCAGCTTGATCAAGAGTGCCCTCCTCCTCAAAAAGGTGAGTGGCCCCAGGCACAATTCGCAGTTCATGTGGGCAATGCAATCGGGTCATGGCCAGTTCGTTGAGACCAATAACCACGTCGTCGAGGCTGCCAACGACTAACAGTGTGGGTGCCGAAACGAGTGGCAGTGAGGTGCCGGCAAGGTCAGGGCGACCACCTCGAGACACCACAGCATTGACCTGATCCGGTCTTCGCGCCGCGGCAACAAGAGCAGCGCCCGCTCCCGTGCTGGCACCAAAAAGTCCTATGGGCAAGGAAGCCCATTGCGCGTGAGCCTTCAGGTAATCAATGGCGCACTCTAGGCGGGTCGCTAGTAGGTCTATGTCAAAGACGTTCCCACGGTCAACCGCTTCCGATTCGGTGAGAAGATCAAAGAGCAGGGTTCCCAACCCGGCCCGTTGCAAAACTTGAGCAACATGGACATTGCGTGAACTAAAGCGACTACTTCCGCTGCCATGGGCAAAAACCACAATGCCACGGGCATGAGGGGGCACCGTCAGTGAACCGTGAAGAACAATTTCCTGACGGGAGGAGTCCTTGGTCGGGATGCTCACTTGAAGTGCTCCGTATCCCGTCAGCAACGCACGAACATGTTCATCGGTTTCTTGTTCGAAATTGTCGTAGTAGAGACCGACGGCACGAAAGTCCTCAGGGGTGTCCAAACAAATCAATTCATCCACTTGACGTGCAATGGTTTCAGCAGCTTGAATGGAAGCTACAGGTGAAGCAACAACAATCCTGCGTGCACCAAGTTTTCTCAGCACTGCGATCGCGGCCAGCATGGTGGAGCCAGTGGCGATTCCATCATCCACCACAATCACTTCACGTTGCCTAACATCAGCCATGGGTTGACCTCCCCGAAAAAGTGCAACGCGACGATCCAACTCTGTGTTTTCCCGCTTTATGGCCGCTTCAACATCGGAGTCGGCCAAACCTGCGGAAGCACAGACTTCTCTATCAATGATTGATATGTCGCCTTCGCCGATTGCTCCGAATGCATACTCGGGTTGCCAAGGTATACCCAGTTTTCGAACAACGAGTACATCAAAGTCCGTGCCGAGCGAGTGAGCAATTTCCCGAGCGATCGGAACCCCGCCACGCGGGAGACCCAAAATTAGGGGCTGCCGATCTCGATGGACTTCGAGGCTTTTTGCGAGTTCTTGCCCTGCGTGCACCCGATCTCGAAACCGAACTTGAGTCATGGAGGACCTCCCTGTGAAGTGAATGTCGATGTGAAATGACGTGTTGGCGCCTACTCATTGTGCGCCTTTCTTGCTGCACCATGCCACCGTGGAGAACCGTGTGACTGGTCAGTCAGTGGTCAAAAGATTTGGGTGAATGGGACACGGTGGTTAAAAGCGATAAGACTCGAGGTATGAATTCAATGAAGGCGATAACGCGCGGGATAGTCAGTGATTACACACTCGTCACAGGGAGTCGTCTAGATTACGAGCCTCTGCTGGAAATGATTGGGGATGCCAAAATTGTGCTGATTGGCGAGGCATCCCACGGAACCCACGAGTTCTATCGGGAACGTTCTCGAATCACACAAGAACTGATTGACAGCAAAGGCTTCAATGCGGTTGCCGTTGAAGCGGACTGGCCTGATGCCTACCGGGTCAATCGGTATGTGCGTGGGTTTGGAAACGACCACAACGCGGAGGAGGCCCTGCGCGACTTCAAAAGGTTTCCTGCGTGGATGTGGCGAAACACGGACGTAGTCGCATTTATTGATTGGCTTCATGCGCGCAACGCCGCGCAGAGATTCGAACAATCGAAAGTGGGTTTCTATGGCCTCGATCTTTATAGCCTCCGGGCATCCATGGAAGCGGTCGTCAACTACCTAGAAACCGTTGACCCACAAGCGGCTGCTGACGCTCGCCATCGATATTCATGTTTTGATATTTTTGAGAGTGAGGGCCAAAGGTATGGCCATGGAGTGACGTTGAATGTGGCGGCCGCCTGTGAAGACGAAGTAGTTGAGCAACTCAATGAATTGCGAGAACGCCAACAGGAAATCTTGAGTCGAGATGGATGGCTTGCTGCGGACGAATATTTCTATGCCGAACGGAATGCCCAATTGGTGCTCAATGCAGAACGGTATTACCGCACCATGTATCGCGGCCACATGTCATCATGGAATCTGCGTGACAATCACATGGTGGAAACTCTTTACGCATTGGATTCGCACTTGCAGCAGGATTCCACGTCAACAAAAATGATTGTCTGGGCTCACAATTCGCACGTGGGAGACGCTCGAGCTACGGAGATGTCTCATCGAGGCGAGATAAACGTTGGTCAACTCGCCCGTGAGCTGTGGCCTGGAGAGGTTTTTAACATTGGTTTCACCACCCATCATGGTCGAGTGACTGCAGCGTCCGAGTGGGGTGCGCCTGCCGAGCGAAAGCGGGTTCGGCCCGCATTGCCGGGCAGCTATGAAGACGCTTTCCACCTAATGCAAGAGCACTCGATGATAATCCCGACCCGCTCACCAGCAAATGAATTGCTGTCAGAATCGCGCCTTGAGCGAGCAATCGGCGTGATCTATCGCCCAGAGACTGAACGCACGAGTCACTGGTTTCACTCGAACATGCAGTCTCAGTTTGATGCTGTTATTCATATCGACTCAACGAGCGCATTAATGCCCCTAGAGCGCAATTCTGTGTGGGACATGGGGGAACCGCCGGAGACTTACCCATCCGGTTTATAAAAAATCCGGTTGCGCACATGTGGTGCGTCACTAGTTTGAAACGGGAGGCTGAGGAGCCACTCTGAAGGCTTGGGGCCATCTCTTTCCGCGGCTGCAGTGCCCTACTGCTGTGCGATGTAGGCTTCCGCTCGTGCCGACAAACAACCATGACATCGTGAAACCACTTGATCAAAAACTTGCCAAGATTCTGGCAGGCTCGTACCAGCCCTCCGACTTCATCATCGCTGATGCAAAAGATGCAGACATGTCGGTGGGTGTCATGGCGCCCGCACCATTTCCTGGTAAGGAAATCGGGGCCATTGGGCCTGGCGTCTATCGAACTCGTCAGGACTACTTGGGTCACATGCGCACATTAATTAATCAAGGTGACATTGACATCATGCTTACGTCGGCTTCTAATGGTGAACTGCTCTCGGAGAATCCGGAGCAATTGAAAAATGCCACGCTGGCGGTTCGAGCCAATGACTCAACGGATATCTGGAACCCCAGGGGATCTGACTACGCGGGCTCCATGTCCAGACCGTTCAACACCGCCAACTTGGCAAGGGTGCAAAAGTTTTGTGATCTCGTGCTCTATTCGATGACATTCAATAATGATGTCGATGCGGATTTGAAAACTCTCTCGGATTACAGGGAATTTCGGCTTAAGTCCGCGGATTTGGGTGTCCGACACTTCCTGGAAGTGTTCAATCCCAATAGTCCTCGAGATCTAAAGCGAGAAGACTTTGGAAGTTATGTGAACGACAGCATTATTCGCGCTCTGGCAGGCGTAACCAGTGCGGAACGACCAATATTCCTTAAAGTCGCGTACAACGGTGGCCGACATCTCCAGGAACTAGCCGAACACGACTCGACTCTTGTCGTTGGACTCTTGGGTGGGTCCTCGGGAACAACAAGAGACACATTTGAACTACTTGCACGTGGCGAACAATCGGGAGCGCGGGTGGCGCTCTTTGGCCGAAAGATCCAGCGGGCTGAATCGCAAACGGATATCGTGCGGTTGATGCGACCTGTCATAGAGGGAGAGTTAACGCCGTCGGAGGCAGTTAAGGCCTATCACGAGTGCCTTGCTTCTCAAGAAATTTCTCCGCAACGGCCGTTGAAGGCCGATCTCGAACTCACTGACCCAGAGCTCCTCGGTGAATAATGCGAACAGGAGTCTTGAGCGTCGGCACAACGACGGTTGATTACACAAAAAAGATTGATCACCTACCCGAGTTGGAGTCATTAGTTGTCATCGATGAAATAACCCGAAGCACCGGTGGACCGGGGCTCAACATTGCATTCAACCTGCGACAGCTAGACCCCGAGTTGCCAGTGGAAACGATCGGATGCCTAGGTCACGATCCTGACGGCAAATTCATTCTTGAACAGACTGCACAGTTTGGAATCGAAAACGCTCGAATGCAGATTTCACAGGACAAGCAGTCGGGGTACGCAGATGCACTGACACTCAATTCAAATGGCAAAAGGACTTTTTTATTTCACCCGGGTGCCAATGAAGATCTGGATGTTGTTTCCATTGATCTCGCTCAATCGAATGCGCGGATCCTTCATCTGGGTGCTCTCGGACTCCATGCGCGGGCGGATTCCCCAACAATTGATGAGCCCAGCCAGTGGGTGGATCTGCTCAAGCGAGCTCGCGCGCTTGGAATCGAGTCAAATATGGAAATGGTGCATTTGGACCCCAAGCGGACGAAGGAATTAGTGCTTCCTTGTATCCCCCTTCTCACTTCATTGATCATCAACGAAAGTGAGGCCGGAGCACTCCTGGATGTCTCGGCAAAGGTTGAAGGAGTTGACGCACCCATTGACTGGGATTCCCTCGAATCGATGGCGACGGCGCTCGTATCTCTGGGAATCTCCAGAATTGCCGTTATCCATACACCAGCAGGTGCGGTGGCCGCCGATTCATCAGGTGCAACCTGGAGACAGGGTTCGGTAAAAGTCCCAGACGCCGAAATCAGAGGAACAACGGGAGCGGGAGATGCTTTTGCCGCAGGAGTTCTCTACGGTCTCCACCAAGATTGGGAGGTCAGCAAATCCCTTCGGCTTGGCGTGGCAACGGCTGCACAGAATATTCAATCCCACTTGACTTCCATTGGCGTCAAACCGACGGAGCAAACTCTTGCTGAAGCAGATGCACTCGGGTACAGGTAAGCGCTAGACCGCAGGCGGCCGGCAAAGAATGCCAGAGCATGCGCTCAACTGAAAATTCCCTGCGCAATGAGGGATGACGACCGCGTCCCCGATTGCCACCGATAAGGGCCCAGAGTTCTCTGATTCCAGAGTGCCTTCACCTGATAAACACAGGAAAATTCCAAATCCCGCCTCGACCGTTTCCCCGTTCCCAGGCAAAAAATCCGCACGGAAGAACGGATTTGCGATGTCATGAAAAATACTATGGCGGCTTTTGTTGCTGGTTTCAAAGCGACTGACAACGGCAGACATTTCGCTGTCATCGAGAGGACTCAGTCTCAAAGCATCCAGTGCACTGTCAAATCCGAGATTGAGGTGCCCATCAATATCCCCATCCACGGCAAAGCCATCCCATTCGAGGAGAATTGACAAATCCGTTGGCTCCTGCAACTCAAGTACGAAGATGCCTGACTCTATTGCGTGGGGCACACCTGCAGGAACAAAAATTGCGTCTCCGGCTTTGACTTCAAGGAAGATTAGGGATTCCAATAATCCTGCAGAATCATGTGCGGCGACGAGATCCGCTACCTGTGATTTTGACATGTCCTTGTTGAAACCTAAACCCACACGTGCGTGTTCCGGTGCATCAAGGACAATCCATGCTTCCGTCTTGCCATGGTTAATGTGCAGCTTTTCTGCTGCAAACTTTTGGTCAGGGTGGTAGTGCACTGGAAGTCTTTGATCAGGATCCAGTAATTTGACCAAGATCTCGATAGAGGTTCCAAATGCGTCGTAGTGCAACTGTCCGAGCCATGCGGTGGGGTTTGCCTCAATCGCATCACGCAGAAGTGTTCCATCAGCTAATGAAGATAGGCCCGTTGTCGACTCGCCAAATCGTGTGGTGGTCGAGGCGATCCACTCTTCGGGTCTCATGGGTCCACCCGGCCCGTTACGCAACTTCCCGATTCGATACCCGCCCTTGTAAAAGTGATCAAATTGGTTGGAAGGCAATTTTGTTGGTGCGGGTGCGGTTGAAATTGAGCCTGTTTTTTCCATGGTCGTAGTTTAGGGATTTATCCCTATGGCATGACAAACTGCCAATCAATCTGTGCCTCTGCATGTAGTCCATGTTCATTAATAATTCGGATATGGCCTTCACGTGGTGTCTCGACTGACGCAATGAGTCCAAAATCCTGAGGAGTCTGAATCACTGCTTGGACAGTCCGAAGTGTGGTTTTCACATGAGCATCAAAGTTTCTTGTCGTGGCAATTCCCAAGTGGGAAAGATGATTCTTGCGACTCTCCTCGAGGCCCCGGTGAAAGTAAGAACAAACATCTTCTACACCGAGACGACCGACATGTTTGCCGTCCCAGGGGATTTGCGTTCGCCCACCATTCGACAGCCATAAGAGGGTTGAGGGAAAATCATGAACATTTTTGAGGGCTAACCAGGCAAAGCCGGGGACGCTGACCGCGGTCCAAGCAAGTGCGCGATTGTCGCCGACTTGAGTGAGCATCACTAGATCTTCATGTTTACTGGCGGTGGGATAGCGCGACATGTCGGCGGCGCCACCGTTGAGGGTGGGTATTGATGCGAGATCATCAAAGGGTGCACCCGGGGTGAGAATTTGGTGCTCACCAAGCGCCGGATCCGAAAAAATTCCGGTGACGACCGATGCCCAACGAAGTGGACCGGAACTTATCCGTGCGGCGCCCGCAGGGTAGGTGGAAAGGTCCAAAATCGGGTGAGTGCCGTAGGAAAATTCTCCCTCGAGTCCGCTCATGGTGAACTCCTGGAAAAGGGCTCTTTGTCCTTCACGGACGCTTATGACTTTGTCGATCTGCGCGGTATCGGTATTGAATCTAAGCCTCAAATGGGCGCTTGTTGGTGTTATGTCGACTGGAGCCCACTTTTCAGATGCTGACTTGCCGTGCGTTGGACCATCTGAATGTTCACCAAAAGGAAGGCACCAGAAATCTCCGCGCAATACATCGAGAATTGCATCAATATTTGAGTGCTCACCGGAGGCCCATGGGGCAAGGCTGTACGGCGAAATATCCGTTGCCTCTAAATGGAATGTGATCGGGGCAATGTGATTACCGCGAAGAGTCATCCATGCGGTAACGCAGTCATTTGAAATGCACAATGAGGGCTCGCCGTGCACGGTTTCTAAATTCAGATCAGTCATTGGATCAACTCCTAAAAGATGAACTAGACGGGCGAACCTGTGTGCGGTTGCAATGCATGGTGGATGATGTCACCTGTGCAACTAGTTGTGATTGCCGGACCCGCGGGGAGCGGAAAATCTACCTTGGCCGACGCTTTGGCCGAGGAACTCGCTGCGACCCACCTTGATTTTGATGCGGTTACCACCGAGTTAGTCCAGCACCGGAAAGCGGAAAACCAACATCTTTCTGAACCAGAGTTATTGGAAAAAATCAAGGGTGAGCGTTATCTCGAGCTCGCACGGGCAATTCGAGGCTCCTCCGAACAGGTGATAATCGCATCAGGTCCCTTTTCCCAGCACTCTCAAAATGCTGAAATTTGGCACCGATGGGTACATGAATGTGGCTGGGAGGGTTCTGTTCATTTTTTTTGGCTTGACGTTGACCCCGAGATTCGTCGTCTCCGGATCCTCGAAAGAGGCTCGTCCCGTG
>JALRGY010000030.1 GCA_023253325.1 Candidatus Nanopelagicales bacterium | reverse complement strand
CGGTCGCGGCCGGGCGTAGCGCATGATTTCCGATCCGGATCCGGTCTGTCCGAGAAGCTCGAAGGAGTAGGCCGCCCGGACGTCTCCGGTGACGGCGACGGTCGCTCCCTGCTCCTCGACGACGATCGCATCGCCCTGGCGGAATGAGATGAGGCGAACCAAATCGCCCACCGAGACGGCTTCTTCCACGAGGGCTGACATCATTCGAGGGGTTGAGACGGCAACATCAACACCCCATGATTCATCGAACATCCATTCATTTTTGGGGTGATTCACCCGTGCTACTACTCGAGGGACCCCGAACTCGGTTTTGGCCAACAGTGCAACGACTAAATTAACCTTGTCATCACCTGTAGCAGCCACCACAACGTTGCATTCTGATAGATGAGCCTCCTCGAGTGCAGATACCTCGCATGCATCGGCCATCAGTGTCTCCGCGCCCTGGACCACTCCGGGACGCGCCAGGGCAGCGTCTCTGTCGATGAGGAGAATCTGATGACCGTTTTGGATCAGTTCCCGTGCGATGGCCCTGCCCACTTTTCCTGCACCAGCGATAGCGACTCTCATTGTGGGCCTCCTGGCAATTTCAAGCACACTGCCTCGACGGCCTCACGCTGCTCGGGATGAAATAAAAGGTGGATTGTGTCGCCTTGTTGAAGCACAGAATCGGAATTGGGGAGTTCGGCGGTGCCATACCGAGTGATGAACGCAATTCGCGAGTTGGTTTGGGCTTCAAGTTCCGATGCGTTACGTCCCAACCACGAGTCGTCCAATGGCATTTGCGCCAAGACCATGGTCCCCGATTGGTCTGCGTATTCAACGTTCGCGGTGGTGGGTACCACTGCCTTCATGATTTTATCCGCGGTCCAAGACACTGTAGCGACCGTTGGGATGCCCAGCCGTTCATAGACCGCAGCGCGTTGTGGGTCATAGATTCGTGCAATAACGTGAGGCACGCCATAGGTTTCCCTGGCCACACGAGCCGCGAGAATATTGCTGTTGTCACCGCTACTTACTGCGGCAAAAGCATGTGCACGTTCGATGCCGGCGGCTTCAAGGGTCTCACGATCAAATCCAACACCTTTTATCGTTGTACCTGAGAATTCTGGAGCCAATTTGCGAAATGCGGAGGCATCTTGATCGACGATGGCAACAGAATGACCTTGCTCATCAAGCCACGTTGCGAGAAGCGAACCAACACGTCCACACCCAAGAATCACAATATGCACGAGGGACACGCTACACCTCTGAGTTGGCTGAGTTCACCTCCATGGCAAGGGGGGCATAGAGTTCGGAGTCGTGTCCCTGTCTGACGGAGTCAAGCGAATAGTCCTGGGTCGGGCCCTGCGCAGCGATCGACTCGCTGAGACCCTGCTACCCAAGAGAATCGCTTTGCCGGTCTTTGCGAGCGATGCGCTTTCATCGAATGCGTATGCGACGCAGGAGATTTTACTGGTCCTATCCCTCGGTGGCGCGAGTCTCTTTGCTTTCGGACCATGGATTGCAGCCGCCGTTGTGCTTGTCTATTTCACCGTCATCGCCTCATACCGTCAGAACGTTCGTGCTTATCCCAACGGTGGAGGAGATTACGACGTCGTATCGGCGAACCTCGGCCCTCGGTGGGGTGTGTTCGTGGCGAGCGCGCTGCTTATTGATTATGTCCTCACGGTTGCCGTTTCCATCTCAGCAGCTGTAGCAAATCTTGGTTCAACGATCCATTTCGTGGAATTGCACAATGTGTGGTTTGCGGTGGCTATTGCCGTCATAATCACGCTCCTGAATCTTCGAGGAGTAAAAGAGTCGGGTGCCTTGTTCGCGATACCGACTTACCTTTTTATTGGAAGCATTTTCATCATGATCGGGACTGCGGTCTTTCGAGGTGTTCGTGGGGACACGATGATGGCTGAAAGTGCGACGTGGGAGATTGCCCAACAAAATGCGATAACGGGGTTGGCTCTCGTGTTCCTTGTTGCACGATCCTTCTCGTCTGGAACAACGGCGCTAACGGGCATCGAGGCCGTGGCCAATGGTGTTCCGTCATTCCGCGAGCCCAAGTCGAAGAATGCTGCTACGACATTGCTTTTGCTTGGCCTGATAAGTATGGCCATGTTCAGCGGTATCACGTGGTTAGCGATCAAAACTGGTGTCAAAGTCACTCCGAGCGATGCGAACCTTATTGGGCTGCCAGAGGGCCAGGCACAAAAAACTGTCATTGTTCAAGTAGCGGGTGCTGTCTTCAATAACGCGACTTGGGCAGTACTAGGCATTTCTCTGGCCACCGCCTTGATTTTGGCCTTGGCCGCCAATACGGCATTCAACGGCTTTCCAGTCATGGGATCGATCTTGGCGCGCGATGGATACCTGCCACGGCAATTGCACACCAGGGGGGACCGACTCGCCTACAGCAACGGGATTGTCGTTCTCGCTGCCTTAGCCATTGTCCTCATCGTATTTTTTCAAGCAGATGTAACGAAACTTATTCAGCTTTACATCATTGGAGTATTTATCGCGTTCACTCTCAGTCAGTTTGGCATGATCCGACACTGGAGTCGACTACTCAAGTCCGAGACGAATGAGCGGAACCGTGTTCGGTCGATTCGATCGCGTGTTGTGAATACCATTGGATTCGCCATGACCAGCACTGTACTGGTGATTGTGATCCTGACAAAGTTCACCAATGGTGCCTGGATAGTCCTCGTGGCACTTCCCATCATTTTCTTTGGAATGCTGGGTATTAATAGACACTACGAAACTGTGCGTCGAGAACTTTCGACACTTGAGACCGATCACGTGACTCTTCCCGCACGTGTACATGCGCTTGTCTTAGTTTCGAAGATTCACAAGCCCACGCTCCGTGCCATTGCATACGCACGGGCAAGTCGTCCCAATGTCATTGAAGCGTTGACCGTTAACGTGGACGATGCCGAGTCGGCGCTGCTGGAGGAGGAATGGACCCGCAGGGGGATTCCTGTGACCTTGAAAATCCTTGACTCTCCGTACCGTGAGATAACTCGACCGATAATTCAGTACGTTAAAGAACTTCGCTCAGAGTCGCCCAACGATCTCATCGCCGTTTTTATACCGCAATATGTTGTAGGTCACTGGTGGGAGCAAATACTTCATAATCAGTCTGCTCTCCGACTCAAAAGTCGGCTGTTATTTTCGAACTCAGTCATGGTTATCAGTGTTCCGTGGCAACTTGAATCTAGTGAGAAAAGCTTGGACAATGATTTTGAAAATAAGTCCAGTAGTGAGTGACAAGGGCGAACGTCCGCAGGCCACCCCGCTTGCAATCGATCAAGAAATAGAGGTTGTCCTTGGACCGATCGCTCACGGAGGGCACTTTATTGCTCACGCCTTGGGCAATACCATTTTTGTCCGTGGGGGAATTTCAGGTGAACGGGTCATAATTCGCATTAATTCGAAACGAAAAAGAATCTACAACGCGGTTGTGTCAACCGTTGTGGAAGCCAGTCCTGATCGTATTTCGCCCAACTGTTCCTCGAGCGCAAAGTGCGGTGGGTGCGATTTTCAGTACATCGCGCCTGAAGTACAGCGGCAACTGAAGTTACAAGTGCTTCAGGAATCCTTGGCGCGCTTTTCTGGACTCGATCAGGATCAAGTAGGTGCAATATTGCCGACCGAAATCATGCCCATTGGGCCTGATTCGGGTGAAGCGAGCCGATCTCGAGCCCGATTCATGTGGGATGGGCAGTGGAATATGCGTGGCTTCATGAGCGCAGATCTGATCCCGACCCCACATTGCACGGTTATCTCAGAGGCAATGCGTTCAACAATGGCCGAGGTAGCCAAGGAGTCACCTGCAGGCGAGTCGGGTATGGCCGTTGAATACACATTTGCTGAGGGTGACAGTGGTGTCAGCGTTGAATCTCTGGGTCGTCCGGTCATGGGGCCGCCCAAAGTGATGCATTCTTTTAACGGCTTTACTTACCGCACACCGATTTCAAGCTTCTGGCAATCTAATCCAGAACTTATCGGTTCTGTTATGGGTTTCTTGGACTCACATCTTGCTGTTGAGTCGGGACAGCGATGGTGGGATCTCTACAGTGGCGCGGGGGTGTTCGCCGGCTACCTGAGTCAGCGGGTGGGCATTACGGGAAGTGTTGTCTCGGTTGAGGGGGATCGGCAAGGAAGCCAATCGGCTAAACGCGCATTCCACGACTGCGAAAATATTGCAGTGGTCAATGCCGACGTCCAAGAGTTTCTCAGCATGATTGAAAATCCTCAGTGGATCGACGGAGTGTTGCTTGATCCACCGCGAGTAGGCGCCGGGCAAACGGTGTGCGAACGAATTGTCGAACTTTCCCCAAGATACATCGCCTATGTCGCATGTGATCCGGTAGCACTATCGAGAGATATCAAACTTCTTTCCACCCATTATCGACTCACAAAATTGGCCGCCTTCGATGCTTTCCCAATGACCCATCATTTTGAAACGGTGGCACTCTTCGAGCGTGGCACCAATTTATCTTGACGTCAAGATAAATGTGGTATCTTGGAGGCCGGCGCGAATAATGCTGCGCCCACACTTGGAGGCATCATGACCAGTCTAAATTCTTTTTCAGCCCGTGAAACGTTGACCGTGGGAGATGCAGAGTTCGAGATTTTCGCCATAGATGCGGTCCCAGGGTCCGCACAACTACCCTTCACCCACAAGATACTGCTCGAAAACCTCCTGAGGAACGAAGACGGGGCGAACGTAACCCGGGAGACAATTAATAGTTTGGGTTCCTGGAATCCCGATGAAGTGCCCAAGGACGAAATTCAGTTCACACCTGCGCGGGTTGTTATGCAGGACTTCACCGGAGTACCGGTTGTCGTCGATCTAGCCACAATGCGCGAAGCTGTCATCGCGCTTGGCGGAGATCCCTCGAAAATTGAACCGTTGAATCCATCTGAGTTGGTTATTGACCACTCTGTTATCGCTGATTTTTTCGGGCACAATGACTCGGCTGCTCGAAATGTCGAACTCGAATATGAGCGAAATCGCGAACGGTACCAATTTCTACGTTGGGGTCAAGGAGCTTTTGAGGAATTCAAGGTGGTACCTCCAGGTACTGGAATTGTTCACCAGGTAAATATAGAAAATCTTGCCAGAGTGGTCATGGCACGCGGTGGATGTGCATATCCAGACACTGTGGTTGGGACAGACTCGCACACCACAATGGTCAACGGTTTGGGCGTTCTTGGTTGGGGCGTAGGGGGAATCGAAGCTGAGGCCGCCATGTTAGGTCAGCCTGTTTCCATGCTGATCCCTCGTGTGGTCGGCTTCAAATTAACAGGAGAATTGCCTTCGGGTGCCACTGCAACGGATCTCGTTCTCACAATCACAGAGATGTTGCGTGCCCACGGGGTGGTGGGTAAATTCGTGGAATTCTATGGTGAAGGCGTTGGCCAGGTGTCACTTGCGAATCGTGCAACTATTGGCAATATGAGCCCTGAATACGGCAGCACGGTGGCAATATTCCCCATAGATCAGGTCACACTGGACTACTTGGAACTCACGGGTCGAACGGCCGAAAGTATTGCGCTGGTTAAGGCATATGCACAACGCCAAGGACTGTGGCATAACCATGAGAATGAGCCAACATATTCCGAGCTGCTCGAGCTCGACATGGCTACCGTGGTTCCAAGTATCGCGGGTCCCAAGCGTCCACAGGACCGAATCTCCCTCGCTGACGCGAAGTCGGCATTTGCGCAATCTCTCAATGACTACACCAATAGTCCCGATCGCGTTGCCCAATTCGAACTTGGGGGAGAGCCAATCACAATGGGCCATGGCGCAGTGACGGTCGCCGCAATTACTTCATGCACGAATACATCGAATCCGGCCGTGATGATTGGCGCGGGGATATTGGCACGCAATGCCGTGAACAAAGGGTTGCAATCTAAGCCATGGGTGAAAACGACGTTGGCTCCTGGGTCAAAAGTTGTAACCGACTACTATGAAAAATCAGGCTTGCAGCCGTACTTGGACAAGCTCGGTTTTAACACGGTCGGTTACGGTTGCACAACATGTATTGGAAACTCAGGTCCATTAATCGCTGAGGTGTCGGCCGCGGTTAATGATCAGGATCTGGCAGTGACCGCCGTGTTAAGCGGGAACAGGAATTTTGAAGGTCGCATAAATCCCGATATCAAGATGAATTATCTTGCCTCCCCACCGCTGGTGGTCGCCTACGCCATAGCGGGCACCATGGACATCGACATTCTCAAAGATCCGCTGGGAAATGACTCTGATGGTGCGCCGGTCTTTCTCGCCGACATCTGGCCAAGTGCGGCAGAGATTGAATCTGTGATTTCGCAGTCGATTGATACAGACATGTTCACTCGCAGGTACGCGGACGTGTTCGCGGGTGACGTAACCTGGCAAACACTTCCCACGCCCACAGGTGACGTGTTCCAATGGGACTCCAAGAGCACCTATGTGCGAAAGCCACCGTACTTCGATGGCATGCAGGTCAATCCTGAACCGGTGTCAGACATCGTGGGCGCACGTGTTTTGGCTACGTTGGGTGACTCCGTAACGACCGACCACATCTCTCCCGCTGGCTCTATAAAGCCTGATTCACCTGCAGGAATTTATTTGGCTGATCACGGTGTCGAGCGCAAGGACTTCAATTCCTATGGCTCTCGCAGAGGGAACCACGAGGTCATGATCCGTGGCACATTTGCCAATATTCGACTGAAAAACCTGCTGCTCAATGGTGTCGAGGGTGGATTCACAATCAACTTCAATGACCCCGATATGCCAGTCACCACTATCTTTGATGCCGCCGAGGCTTACCACTCCACTGGAACACCCTTGGTTATTTTGGCGGGCAAAGAATATGGCTCAGGGTCCAGTCGAGACTGGGCAGCAAAGGGAACAGCGCTTCTCGGTGTGAAAGCTGTTATAGCCGAGTCATATGAACGAATCCACCGATCCAATTTGATTGGCATGGGCGTGCTGCCACTGCAATACCAACCGGGACAGAGTGCATCAAGCCTTGGGCTCGAGGGCGATGAAGTGTTCACAATCAAGGGTGTCGCTGAACTCAACCAAGGTGTAACACCTACGTCGCTCATGGTTGAGGCTACGCGCACCGATGGACGAGTGGTTGAATTTTCCGCGGTACTGCGAATTGATACGCCGGGAGAAGCGGATTACTACCGCAACGGTGGAATTTTGCAGTACGTTTTGCGCTCATTGCTGTAATCAGAGATCGAAAAGGTGAGACGTGAAACCGCCCGGCTGGCCAGTTGATTTGGTTGAACCTAATGATCCTGACTTTGATCCGCGAGTTGTGCGTTGGCTCCTTGACAGGCTTCCCGGAGAGATCCGTCAAGGTGCGGTTGCATCAGACGCCAGTGCGCTCCTGTGGTTAGTAGCTGAGCAAACGTCTGCACAGATTGAGCTCTATCGGTCGCTCTACGCCCGCGCCCGAGGGCAAGCTGCGACCGAGGCGGTAGAACCACTACTTGAGGCAATTAGTGCCGTTGGGGCCAATCTTGTGCGACAGGATCGGGAGAATGCATTAGTTGCTCAGGTAATTAGGCGCCAGAGGGCTCTCCACGGGGGCCAAATTCAGCAGATGCACCTAGACTAGGGCAGTGGGAATTCTCGAGACAATCAAAGATCCGCGCGACCTGCGAGCGCTAGATCAAGAACGGTTGCCGGAACTCGCTGCAGAGATTCGTACGTTTTTGGTTGAAAAGGTGTCGGCCACAGGTGGGCATTTAGGTCCAAACCTCGGCGTGGTTGAACTGTCCATTGCTTTGCATCGAGTTTTTCGATCCCCAGCTGACATGATTATCTGGGACACGGGGCATCAGGCATACGTCCACAAAATTTTGACGGGTCGCGCAGCGGACTTTGATTCCCTCAGACAGGAAAATGGGTTAAGTGGTTATCCCAGCCGCGCTGAGAGTGATCATGACCTCGTGGAGAACTCCCATGCATCGACGGCTTTGTCGTATGCGGATGGACTGGCCAAGGCTTGGCAGCAGCGTGGCATTTTGGGGGAACAGCATGTTGTGGCAGTCATCGGCGATGGCGCGCTAACCGGCGGTATGGCTTGGGAAGCCTTGAACAACATAGCAGCCGCGGATAGGCCCTTGGTTATCGTCGTTAATGACAATGCGCGTTCATATTCCCCAACAATTGGAGGGCTAGCCCACCATCTGGCGACCCTCCGAACGGCTCCGAGCTATGAAAAAGTTATGGGTTGGGGTAAACGTGTATTGCACAAAACTCCGCTCGTTGGTGAGCCGATCTATGACGCTTTGCATGGTATGAAAAAGGGCGTGAAAGATGTTGTTGCTCCACAGGGAATGTTTGAGGACTTAGGTCTGAAGTACATAGGTCCTGTGGATGGGCACAATGAAGCTGAACTTGAATTCGCTCTCACGCGGGCGAGGAATTTCGGGGGGCCTGTCATCGTTCATGCAATCACACATAAAGGTCATGGTTACGCCCCCGCCGAAAATGACGAGGCCGATCGATTCCACGGTGTGGGTGTAATTGACCCTGACACGGGTAAGCCGTTGACATCAGCGGGTCCCACGTGGACCCAAGCATTTGCCAATGAAATGGTAGCGATCGGCAGCGAGCGACAAGATGTCGTGGCCATTACCGCTGCAATGCTCGGCCCAACCGGACTGGACCTGTTCGCTCAGATTTACCCTGACAGGATCTTTGACGTGGGAATAGCCGAACAGCATGCGGCCACAAGTGCTGCGGGCATGGCCTATGGCGGCCTTCACCCGGTTGTGGCACTCTATGCAACCTTCTTGAATCGTGCATTTGACCAGGTACTCCTGGACTGTGCATTGCACAAAGCAGGCGTCACATTTGTACTTGACAGAGCAGGCGTTACCGGCGATGACGGTGCGAGCCACAACGGAGTTTGGGACATGTCCATGCTGCAGGTGGTGCCAGGATTACAAATCGCAGCACCACGGGATGAAAGCACTCTAAAACGAGCCCTACGTGAGGCGATACAGGTCGACGACGCCCCCACGGTTGTTCGATTCTCTAAAGGAGCGTTGCCTGCCCCGATTCCTGCCCTCTCGCATGGAGAGGATATTGATGTGCTTGCGGTGCATGGTGCCGGCGAGGTACTCGTTGTCGCTGTCGGCGCCTTCGCGCAATTAGGATTAGATGTCGCAGAAGGGCTACAGGCTCAAGGGATTGGTTCACAGGTGATCGATCCTCGTTGGGTTAAGCCCATTTCTCAGGAAGTGATTGATAAGGCATCTCGTTCGTCGCTTGTGATTGTTCTCGAGGATGGAATTCGAGTCGGTGGCGTGGGGGCTGCAATCGGCCAGGAACTCCGAGACGCTGATTGTGACGTACCGCTGCGCAACTTTGGAACCCCACTTGAATTCCTGAATCATGCTAAGCGGGCGTCAATTTTGATGGAGACTGGATTAACGTCTCAGGCGATAACGCGTGAAATTACTGAATGGATGGCACAAAAGGCTGGCGCCGAATCCAAAGAATCTGAATCCGGCGCCACAATCGATTAATGAGCGGGTGTTTCCCTATGCGGGAACGCTTGCAATACCTCGAGGCAAGAACGGCGCCTTCGAGATCCCTCGGCGATCAAGGTAGGGAGTGATCCCGCCCAACCAAAATGGCCAGCCTGCTCCAAGAATCATGCACAGATCAATATCCTGTGGCTCGGACACGACGCCTTCATTGAGCATGATTCGTGCTTCCTCTTCCAATGCAATGAGTGCTCGGTTGAGAATTTCATCGGGTGTCATTGTGCTCGGGGAATCGCCAAAGATCGCGGCAACCCGGGGATCAAGTGTCTTGTTTCCCTTGTCATCCCACTGCCATATGCCTGGAATTCCTTGTGAAACGAGTTCGCCCATTTTCTCGGAGACATGGAAGCGATCGGGATAGTGACCATTGAGTGTTTGGGCCACATGCTGCGCGACCGCGGGTCCAACCATTTGAACCAGTACGAACGGTTCCATGGGTAGGCCAAGAGCGTGAACAGCCGCATCTGCGTCAGCAAAACTAGCGCCCTCGTCAACGCAATGAATAATTTCACCCAAAAACCTGTTGAGGAGTCTGTTGACCACAAACGCGGGAGCGTCTGCCACGAGGACGCAGGATTTCTTGAGACCTTTACCCACCGCAAAAGCAGTTGCAAGTGATGCATCGTCGGTTTTGTCCGCCCTTGCAATCTCAAGGAGAGGCATAAGTGCGACGGGGTTAAAGAAGTGGAAGCCAACTACACGCTCAGGGTGTTTCAGGTCACTGGCCATTTCGGTCACGGACAACGAGGATGTATTTGTAGCAAGGATGCATTCAGGTGTGACAACTTCTTCGACCTGGGCGAATACAGTCTTTTTCACATCCATCTGTTCAAAAACGGCCTCGATGACAAAATCAGCATCGGCGAATCCATCTTTGGAAGTTGACCCTGTGATTAACGCTTTGAGCCTATTTGCCTTGTCTGGGGAGAGGCGCCCTTTGCCCAGGAGTTTGTCGATTTCCCCGTGGGCGTATGCGACACCCTTTTCAACTCGTTCTTGATCGAGATCCGTCATAATTACTGGAACCTTGAGTTGACGCGCAAAAAGGAGTGCCAGCTGGCTAGCCATCAGCCCAGCGCCAACGATACCGACCTTTTTAACAGGGCGTGCTAGGGATTTGTCGGGGACTCCAACAGGCTTTTTAGCTCGGCGTTGAACCAAATCGAATGAATAGAGCGAGGCGCGAACGGCATCGGTCATCACGAGATCGGTGAGTGCTTCATCCTCTGCGTCGAATCCTTGGCTTCGGGTGTTCGTCTTAGCGGCAGCAACAAGGTCCAATGCTATGTAGGGAGCTCGGGTTGCCCCATGAATGCGTGCATCGACCTGTGAGCGATATGCCTCGACAACAGCATCCCAGGTTGAACGATCTATTTCCGCGCGGGCTACGTCAATGTCACCTTTGACTACTTTTGCCGCCCACAGTATGGATTGTTCCAGGAAATCAGCTGGTTCAAGGACAATGTCCATCACGCCGAGCCGCAGTGCATCCTTGGGTTTCATCTGCTTGTTCTGACTCATCGAGTTAGAAATAATTACCTCGAGTGCATTAGCCGGGCCAACGAGGTTGGGAAGCAACCAAGCGCCGCCCCAGCCGGGGATGATCCCTAGGAATACCTCTGGCAATGACAACGCAGCAGCATCCGCTGAAACGGACCTGTAGTTGCAATGGAGGGCCAACTCAAGGCCACCACCCATTGCGGCTCCGTTCACAAACGCGAATGTTGGAACCTTCTGTTCACCAAATCGACGCATGACGTCGTGACCGAGTTTGCCAAACGACGCGATGATGTTTGGATCGTTCACAAGGCTCATGGCAGATAAATCTGCACCGACCGCAAAAATGAATGGCTTACCGGTTACGGCAATGGCCGCAATATCTGGCTTAGCGTTAATTTCATCGAGGGCTGTGTTTATGGATGCAAGGCCGCCAGGTCCAAAGGTCGATGGGCGGGTGTGATCCTTTCCGTTATCTAACGTGATGAGTGCCATTGTCCCGGCGCCCAAGGGCATCTCTATGTACCGCACACGTGCGTGAGTTATTACCTCATTGGGATTCTCTGGTGTACTCATGATTAGTTACTTCCTGTCAGATTTTCCCAGATGACAGTGCCACCCATGCCCAAACCAATGCACATTGTCGTCACTCCATATTTCGCTTGCGGATTCATTTCAAAGTCCTTTGCAAGATTGGACATCAATCGGATGCCACTTGACGCCAAGGGATGGCCGACTGCAATCGCACCGCCCATGGGGTTAACCCGGGGATCGTCATCGGCGATACCGAAGTGGTCAAGGAATGCGAGGACCTGAACAGCGAATGCCTCATTCACCTCAAATAGATCGATATCTTGTATTGAGAGCCCTGCCTTTGCTAGAGCCTTCTCAGTACTGGGCACTGGACCCACTCCCATAACTTCGGGTTCGACACCTGCGAATGCAAACCCGACCATGCGCATCTTTTTGGTGAGACCATGGTTATCAGCGAACGTCTCACTAGCCAATATGGCCGCCGTGGCGCCGTCGGAGAGGCCTGATGCGTTACCCGCCGTGACCCGCCCATGGGGTCTGAAGGGGGTCTTGAGGGTTGCCAAACCCTCAAGGGAGGTCCCCGGCCGTGGGGATTCATCCTCGGTCACGAGTGTGACGCCCAGCTCGGCAGACCGAGCGGCGACTGGGACAAGATCTGGCTGGATGAGTCCGTTGGCGTAGGCCTTTGCGGTCTTCTCCTGTGATGCGAGAGCGAACAGGTCGGCCCGCTCCTTGGTCAAGTGTGGGAACCTGTCATGGAGGTTCTCAGCCGTCATGCCCATTTGCATTGCTTCAGGGTCAACCAATCGTTCGGAAAGATAGCGCGGATTGGGATCCACACCTTCACCCATCGGGTGATGTGTCATATGTTCGACGCCGCCAGCAACGGCGAGGTCATAGGCACCCGCCATGATGGCACTTGAGAGAGTGGTCACCGCGGTCATGGCCCCGGCGCACCACCGGTCGATGGAGTATCCGGGTACCGAAGAAGGTAGGCCGGCCAAGAGCGAAGCAGAGCGACCAATGTTCATGCCTTGGTCCCCGCTTTGGGTTGCGGCGGCTATGGCGACATCGTCGATCTTGTCAACAGGTACGTTGGGATTGCGCCTTAACAGCTCTCTCATCACCTTGACCACCAGGTCATCGGCGCGAGTTTCGGCATACAGGCTTTTGGCGCGAGCGAATGGAGTGCGGGCACCGTCAACAAAGACAACATTTTCACGTTGGGTCATGGGATCCTCCTCAGGAAGATCCTATGTTACTGGCTAGTAACTTATCTCGCCATGCTTCCTGGAAATTGAAGGTTTGTGTCGCAACCCGGTCAACTGGGCTCTGGAGCCTCTTCGGTCGAGATCTCGGACTCATAGTGCTGCTCAAAGGCTGTAGTGAGGATTGGGCTGGTGAGCTCGATTTGCCATTCACGGGCACCGCCCTGCCTCATGTGGTGAGTGAGGGCTTCTAAGGACGCGATTGGCTCATTCCAGCAGATGCGCCGCAGCAGGTCTGGTTGAACAATATTTTCCACCGGAATCTGGATTCGTTCGGAGAGTTCCGCGATTGCGGCTCGCGCGTACTCGAGTCGGGCGTATGCGTCCGGATTCTTGTCCGCCCAGGCTCGAGGTGGGGGCGGACCCTCACCTCGGGGTGGCTTACCGGGTAACTCAGATTCATCGAGGTTTCTGGCCCGTTCGATCGCAGAAATCCACTGATGCTCGTATCTTTTCGCGCCGCGTCCGTTGAATTCTTTATTGGACATCAGTTCTTTAACGGACGAGGGATTACTGGCCGCCGCTGCCACAATGGCCCGGTCGGGCAAGATTCGGCCTGGTGCGATGTCGCGACGGCGCGCAATGTCATCTCGCGTTATCCAGAGTTCCCGAGCAATTCCTCTGCCGAGTGGAGTTTTTAATGCATGCACCCCAGATGTGCGGCGCCATCCCTCTCCCGTTTGTGCCCGAGGTTCCCAGCTCAGTAGCGCTGTAAATTCCTGCTGGGCGTATTCCCACTTGCCCGAGGACTGTAGGTCCGCTGCCAAAGAGTCTCGCAATTCGACGAGTAGTTCAACATCCAGTGCGGCATATCTGAGCATTTCATTCGTGAGTGGGCGCATTGACCAATTGGCGGCGCCATGGCCCTTTTCTAGATGCGCTCCTAATTCGGCATCGATCAATGCGGCCAAACCAACCCGTTCTCGCCCCAGCAGGCGGCCCGCTAGTTCTGTGTCAAAAAGGGTGCTTGGATGCATGCCCACTTCGCGTAAACATTCAAGGTCCTGAGTGGCTGCATGTAGAATCCATTCGGTGCTAGACGTGGCCTCTTGCACCACGGAAAGATCTTTGAATGACGTAGGGTCAATGAGCGCTGTTCCCGCACCCTCGCGGCGCAATTGAATGAGGTAGGCGCGCTGTGAATAGGTAAACCCTGACGCCCGCTCTGCATCCAGTGCCAAGGGACCGTGACCATCAGCGAGTTTTTTGGCGTACTCGCGAAGCCGATGCTCCGTTGTGATGACCTCGGACAGTGGCTCGCGAAGGGCGAATGGTTCTCTAGTTAAATCCCCGAGTTCTTCATCCACGACGGCGAGCCGCATTAACGTGTACGACTCCAGCAGGAATGGGGGTCAACCCTCCAGCGAATTCCATACAGGAAACCCACGCATTGAGATGCATTGCCAGATCGTCGAGCGGTTGGCCATTCACAGACTCTTCTGGGGTCCAGGAACTGCGAACTTCAACGAATCCGTCCGCCGGACGGTCTGAGAGTGAGCCGAAAGACTCCCCAAAATTTGTGGTAACAGTTCCGCCAAGTTCCGTGATTCGCAGGTTTGTTGTTGACTCTGTTACCCAACTCCACGCGACAGGGCGAACTAATTCGTCATTGAGCACGTCAGGCTCAAGTGCTGCTCGAAAAAAAACCACGACCCTAAAAGTACCTGCCCATTCGTCAACTCCATCAGGATCATGGAGCAGCACGAATCTTCCAGAAAAGGAGTCATCGTCTAAATCAGTTGGTTCAGCCGTCATTGCGAGCGCAAAAGGTGCAAGGCGTGATGGTGCAGGCACCTCAGTAACACTGATATCAGCGCGCAGGGCAACCGCGCGAATTTTCTCGACAGCTGTCGTAAAAGTTTCAGCTTGGGAAGTCACGGTGCGCACCGCTTTAGGTTAATCAAGTTGCATGAGCAGATGCCGCCGCCGCGCCGAAACCCAGCGATACTTCCTGAGAATTCTAATTTGCCTCTGCAAAATTGATGCTGATCGAGTTTATGCAAAAGCGCAAGTCGGTGGGTGTATCGAATCCTTCGCCCTCAAAAACGTGGCCAAGGTGTCCGCCACAGTTGGCACACCGAACTTCAGTTCGAATCCGCCCCCCAGATCGATCCTCTAAGTACAAAACACGATCCTGTGCGAGGGGAGTGTAGAAACTCGGCCACCCGCATTGAGAATCGAATTTTGTTTCGCTGGTGAATAATTCACTTCCACATGCGCGACACGAATATGTTCCACTGGCCTTGTTGTCGGTGAATTCCCCCTGAAAAGCGGGTTCAGTACCGGCTTTGCGCAGAACCTGGTACTCCGCGGGATTGAGCCGCTCATTCCATTCGGCTTCGCTCAATGTAACGGGAAATGGTGTTCCGTCTGGGCGCAAGGGGCCATCGGTCGCGGGATCTGAATGTGACATGAGCACAGCCTATGTCGCATTTATCTGTGTCGCATCATTAATCGTGCGAGGATAGGCACGTGCTATTCGACCTCCTAGAAAATTCTGGTGCCTGGCTGTCTGATCAAGACTTGGATCAGGCGCGGGCGAATCTCCCAATCGTTTACGTGGACGCAATTCCGGTTCGAGTGGATGCATCGGGAACCGTCACCGAAGTTGGGCTTCTCCTTCGGGCCTTGCCCGATGGCACGATCAGCCGGGCAATAGTGTCCGGCCGAGTTCTGTACCGTGAACGGATCCGCGACGCCATCATGCGGCATGTTGAGAAGGATCTTGGCCCATTGGCCTTTCCCAGATTGCCCGCATCACCGCAACCATTCACCGTGGTTGAGTATTTCCCCGATCCAACTGTGACGGGGTTCCACGATCCGCGCCAACACGCCATTTCACTGGCATATGTCGTGCCCGTGGAAGGTGACTGCGTTCCCTCCCAAGATTCACTGGACCTCATGTGGGTCAGCCCTTCGGATGCAACGAGCCCAGAATTTGAGGCAGAGATAGTTGGGGGACAGGGACGACTGGTCCGCATGGCGCTCGCGCATTGCGGTTTGTTGTTCTAACTCAACTTGGATAACCCACAAAATTCGGTGGCTGCTTATTGGCCTTCCCGATCAAAGCTTGCTGCAAATCATCCCTCATGAATGCGTGAGCCATCTCAGTGAAAGCATCGTCAGCAGAAGGATTGAACTCGGTCAACTGACCGCGCATGATTTGGGCCTTAATCACAGCAACCGACGCTGGAGAGCAGTTAGTCACGAGATCGCGCGCGTACGCGTAGGCATCTGCCAGTGGATCATTGGATGCTGAATGAACCAGTTTCATGTCCGCGGCCTCGGCTCCTGAAATAGTTCGACCGCTAATGAGCAAGTCAGTTGCTTGGCCAAGTCCGATGAGGCGGGGTAACAGCCAAGCAACCCCGTACTCTGCAATGAGTCCCAGTCGGACAAAGGTCGTGCTTAATTTCGCATCGACGTGGGCAAATCTGACGTCAGCGCTGATTGCGATGACGAATCCAAGTCCGGCCGCTGGTCCGTTGATTGCAGTGATTACGGGAGTTCCCAGGTGGAGGATTTTCCCTGGCACCGTTTGGTGGCTTTGTCCATCGAGAAACCCTTGAACGACTTCAGGGTCCGTGCCCAAGACACTTAAGTCCGCGCCTGAACAGAAGCCTCTGCCAGAACCTGTGACCACGATCGCTCGGACATGCGGGTCCGCATCCGCGCGGTTGAGCAAGTCTGAATACGCGTGAATCATCTCTGGTCGCAGGGCATTGAGTTTCTCTGGACGATTAAATGTGATGGTTGCGATGTGGTCCTGAACGCGATACAGGACGAAATCGTCTGCGGCAGATTCGGTCATGGCTTATTCATACCAGCAATTGAACAGGATAATGTCGTAGACTCCACTTGAAGGTGGAACGAGGTCCATCGAAAATAGTGAATCCCAGGGGAGTGCACGAATGTCAGATAATTTTGCAAGGCCTCGAGCGAGAAAGGGTATGACCATTACCTGGCGCGGGATTGTTCTCATAGTTATGGCCGTGATCTTGATCGTGTTCGGCGTTCAGAATCTCAACTCCGTGACGATAAGTTTCCTCGGTTTTGACGTCAGCGTTCCAGTGTGGCTGCTCGTTCCGGGAACGTTCATCCTCGGCATGGTTTTGGGAGGCGTTGTCAAGGGCACAGCCCGAAAGCTTCGCAAACCACATCCCGAGGTAAAAGGCTAGTCCTCATAGGGATCAATTCCGAGGGCAGTTTTGTCTTCATCGGTCAACAATCCATTTGGTTCATCAAATTGGTCGAAATTTGCATCGGCTCGTTGTTCGTCGGTTTCGTCATCGAGGTACTCATCTGATCCCACAATATGCATGGCCGCGTTTTCTGCCGGAATATATGGCGCGGGGTTTAATCCACCCGAGTGCATGGGGTCATTACTTGAATCTTCAGCGTCCTCTAGGGCGAGGGTTTCTTCGGTGTCCTCCAGCGGATACGACAATCCATCAAGTGATCCTTCTCCGCCATATTCGCCGGTCGTGCCGCGTATTGCATTTCGAGCGGCCTCTGCCTCCATGATTATGGCCAATCGATCCGCTTGATCGGCAGAGTCACCGCCGGGATCGGACAGGTCAATGGTTGATCGAGCGATCTCCGCGGGATTCGTTGCCTCATTGCTCATACAAGAAATCTACTCTCCATTTGTCTGTGATGTAACGCTGGAAAATATTTATGACAGACTAGGGCCATGACCGCCTTTGCAGAGGATCTAGCGACTTTAGACTTACTCACTCAACTTGAGCCCGTTGTTGAACAGGAACTCAATCGACACATGACTCAAGCGAAGGAATGGTTTCCGCACGATTACATTCCGTGGGATGAGGCGACCAATTTCGCTCACCTTGGTGGTGAGGATTGGACCCCGGAACAACGTCGGTTCAGTGAGGCTGCACGCACGAGTCTCATCATTAATCTTTTAACCGAAGACAACCTGCCGAGTTATCACCATGAGATCGCAACAATATTCGGGCGTGATGGCGCTTGGGGTGAATGGGTTGGACGATGGACTGCTGAGGAAGGCCGGCATGGCACGGCTATCAGGGATTATCTGGTGGTCACCCGCGCAGTTGACCCAGTTGCATTAGAGCGTGCTCGCATGGTGCACATGCAGGAAGGTTTCCAAGCTATCCATCCAGGAATCTTGGCGGGCCTGTCCTATGTCTCATTCCAAGAATTAGCCACTCGTGTCTCGCATCGCAACACGGGCGTGGCAACAGGAGACCCCATAGCTGAAGCACTTCTACAGCGCATTGCTCTCGATGAGAATTTGCACATGATTTTTTATCGAAACCTCCTGGCTGCTGCATTGGAAATTGCGCCGGATCCAACGATGGTTGCGATTCTGAAGAGTGTCCGAGACTTTGCCATGCCCGGTCATGGCATCGATGGATTCCAGCGCAAGGCGGTGGAGATAGCTGTTGCTGGAATCTATGACCTCAAGCAGCACCGTGACGAGGTCCTTATGCCGGTGTTACGCAAGTGGAAGATTTTTGATCGAGATGATTTCGGTGCAGAGGGAAATGCGGCCAGAGAAGAGTTGGCTGAAATTTTGGCTGATATGGACGTCAACGTGAATCGGTTCGAAGAGCGACGCGAGGCCTTGAAAGCACGACTAAGTTCCAGAGACTGACGCCTTCCAGGCCCAATTCGCACGAAAAGATGACTGCCCGAGTGCAGTGAAATTACCGTCTTTCCACGGTACTGAAACCCCAGCCCAACTGAGGATTAATAGAGCAAAAGTGAAATATTTGTGTCCGAGGGGGGACTTGAACCCCCATGCCCTTTTGGGGCACTAGCACCTCAAGCTAGCGCTTTTACCTTTTCGATCACGACAAGGGCACACTGCGAGATTTATCCTTGAACTTTCGACCCTTGTTTCACCAGAGAGAGTCAGCTCTGAATGGTTAAGAGCTGTTTCCGGCTGGGATGCACGAGCAAAGACCGGCTAGTTGTAACAGTCCTATTATGAATTCTCTATTCGGGTAGCCCCGTCACGGCGATAGTCGTCTCACCCTCTGTCTCACCAGCTACTACAGAGACGAACATCCCCATGGCCGAATAGTCTCGCATGATGGCACCATCCAATTTTGCTTCTTGATTGAGGTCATACCCCTCAGCGATCAGCAATTGACCGTAGTCGTCCGCTGCTTGCACAGCCGAACCGTCCACAACCCACATTGCGTAAGCCGTTCCGTCGGTCTGAACGGTTGCCATAGCCAGGGTTCCTGAGCCCGGAACCGGTAACGGCCAGTTCTCCGGCAATGCAACATCTGCTCCCGCCACCATCTCATTGCCTTGCTCGTCCGTGATAGTGACGTTGCCCTCTTCAATGTCCACTTCACCGCCCATGGCGTTTTCAGCTATTTGCTCAGCTGCCTGCTCGGCGCTCTCGCCGCACGCCGCCAATGCGGGTGTGACGATTAGTGTCACTGCAGCGATTGCTGCAATTGAGCGTTGACGAATTTTCATTGTGTCCCCTCTGGTATAGGACGCCAACGCTAAGTGACGTCTGG
>JALRGY010000002.1 GCA_023253325.1 Candidatus Nanopelagicales bacterium | reverse complement strand
CTCGGATGCTATTGATCGATTCAACAGTTTCACTCTTGGACGTCTACTCTCTTGAAGAGATGAGCGCCGAAATGGTGCTCAAGACTTCGGGCGTTTCCAAGGGTTCCATGTATCACTTTTTCCCTGACTATTCATCACTCCTTGAAGCAGCCTTCCTGCAACGCTTTTCTCGCCATGTTGAGCAATCGATTGAAGCCATCGAATCAATTGTCAATAACAGCACGAGCCAAGAGGAATTTTTCTTGCGACTCGAGGGAGTTACGGTCGCAACTCAAGCGGCTGTTCGGAGCATCAACCGATTTGAGCGAGCCCGCATCCTTGCTAAAGCCGAACGCAATGATCGATTCAAAGTTGAACTTGCACAGGTTCAGCAGCACTTGACTGACTCGCTTGCCGATTGTTTTGAGCAGGCCCAGAAACAGGGATGGCTGAACACAACGTTTGAGCCTCGCACGGGCGCAGTCTTTATACAGGCATACACGCTGGGCAAGATCGTCGATGACATTTCACCAACACCAATGGATCCTGATGACTGGAACGCACTCATTACGCGCATTGCCCGATTAGCATTGGGTTAAATCACAGCTCGAGTTATCGCTTTTGATACCACGCAAAAGCACGTGCCCAAAGTTTTCTAATGTCAAAATCCCATTCGCCGACGTATTCTTGGACATAACCACCTGAACCCAGTTTGAAATTAATAAGCCCAAAAAGATGGTTGTCAGGATCAAGGGTGTTAGAGATCCCACGTAGGTCATAGGTATCACAACCCAATTCACTTGCAGTTTGAATCATGTGCCACTGAAGGGCATTTGATGGACGAACATCTCGATCTGCTGTCGTGCTCGCACCGTAGGAATACCAAGCATGCTTATTCACCGTGACCATGATTGTTGCTGCGGCAACATGTCCTTCATACTCAGCGACGTGCAAGGTGAGGTGTTTCCCGAGTGCGTCCCACATGCGCTCGAAGTAGATCAGCCCACGGGGTGTGAACCCATCGCGTTGCGCTGTTTCAACATAGACAGAATGAAAGGCGGGTAGGTCGGCGCGTGTTCCTAGCCGAACAACTACTCCAGATTTTTCAGCCTTACGAATATTGCGTCGCCACTGCTGATTGAATCCGGCCAAAATATCTTTCGAGCTCCGACCGGCAAGTGGCACCTGAAAGACGAAGCGAGGTTGAACATCACCAAAACCTGCACCATCAGATGATTCCTGGGCCCATCCCTGTTGCTGTAACTCGGGAACAACCTTTGAATCATCGGGGAAAGTGCGATCAGGTGTTAAATCACTGACGCATTCGCGCGAATTACCCTGGGCGATAGCCGCTTTAACAGTGTCAGCATTCCATTGGGCCACTGCGACAGGTGGTCCGATCTTGACTTGAAAAGCACCACGTGATTTGACGTGTGAGATGAGAGGACGCAACCAGGATTGCAAATCAGGCGACTGCCAATCAATGATGGGTCCTTCAGGGATGTAGGCCAGTGAACGCCGTGGGATCTTGGGCACGGGCCGATACAGAACCAAGGCAACCCCCACCAAAGTGGAGTCACGAAACCATCCAATTGATTCAGGTTTCCAACCAACTTTCACCTGACCCCACTGCGGTAATTGCAAGAATGACACATGGGCATTAGTGGATTGAATGAAGTCCTCGTGGGTTTGCGAACTGATGGCCCTAACAACCAGACTCATGAAATATCGACCACAACAGGCGCATGATCTGACGCGCCTTTTCCTTTGCGCGCATCGCGATCAACATAGGCATCGGTGACCCTGGATGTGAAGGCACTGTTGCCGTAAATCAAGTCGATGCGCATTCCCCACCCGCGGTGGAATGAACCATTGCGGTAATCCCAAAACGTGTACGGCTCACCCTTGAGTGAACGCGGCATCACCTCACTCAATCCAAGATTAGAAAGATCAGTCAATGCTGCCCGCTCTGCAGCTGTCACATGAGTTGAGTCAACGAATTTCGAAATATCCCACACGTCCGCATCAGTTGGTGCAATGTTGTAGTCACCAATCGCGGCAAAAGGAAGATCTGGATAAGTCACTAATTCAGATTCAACCGTTGCATTCAAAGCCTTGAACCACTCCAACTTGTAGTTGTAGTGATCATGCCCTGGTTCGCGGCCATTTGGACAGTACAAACTCCAAACCCGCACCCCACCGCAAGTTGCACCAATTGCACGAGGCTCCGCAACACCTTCAAAGTCAGGTTGACCAACTAAACCGCGGACAACATCGGTGGCACCCACCCGAGTCAGGATCGCAACACCATTCCAGCGACCCGTGCCATGCGTCAGCGCCTCGTAGCCCGCGGCCTGAATTGGCAGGTGCGGAAACGCTTCATCGGTGCATTTGAGTTCTTGCAAAGCCACAACGTCAGGTTGGGCACTCTCCAACCACTCCACCACCCGATCAATACGGGCTCCGACAGAGTTCACATTCCAAGTAGCAATCCGCACGGGAGCAGCCTATTCCCCATCCACTCTGGACTTCGCGCTATTGATTTACTGTCACGACTCAAGGATCTGTTTTAAAGGTGGTATCCCATTTAGGCGACAGCTAATCCAATTTCTTCGCAAGCCCGGGCGAATTGCTGGTCCATGGTGATCACCGCGTCACAACGACTGATAACCGCTGTTGCGAGATGCAGTGAGTCCAAGGTCTTGAGGAATTGCACGGGGATGACGCGCGCCAGATCAATCACTGCAGGCGTGATCGACAGGAGGTCGAATCCACGGAGCAATGTTGCCGTTATCTGGGTCCGTGAACCCCCGTGCCGTAGTAAGACCCGATCCATTTCAACCGCGGTCAGCACACTGGAAATCAATGTGTGGCCTTGGCCCTGAAACCGAAAAGACTCCCCCGCAACTGCACCTGAATCCGGGTGGTCAATCAAGTCCTGAAGGAGAATGTTGGTGTCAACGTATAGCTTCATTTTTGAGCCCGTTCACACGCGATCTTCACGTAGTTCTTGAAGTGTTGCCAGCATGGATTCCTTATCGGTCAAGGTTTCTAGGTACCCCATGGCCTTTACTTCTTCCAGCGCCGCCGCATAAGTGGTTGTCGCCGGAGTGATGGCGTACCGGATCTCAGGTGGATATGCCTGGACTTTGTAATCCCGCAGGTACATCTCGATCGCCTCGCGGATCAAGGCCTGCTGTGACTTTTCGGTCTCTTGCGCCAATGCTCGTAGGCCGGCGGCTAGGTCATCAGAAAGCCGAAGGTTCAAACTCATGGGAAAACGGTACCACTTTCGGTACCAATCGTGCAGCGGTGGGGAAATGGACACATCTACAGGATTCCACGATTAATCATCAAATGGGAAAAGCGTCAGGGGAGTGTGGATACGGGGGCAGCGCACCATGAATCTGAAGATGGTGGAAATTACATCTGAAATAACGCCCGGTTTTGGCAGAAGGCGCGCTTGCGGCTAGTCTGGGCACGCATTAATCCTCCTGTCACGGAAATGCCGTGACCGTTTAGTCCGAAGGAGGTGGGTTAATTCATGCGTAAATATGAAGTCATGGTCATTCTCGACCCTGAACTCGATGAAAAAACAATTGCCCCCAGCCTCGATGCATTCCTGAATGTCATCAAGGCCGATGGTGGTTCCGTTGAGAAAGTTGATCTGTGGGGCAAGCGTCGCTTCGCCTACGAAATCAACCACAAAGGCGAGGGTTACTACGCAGTCATTGAACTGACGTCAACACCTGCAGCCGTTGCTGAACTTGATCGTCAACTCTCACTCAATGAGGCAGTCATGCGGACCAAGGTGCTGCGGCCAAATTGGAGTGTCGCGGAGAAGGCTAGCTAGTGGCCGCCGGGGATATCACTGTGACGGTTGTTGGCAACTTAACCAACGATCCCGAACTGCGTTTCACCCCGAGTGGTGCTGCTGTTGCTTCTTTCACCGTCGCTTCAAGTTCACGTTACTTGGACAAAACCACTAATGAGTGGAAAGACGGGGAACCCACATACCTGCGATGCAGTGTGTGGCGTCAATACGCTGAAAACGTTGCAGAGTCCCTCACAAAGGGAACTCGCGTGATTGTTTCTGGCAAGTTGAAGCAGCGTTCCTACGAAACCCGCGAGGGCGAGAAGCGAACAGTAATGGAAATCGAAGTTGAAGACGTTGGTCCCGCATTGCGTTACGCAACTGCCAAGGTTAATCGTGTTCAGCGCTCCGATGGCGGCTTTAGCGCAGGTGGCCCTGCAGGTGGTTCTGCACCAGCAGATGATCCATGGGCAACAGGCGCGCCGGCAGCGAACTTCGACGAACCCCCTTTCTAAAAAGTATTTCACTACTTACTCAACTCAACACGTATACATAGGAGTCATAACATGGCACGCGATAACAAGCGCCAACCAGCGCGCGATGCGCAGAAGATGGTTAAGGCAAAAGCCTGCGCATTCTGCAAGAAAGACGTAAAAGGTCTGGACTACAAAGACGTGAACTTGCTGCGCAAGTTCATTTCCGATCGAGGCAAGATTCGTGCACGCCGAGTCACAGGTAACTGCACTCAGCACCAACGCGACGTTGCCATGGCCGTGAAGAATGCCCGTGAAATGGCACTTCTTCCCTACTCAGCTGCAACACGCTAAGAAAGGGAATCGACATGAAACTCATTCTCACCCAAGAAGTCAGTGGTCTCGGAATCCCAGGCGACATCGTTGAAGTCAAGGACGGCTACGGCCGCAACTTCCTTCTACCACGTGGCTTTGCAATTGCATGGACCCGCGGTGGCGAGAAGCAGGTCACATCAATTAAGCGTGCTCAGAAAGTGCGCGAGGTGCGGGACCGCGACCATGCCAATGAGATCAAGCAGGCTCTCGAGTCCATGACAATCGTGGTTCCGGTCAAGGCTGGTGAAACCGGCAAGCTCTTCGGTTCCGTCACTGCTGCAGACGTTGCATTTGCTGTCCAATCAAATGGAGGCATTGCAATTGACAAGCGCAAGGTGACACTGTCCAAGGCGATCAAGACCGTGGGTAAGCACAATGCCACGGTTGAGGTTCACCCAGGCGTGACCGCGAAACTCTCATTCGAGGTTGCAGCAAGCTAGTAATTCCTTAGAACGCGAAGTGGGGCTGCTCTTTGAGTGGCCCCACACTTCTTTTCAATGTCAAATCTTTGCCATACTCAGGCAATGACGTCGCAGCGGCAAGATCAGCATCCAGTGGCGGACGACACTGAGGTCCATATCCGTTTCCTTGCCGCTGAGGAATCAAGTGTCCTTGTTGACTTGATCCGCGAGTCCTATGGCGACACCTATGACGCCGAGTGGGTTTATCACCCGGAACAGATTGCACACCGAATTAACACGAATACGTTGCGCAGTGCGATTGGCCACCTGTCCGATGGAACCATTCTTGGTCACATGGCCCTCATGGTTGAGGAAACCACGGAACGCGTGATGCACGCAGGGGTTGCGGTGGTGCGTGATGCGGCCCGAGGCCACCATGTTTTTGAACGGTTAAAGAGGTTCGCAGCCCAGTGGGCAACGGAGGCGGGTTACCTGGGCATTTTCAGTGAAGCGACGGCAGCGCACCCCTATTCCCAAAAGGCAAACATCGCTCTCGGTGCCCATGAAACTGGATTCCTACTCGGGTGGATTCCGTCAACGGTGAGCAACAATGCGGCGATCGATCCCGATGCCCACAGACAATCGGTTGCTCTGTTCTATTTGAAACTCAATAGTGGTGACAACCGACCCATGTTTGTGCCAGAAAGGCACCGAGCGATTGTGCGGTCGATTCTTGAGGCCTCAGGACTCCATGGTGAGATCATCAGTGCGTCATCTGAAATAAATATTGTCGATGAATCAGTACTGAGTGTTGAAGAGAAGGAAGATCACAATTCAGCGGTGATTCACGTTGAAGTTCCTGGGCTAGATTTCTCCAGAGTGGTGGAGCAAATTCGTCAAGAGCAAATTGATGTCAAGGGCCGTGACGCCGTGTATCTGGATATGCCGTTGCAGATTCCCCAAACGCAGGTTGTTCTGCAGCAACAGGACCCAGATCTCAGTTTTAGTTTCGCAGGAATATTTCCTAACAGAGAGCGAAATGGAGACGTCTTGCGGTTGCAATCGTTTGGTGGCGTAGATCTTCAAACCGCCGACATTGTGACTGCATCGGAGCACGGAAAAGAATTGTTGGACTACGTTTTAAATGATCTGCGATAGCGCATGAAAGTGGGCGGACATAAATGCTGCCCGCCCACTCACATAATGATGAAACCTAGATAACCGGCGGACCATACTTATTGTCACCGGGGGTTCCCTTTGTTGCCCAGAAGACGATCAACACAATTTGACCGACAAGGGGCACCAATCCAATGAGTAACCACCATGCTGAATGATCAGCGTCGTGCAAACGGCGGAAATAGAGACCGAATAGTGGGAGAAAGATTGCAAGGGTCCAGATCAAGGTGATGTAGGTGCCACCATCCATCGAACTGGTGAACAAAGAGATTATGAAGCCGACAATGTAGGTGAAAAGCACGAACCACCAGAACTCCGAGCGGCTCGCTCTGCCGCGAAATTTATGACATAGTTGTGTAGATGTCTGCACCCGAATGGGTGACGGAGGACGACAGGAGAGGTGGAAATCCATGAGTAGTTTCAACATCGCTGAGGTTTTAGACGAGGCATGGAGCCTCACAAAACGCCAATACTGGCACTGGCTACTAGTGATCGTGGTTGCAATCGCGATCCCTGTCGCAATCATTGCTGTGGGTGCGATTGCAGCCATCGCGATTCCTGCACTTGGCGGGATCGTTATTTTGATTGGCATCCTTGGATTTTTTTACACGTTCCTTGGACTGTTGCGAAATGCATACAATTCGAGTGAGGGCGCAAAGCCATCGGTTGGCGTTCTACTTCGCTCTGATCGGTATTGGTGGTTCCTTGTTGGTGGTGCGATTTACATCGGCATCGTCGTACTAGGGCTCATCGCATTTATCATTCCCGGTCTCATCTTCGCCTTCATGTTTGCGTTGTTCCCCTACGCACTTATTGGTCACCCTGGAACAACAGGCATTGGTGCATTGGCGCACAGTTGGGAACTCATCACAACGGCATTCTGGCGTTATATAGGTTTACGTGTTGTTCTCTTTGGAACCTCAGTCGCTCTTGCCGTTGTCGGGGCTGTGGTTCAGGGTGTATTTAATGCAGTTGCGGGCGATAGCGATGTCGGCGCAATAACTGCAATTCTTTTAGTTATCGGTGCAGTGCTTGCAATATTTATAAATGTCTTCATTGCAGCATTCACCTATTTGGCGGATGCATTGGCATACCGTCGGCTTTCCGGTGATGGAGAAGTTGTCCGTCCATAAAATTTTTTAATGAAACTTGATCAAAATAAGGAGCCCGGGGCTGGAAAAATCAGCCTCGGGTCTCCTTATCTTGCAGCGTTCAATCTTTGAGGAAGTTGGCTAATAAGTCCATCACTCGCGCGCTCAATCATGTGCAACACGGTGGTGAATCCATCCCCTGCACCGTAATAAGGATCGGGAACATCGAGATCCGGGTGGGGCATGGGCAGGTGTGACAGTTCGGGATCAAATGCGCGGAACATGACGAGCTCAGGTGAGTGATCGCTGTTATCAATCATGTACTCGACATTGGTGTAGTTGCTGGAATCCATAACAACAATTAGGTCGAGTTCACTCATCCAGGTGGAGTCAATTTGCCGGGATCGGTGGCTCACTAATGAATAGTCATTAACTGACAGCGTGTTTAATGCGCGCTCATCAGCATTATGACCAATATGCCAATCACCGGTTCCCGCGGAATCTACCGTGATCTTGTCAGCCAGACCCGCCCGTTCGATTCTGTCGCGCAGGACAGCTTCAGCCATTGGAGAGCGGCAAATATTGCCCAAGCAGACTGTGGTGATGCGATACGGGGATGTGGTCACTGGATGAGCCTACAAAGAGATTCTTGTCCACAGCCTGTGCGTGGTCAATTCCTCATTAATTACCCGATTCGACGGCAAAATTCCTTGGTTATCCACAAGGAATACCCAGGCCGTGCACACTCAGGTGCCACATATACACAGGGCACGCACACATATGCCCACAGGAGGAATAGACACGTCGGCATGCGCGGTCTAACGTCAGGGGTTCGGTGTTTACTGCAGGGTGATGGGTGTGGGCTCGACCAAGAGTCCAAGTAGCTAGTCACAAGGAAAGCAAGTCACAAGGAAAGCAAGTCACAAGAAAAGTAGGAGGTTCAACGTGAGCGTTACTGAGTTGCACGTCCCCGAAGAACCCGAAAGTTTTGAAAGGCAGGAGCGCACCCCGCCCAGTGACATTGCTGCTGAGCAGTCCATTCTCGGCGCCATGCTGTTGAGCAAGGACGCCATCGCCGATGTCGTTGAAATGATCCGCGCTGATGACTTTTACAAACCATCACACTCAACAATCTACGACGTAATCCTGGACCTATACGGTCGCGGCGAACCAGCAGATGCCGTCACTGTCGCATCAGAGTTGAGCAAAGCGGGTGAGATCTCCCGCATAGGCGGAGCCTCCTATCTGCACACGCTTGTGTCCATGGTTCCCACAGCCGCCAACGCAAACTATTACGGGCGCATAGTTCGCGAGCAAGCCATTCTTCGCCGTTTGGTCACTGCAGGAACCCGAATCGTGCACATGGGTTACAGCGGTCAGGGTGAAGTGGACGACGTCGTCGACCGGGCACAGGCTGAGGTCTATGAAGTCACCGAACGACGTACAAGTGAGGACTACGCACCACTTGCTGACATCATGCAAGGAACCCTCAACGAAATTGAGGCAATTTCTAATCGTGATGGTGAAATGGTTGGTGTTCCAACGGGGTTTGCTGAGCTCGACACATTGACCAATGGTCTTCACCCTGGACAGCTAATCATTCTCGCAGCGCGACCTGCTTTGGGTAAATCAACACTCGGCCTCGATATTTGCCGTAGTGCTTCCATTAAGAATGGCCTGACCAGTGTGATTTTCTCACTGGAAATGAGCCGCAATGAAATTGTCATGCGTCTGCTTTCTGCGGAAGCACAAGTGGCCCTGCACCACATGCGTTCGGGTCAAATGAGTGAAGCCGACTGGTCAAAACTCGCAAACAAAATGGGTGTTGTTAGTGAAGCACCGCTATTCATCGATGACTCCCCCAACATGACGCTCATGGAAATTCGAGCCAAGTGCCGCAGACTCAAACAACGACATGATCTTCGCCTTGTTGTCATCGACTATCTCCAGTTGATGACCAGCGGAAAGAGAGTTGAGAGTCGTCAGCAGGAGGTCTCCGAATTCTCACGTTCTCTCAAGTTGCTGGCCAAGGAACTTGATGTTCCCGTTATTGCGATTTCTCAGCTCAACCGTGGGCCAGAACAACGCCAAGACAAGCGGCCGATGCTCTCGGATCTTCGCGAGTCGGGCTCTTTAGAACAAGATGCGGACATGGTTGTCCTCCTCCACCGCGAAGATGCCTATGAACGGGAATCACCGCGTGCTGGCGAAGCAGACTTTATTGTGGCCAAGCACCGTAATGGCCCAACAGCCAATATCAATGTCGCCTTTCAAGGGCACTACTCTCGTTTTGTTGACATGGCTCGAGACTCGATCTAAAGCCTGACTTACTTTTAAGGGAGAGTTATCCGTGGGTGTTGAAGCGATTGCGCGGGATAAGTTCGAAATTTTTAAGAACAAGACCTACATCAACTCGTGCTCCCAAGCTGCTCTGGCAGATGAAGTACGGGCCGCTTATGACTCCTATCTAGATGGTCTGGTCGAATTCGGTTCACCATGGGAGACCTGGGTTGGTGTGCAAGAAAATGTGCGAGCACTGCTCGGTGAACTTTTCAATGCATCCTCTGATGAGGTTGCGATCACAACATCAGCGTCAGCTGCCGTTAATGCCATAGCCAGTTGCTTTGATTTTGACAAAGGTCCAAGCCAAATACTCACAACATCACTTGAGTTTCCCACCGTAGGACAGATATGGCACGCACAGGAACGTCGCGGTGCCACCGTTGTTCACCTTCCTGAGGGCCCAGACCATCGAGTGACTGCGCAACAGGTGGCAGATGCAATCACCTCAGACACAGCGATCGTGTCAGTCACGCATGTGTGCTACCGCAATGGCGCAATGAATGACATAAAGGCAATAGTTGACGCAGCTCACAGCAAGGGAGTGCCCGTCCTCGTTGACGCCTATCAATCAGTTGGCGCAGTCCCACTTGATTTTGCCGAGCTTGGCGCAGATTTTGTCGTGGGTGGCCTATTGAAATACATGCTCAGCAGTCCGGGTGTCGGTTTTGCACTTGTTAACGCAGCGACAACTTCCGAATACATTCCAACGACAACAGGTTGGTTTGCAGCGAGAGACATTTTCTCCATGGACATAAACACATTTGACCCTGCAAAGGATGCACGGAGATTTGAAGCGGGGACACCCAATGTCCCGAGCATGTATGCCGCCCAGGCTGGTTTGGGGCTCTTGTTGGATGTGGGGGTCAGTAACGCTTGGGAGGTATCGCGCCAATTGCATGAGGAACTCCGTGAAGGTGTCCAAGCACTGGGGGGCACAGTTGTAACGCCGGGTGGATCAGGTGCTCATGGTCCCATGATTGCTATTGCCTCAACAGATGAACACGCACTGGTAGACGCTATGGCAGCCGACGGTGTGATTGTTTCCTCCCGCGATGGAAACCTGAGAGTAAGCCCGCATTTTTACAATAACTCGACTGACGTTAAAGTCGTTTTAAGTTCCTTGGAAAAGAATAGGCACTTGCTCGCTTGAATAGAGGCATCCATCGTTACATGCTGTAGTACAGCTTAAATGTGTATCTTGGTACGTTGAGACTCCTACGGTTCCTCAGTTCATAATGCGGCTCGATTGAGTCGGGAACAATTTTTATATACCTAACTCTTATGTGCCTAACGATTCAAGGAGTATTTGTGCCGGTAAAAGACGAAATAACAGGGGCCAGCATTAAGGTTCGGCGAAGACTGGAATGGGCAGACACTGATGCCGCCGGCCACAATCATTTTTCGGTCGCAGTGCGGTGGATGGAAGAAGTTGAACACGACCTGCGACGCGCCCTCAATTTGCCAGCTGAGCTCACGGGATCTATTCCTCGGGTTCATGTCGAGATTGATTATCGGGATCGGATCTGGTTTAACCAGGAAGTTGATGTCACGGTAGGAGTAATTGCCGTGGGCCGGACGTCAGTGTCATACGGCTTTGTGGTGGAAACGATTGAGGGGGGAATCTGTATTGAGGGGCGTCACACAGCCGTCCATTCCCCGGATGCCCATGGCGGCGCTGTTCCGTGGCCGACGACCGTCAAGGAAGCCTTTTTAACAAAAATATGAAAAATGCGGGCAAATACCTTCCAAATAGGTAACACTATGGCAACAGTTCATGTCGTATTATTGACGTACGACAGAATTACGGCATAGATGGGCACAAGGGCAGTTGCCTTAATCCACGAATGAATGAGGGAGAACAAATGAAGAACCGAAAAACCGCGGGGATTCTCGCGGTAGCGGCGAGCCTGAGCCTGGTGCTCGCGGGCTGCGCCTCAACATCAGACACGGCGGATGAAGCGACTACCGAAGCGGTAGCGGAAGAAACCGCGGTAGCGGAAGAAACCACGGAAGAGGAAGTTGCCGCGGAATGCACCGAGCCGATCATTGTTGGTTCGGCCATGGCCCAAACAGGATTTATGTCTCCTTTTGACGTCCCTGCTTTGGATACGGCGCGTATCGCCATCGATAAGACCAACGCAGCGGGCGGCGTTCTTGGCTGCCAACTTGAACTCATTGCTGTAGATAGTGAGACAAACCCTGATAAAGCAGCACAAATCGCGACTGACCTGATTTCACAGGGTGCACAACTCCTTCTTGTCACATGTGACTACGACGTCAACGCTAAGGCTTCCCAGGTTGCTCAGGATGCCGGTGTGCTGGTTATTGCTCCGTGTGTTGGTGACACGATCATGGGCCCTGACGCCGGATTGACCCTCGGCTTCTCTCTTGGTTCCGCAGTCCCCGGTGAAGCAGCAATCATGGCTGAATGGGCATTTGCAGAGTTTGGCCCCAAGGCTTCACTGTTCAAGGACATGTCCATCAAGTACACCCAGAATCAGTGCAAGGTCTTCGAAGAGCGTTGGACTCAACTTGGTGGCGAAATCGTTTCTGCTCCAGAGTTCAGCCAGACACCTGAAGGCTCACTTGCTGCCCCCGTGACCGCACAGGTCAAGGAAATCAAGGACTCAAGTCCTGACGTCGTTGCCCTGTGCTCCTACCCAGGTGGTGGCGCTGAGGCTGCAGCTGCACTTCGTGCAGGTGGAGTTGAAACACCAGTCGTATCCGGCTTTGGCATGGATGGTGCGTTCTGGCTCGGAGCAGTCCCAGATCTTTCGGACTTCTACTTCGTGACCTACGCATCCGTTTTCGGTGACGATCCCAATCCCAAGGTTGGCGAACTTTTGGCCTCCTACAAGGATCTGACCGGCAGCGATGCAGCAACCAGTGGCTTGGTCACGGGTGCCTCAACAATCGAGGCATTTGTACTTGCGGCTGAACAAGCTGGCAGCACCAATGGTGCTGACCTTGCTGCAGCATTGGAAACATTCAATGGCGTTGATCTGACTGCTGGACCAACGAGCTTCTCACCTGAATTGCACGTTAACGTGACTCGCCCCATGGCAGTCATGCAGATTCAGGATGGACAGCATTCATTCATTGAGTACCGCGCTGCAGAACAGCCAATTCTCAACTAGTTGAACACAGCAGGCTGCGGGGATTGCATGTTTTCCCCGCAGCCTGCTTATTCACCAACTAGTGTTCATTGTGTGCTTATTGCGCGCGTCAACACTTCTCTCGGGAGCTTTTTGTGACACAAATGCTAGAGGCTGCGTCCATCGTGAAATCCTTTGGCGCAATTCATGTCCTCGAGGATGTCACGGTTTCTGTCAATAAAGGGGAAGTAGTTGGGTTGTTGGGACCCAACGGCGCAGGCAAAACCACTTTAGTGAACATAATCGCGGGGTATGAGACTCAGGATTCTGGGACCGTGGCGATTGATGGTCGCAATCTCGACGGAATGACACCGGAGGCCCGCACACATGCTGGGCTGGCCCGCACATTTCAATCTGGACGATTATTCCCAGATTTGACAGTCACTGAAAATATAGTTTTGGGAGCCATTGGATCTGGATGCTCCACAAAGAAAGCGAATGGTCGTGCTGCCGCGGCTATTGAGATGCTGGGCCTATCAGGTGTACAAACGGAATCTGCAGCTGGGCTTTCACATGGACTTTCCCGACTCGTTGGTCTCGCTCGTGCCGTAACCTCTGAACCTGATTATTTGATCATGGATGAACCCGCCGCCGGTCTCAATGATCACGAGACACCGGCACTACTGGCAGCGCTGGACAGTATTCGCCGTGAATCTGGGTGCGGCATGCTCCTGATTGAGCACAATGTGGGGCTCGTGGCAGCAGCCTGTTCTCGGGTATTCGTGTTGGCATCGGGTGAACTACTTTTTGAAGGCAATCCTCAAGACGCTCTGGTCGATGAAGGTGTTTTATCGGCCTATTTGGGCGATGCCACCATGGGTCTACATGGAGGGCGAGCATGACTCTGCTCACTGTCCGCGACCTCCAATCAGGCTATGGCAAAGTGCAGGTCCTGTACAACGGCCACATTGATGTGGAACCGGGTGAACTTGTAGGGATTGTTGGACCCAACGGTGCAGGAAAGTCAACCTTTTTGGGCACCCTCGCGGGTTCAGTTCGAGCCAGCAGTGGGTCCATTGACTTTGACGGCGCATCAATAAAAGGAAAAAACCCTGAAGATATTGTGCGGCTTGGGTTAGCCATGGTGCCGGAAGGGCGCGCCATTTTCACTGATCTAACAGTAAACGAAAATTTACGCCTTGGTCTCACTGGTCGACGTGAGAAATCTGGTGCACAGCAAGCAGTAGATGAAGTCATGGACCTTTTCCCCGTCCTCACCACGCACAAGAATCATCAGGCTGGACTTTTGAGTGGCGGTCAACAGCAGCAGTTGGCCATCGCTAGAGCATTGGTCTCAGAACCCAAACTCTTGTTATTAGATGAACCAAGCCTCGGTCTTTCTCCCACTGTTATTCAGGATGTCTTCGGAGTGCTCGCTCGAATCCAAGAACGAGGCACAGCAATTATCGTTGTCGAACAACGAGCTCATCTGGTCATGAGTATTGCGGTCCGCACGTTAGTCATGCGGGAAGGACACATACGAGCGACGTTGTCGCAGTCTGACGCGCAGGACGAAGCAAAGCTTGCAGCAGCGTACTTCGGCACCGGAGAGGATCGCGAATGATTCAAACTATTCTCGATGCACTGAGTTATGGAGGACTCTACGGTCTTGCAGCGCTCGGTATTGGTCTCGTTTTTGGTGTGATGCGACTCGTAAACTTTGCGCATGGTGAGCTTATAGCGATCGGTGCTTATCTTTTTATTGTCACCATTGACCTTGGTTTACCGTTAAGTATTTTGATTGCGGTGACAGGTACGGCAATTTTGGCGCTGTTGATGGAATTTAGTGTCTTTAAACGATTGCGGCTTGCAGGACCTGCAGTCCTTTTGATTGCGTCATTTGGGGTTAGTGTTTTCCTGCAGCGGTTTTATGAGATTATTTTTGGTGCGCTACCTCTCTCAGGTCAAATTGCACCGTGGATGACGGGAGTCATTGAATTCGGAGACACCACAATTACCCGCGGCAGCATTGTCACCATTGTTCTCGCTCTAATCCTCCTTGGCGGAATGTGGTTCTTCATTGAGAAGACCACTTTGGGCCTTCAAATTCGTGCCGCATCAAGTGATTTTCAAACGGCACGCCTATTGGGGGTTCGCTCCAACCGTGTTATCGGTGCGGCCTTTGTTTTCAGTGGTGTGTTGGCCGCGGCTGTGGCCTTCGTTCTGGTGACACAGCGTGGCAGTGTCGACCCATTATTTGGCGTTAACATCACGATCCTTGCACTCGTGGGCACGGTGATCGGTGGGCTAGGAAGCCTACAAGGAGCAGCCCTGGGCGGATTCGCGGTTGGTGCAACGATCAGCCTGTTGAACTCGTTTTTGGGTAATTACCGCGTCTACACATACACATGGCTATTCATTCTCGTGATCATCGTCCTGTTGGTGCGCCCTGGCGGACTGATATCAAATAAGGCTGTCAAGGAGCGTGTGTAGTGTCTGATGATCTCTTGCGCTCAAGTCAATTGCCGGGTGTAACGCGCTTTCAATGGCAGCAATTACTTGGTCCCATCGTTGTAATCGTGGTTTTGTCTTACGTGATCAGTAGCATTTCGATTACATTCACCTTCCTCACTGAAGGAACCTTGGCTCTCCTTGTCATGGTTTTAGGCTTACAAGTTTTCATCGGTAATAGTGGTGTTTTGTCGTTTGGTCAGGCAGCGTTTGCCATGGTCGGTGGTTTTGCCACGGGTTTATTAACCGTGCCGGTCAAAATCAAAGAAAACGTGTTAGATGAACTTTGGGAGCCGCTCAAGGCAATTAACATGGGCATTTGGCCAAGCCTGGTCATTGCCGTCGCCATAGGTGCATTTTTTGCATTCCTCACCGGGCTGTTCCTCATGCGACTGAGCGGTCTGGCCGCTGGAATCGCGACATTTGCGCTTCTTATGGTGGCAGACAACGTGTTTTTCAACTGGCGCCTGATCGGCCCAGGTCCTCAGGTCATGCCCCAGGTTCCCAAATTCGGATTCGTTGATGAATCAATCATCTTGGCAGTGGTCGTCATGGTGGTGGTCTATCTCATTGGGATTTCTCGGAGAGGGCGCCTTCTGCGCGCAACACGGGAAGATCCATTGGCCGCGCGAGCACTAGGAGCTAGCGTCTGGCGCCTACGTGTGCTTTTCTTTACGGTTTCCGGTGGAATCGCAGCACTCAGTGGCGCTATGTATGCCCACCATTCGGGTGCTGTGAGTGCACGTGACTTTTATCTTGGATTCACGTTTACCACGTTGGCAATGTTGGTTATCGGTGGTGCTACCAGCATGTGGGGTGCGGTGGTCGGAACAATTGCGGTGACCGCAATCGGACAAGTTTTGTTGGAGTTTGAAAGTGGTGTAACCCTTGGTGGCATTGACATCACGTTGCCCAACGGTGCCCGCGGAGTGGTGATTGCGGCGGCGCTGGTAGCCATTCTCATTTGGCGACCCAAAGGTATAACAGGGGGCAGGGAATTTACGCTTCGTCTCCCATTTCTTAACCGGCCATAAACCTTCCACCGTTGACGTCGAGCACAACCCCCGTGATGTAAGACGAAGCATCGCTTGCCAGAAATAGGACAGGCTCAACACATTCGTCAATGTTCGGCATGCGGTGCAACGGAATGGAATCGAGTACTTCATTCCGATCTTTTTCGCTCATCGCATCAAACATGCCTTGTAATCTGCCGGTGAGAAATAATCCAGGTGCAATGGCATTAACGCGAATATTTTCGGGCCCGACTTCGCGCGCCAATCGTCGGGTTAAACCAAGAATGCCAGCTTTTGCAGCGGCATAGGGAATACCTGTAACGGGACTCGTGCTCCGGCCTCCGATGGAACTAAAGGTGACGATTGACCCGCCACCCTGGGAGCGCATGTAGGGAACTACGGCAGCACTGCAGTGGTAAGTGCCCTTGATGTTGACGTCAATAACGAGGTCTAGGTCTTCGGGGGAAATATCTTCCAAGTCGCGAGGTGTTCCCAAACTTCCACCGGCCGCCGCAATGAGTGAATCTATTCGACCAAAGCGCTCGGCCACTCGAGCCATCGCCGCCTGTACCTGGTGTGAATCTCGAACGTCGACACACTCGCCACTTGCTGAAAAACCCAGTTTCTCAAGACTTTGAGTCCCGGCTGTGACGGCTTCGGGGTTCGCGTCAAAGAGGGCTACGCGCCCGCCCTCGTGGCAGAAGGCTTCAGCTATTGCCAGGCCTAGACCACCTGCCCCACCCGTGATGACCGCGACCTTGCCAGCAAATCGTTGTGGTGCGGTCTCGAGACTGGGGTTTTCTGACATAGGGGGCATCCTTGCCTAAATTGAGTGGGATTTCGGGAAAAAGGTTGCTCAATGATGTATATACCGTACTATTGGCGATAGTCAAAAAGACGCAAGAGGTGTGGGTGTCGGGAAATTCAGAAGGGAAGTTCATCCGGTGAAAATCGCAGTAGTTGGCGCAGGCCCAGGAGGTTTGTACTTCTCTTCCCTCATCAAACAAATTGATCCACATGCCGACATCACTGTTTGGGAGCGAAATGCCCCCGATGACACTTTTGGTTTCGGTGTTGTTTTTTCTGACCAAACATTGAGTGGGATCAAGGCATCGGACCAGTCTGTCTTTGAGGACATGGGCCGCTCATTCGCCTATTGGGATGACGTAGATGTAGACATTGATGGATCTCAGTTCACCATTGGCGGCAATGGTTTCGCGGCAATGAGCCGCAAGGAGTTGCTCCATGTGCTGCAACGGAGGGCCACAGCTCATGGCGTTCCCATTCACTTCAATTCCGAAGCACCTCCTGTTGAAGAACTCATGGCGAACTACGATCTTGTGTTGGCAAGTGACGGTATCAACAGCGGGATCCGTTCAACCTTTGAATCTGACTTTGGAACAACGATCGATCCACGTCAATGCAAGTTCATGTGGCTGGGCACGGATCTCGTTTTTGAAGCATTCGAATTTTTCATCCGCAATACTCCTCACGGAGTCATGCAGATTCACGCCTATCCCATGGATGACAAAGGCAGCACATTCATCATTGAAATGCATGAGGACGTGTGGCGCAACGCTGGGTTTGATCAATTTGAGTCAGAGGAATTGCCGCCCGGTGTCAGTGACATGAAGAGTGTTGAGAAAGTAGCTGAACTTTTTGCCGATGTACTCGATGGTCACGAATTGATCGTGAACAATAGTAAATGGGTAACCTTCCGAACGATTCGAAACCGCACATTGGTAAAAGACAACCTTGTACTTCTTGGAGATTCAGCACACACGGCACACTTCAGCATCGGTTCGGGCACAAAACTCGCCATGGAAGATGCTCTTAGTTTAGCTGCATGTTTGCAGGAGCAACCGACAATTGAGAGTGCACTGAAGGCGTATGACGAAGAACGTCTTCCTGTGGTGAAGAGCACTCAGCGATCCGCCCAAGCAAGCATGGAATGGTTTGAGGAGATTAATCAATACGCTGCTCAAGAGCCCGTTCAGTTTGCTTTCAATCTGATGACACGCAGCAGACGAATCACCTATGACAATCTCCTCGAACGAGACCCAGCGTTTGTTCGAGAAGTTGATTCGTGGCTTTTGCGTGATCAAATAGCGAGTGGTCGTGTTCCGGCTGGAACCACACCACGCCCCCCGATGTTCCTGCCGTTCAAATTGCGCGACTTGGAACTGCCCAACCGTGTTGTTGTCTCCCCCATGGATATGTACTGTTCCGTGGACGGCATACCTGGTGATTTCCACATGGTGCATTTAGGCTCGCGGGCATTGGGAGGTGCCGGCCTGGTCATGACAGAGATGGTGTGCACTTCACCGCAGGGCAGGATCACTCCGGGATGCGGTGGAATTTGGAATCACGAACAAGTCACCGCATGGAAAAAAATTGTTGATTTCGTGCACACGACTGAGTCTAAAATTGGTTTGCAATTAGGTCACTCAGGTCGCAAGGGTTCCACAAAATTAATGTGGGAGGGCATCGATCAGCCACTTCCCGATGGCAATTGGGAGATCATTGCTCCTTCGCCCATTCCGTATTTGGAAAACAGCCAAGTACCGCGGGAAATGACGCGAGCCGACATGGACGCGGTCCTTGAAGAATTTGTCACGGGCGCTCAAAATGCTGATGCAGCAGGATTTGATCTGCTGGAATACCACTGCGCCCACGGTTATCTCATGTCGAGTTTCTTGACTCCAGTGAGTAATCAACGGACCGATGAATATGGCGGCAGCCTGGAAAACCGAATGCGTTTCCCACTCGAAGTATTTGATGCCATTCGCGCCGTGTGGCCTGCGGGTAAGCCAATTAGTGTGCGCATCTCCGCCTCGGATTGGGTCCCCGATGGCCTATCCGTCGAGGAATCGGTGGAAATGGCTCGAGTATTTGCTGAGCACGGAGTAGATATTGTCGATGTTTCAACGGGCCAAACGACCCCAAAGGCTAAGCCTGCTTACGGCCGTTCGTATCAAACTCCATTTGCAGATCGAATCCGAAACGTAATCGGAGTTGCCACGATGGCTGTTGGTTCAATCAGCAGTTGGGACGATGTCAACACGATTATCGCTGCGGGAAGGGCGGATCTCTGTGCTCTTGGCCGGCCGCATCTTTATGACCCAGCTTGGACCCTGCATGCAGCAACAGAACAGGAATATCGAGTTCCGTGGCCGAATCAATACGCGGCTGGGAGCCGTAAGCCCCCTGCGGGACGCAATGAAGATCCAAAACCGCGCCTTGAATTGCGAGCGCCAGAAAAACTCACGGATAGGCCAAAACGCTGGCGGCCAGGGCAATAAAACCGACACAATGTACTCACACTGAAAACTGGAAGGATCAATGTTATGACAGATCTCAATTCATTAGCAGCCTCGATAGTTGATGGCTCCGTTCAAGTAATTGACTTGACTTCACCGCTTCATTCGGGGACACCCGTGCTGGCGCTTCCACCGGAATTTGGCCAGACCGCTGTTTTCGAGCTTGAAGAGATCAGTCGATATGACGATCGTGGTCCTGCTTGGTATTGGAATAACGTTCACACGGGTGAGCACACGGGCACACACGTCGATGCTCCTATTCACTGGGTAACGGGCCAGGACAAAGACGATGTCAGCCAGATCCCAGCGCAGCGTCTAGTTGGCCCCGCCGTAATCATTGACAAAACCGCCGAGGTGGCGGCAAACCCTGACTACTGTCTCACCTTGGAAGATGTGAAAGCTTGGGAAGCAGAGAATGGCCCCATCCCTCCACACTCATGGTTCCTGTTCCGCACCGGTTGGTCACGGTACGGTGATGATCCTGTTGCATTTGCAAATGCCGACGAAAATGGCCCGCACACACCAGGTGTGACACCCGAAGCCGCCAAGTACCTCTCTGAGAGTGAGATTCTTGGGTGGGGTGTGGAAACCGTTGGAACTGATGCGGGTGGTGCCATGGCATTTGACCCACCATTTCCTTGTCACAACATGTTTATGGGTGCAAATAAGTGTGGCGTAACGCAGTTACGCAACCTGGACAAGCTTCCCATCACGGGTGCAGTCGTGGTTGTTGCACCGCTTCCCATCGTTAAGGGATCAGGCAGCCCTTGTCGAGTTTTAGCTTTGGTTCAAAAATAGACAGACACTAACAAGTTTCTCAATTGGGTCCCAGTCAGCAAATGACTGGGACCCAATACTTTTGCAGGACCACGTGAGAGACTCGGATCCCATGAGCATCGCCGGTAAGAGCCCGATATCACTGAAGGGCTATCTCGTATTGGGTGCGCTCACCATGATTACTCCGTTGGCTACAAATCTATTTGTCCCAGCCTTGCCCGCCATTGCATTGGCATTTGACTCGTCAACCTCCGCGACTCAATTAACTGTTTCCGCGGCCCTCATTGGCATCGCGATAGGGCAATTGGTTATTGGCTCCCTGAGTGATCACGTGGGTCGACGTATGCCGGCGCTCGTTGGCACCGGTCTATTCGTGGTCCTCAGTGTTCTTTGTGCCTTCGCACCGTCACTACCTGCTCTGGTGGTCTTACGGTTCCTGCAAGGATTTGCGGGTGCCTCCGGGGTGGTGCTCGCGAGGGCCTCAATACGTGACCGCACAACAGGTCCTTTTACGGCCCAAGCGCTTTCTCGCTTGCTAGTTGTGGCTGTGCTCGCGCCCATCATTGGCCCATTTATTGGTGCATTGGCACTTCAAGTTATTGACTGGCACGGGGTGTTCGCAGTCTTGGCGGTGGCTGGAGCTGCCGCATTCCTCATGACTTTCTTTTGGTTTCCCGAGACCTGGCATCGCCATTTGGTGAGCAAAGAAGATAAGGCATTAGAGACAGTGGCACGTAGTGAACTCATGCGCGACCCTCACTTTTGGTCAATGGTCCTAGTGACAGGACTCATGGGATTAATTATGTTCAGCTGGCTGTCTACCGGTTCATTTTTTCTGGCAGATCAATATGGTGTTGAAGCAACTGAATACTCGATTTTTCTCGGCCTTTCGGCCACCGCGTTCCTCATCAGTGCCTGGATCAACTCGCGCGCTGTACTTGTAATTGGCGCGTACAAAGCGCTTGTGCGTGGCTTGGTAATTATTTGCACCGCCGCTCTTGTTCTGGTAATCGGTTCAATTGCGCACTGGCCCCTGCCTGTCGTCGTAGCGTCCACCATTATCTCGGTGGGTGCCTTCGGAGGGATGATTGCAAATGCGCAAGCGATTGCAATGGAGCATCATGGCAATGCCGCGGGCACAGCATCGGCATTTCTGGGCAGTTCACAATTTCTGTTGGGTGCATTGATACCACCGGTTGTCACAGCGATATTCGGCGATACTTGGTCAATGGGAAGCACAATGTTGGTGGCAGCGATGATTGCCTTATTAGTGACATTCCTTGCTCGAAAACGATCTCCACTGCGCGAGGGTGAGCTAAAGCGCTCGCCCTAGGGCCACTGTGAGTGCTTTTCCTGTTTCATCTGACAGGGCTGCACCTCGAAGTTCTTTGATCTTGTTAGCCGGATCTGGAGACTTCTCGGCCGTTGGAATGTAATCAATGATTTCAGTGAAATTGCGCAGGCCATTGGCATGGGTGTCGCCGTAGCCCTTGATAAGTTGCTGACACAGGCACACTTGATAGGCCAACTCGCCATTGCCGGGAGCTAAAGAAACGAGCATGGAAATCCAGTTATCAATTCGCTTTTGTTCAATTCCGAAACGAAGCGAACGGCGTCGCAGTGGTCGAAGCTTGGCGAGTAGGTAAAGCACGGTGAATCCCCAGACCGATGATGTTTGAATCTTGATGCCTTTATTGGTGATTTTGAAAACTAGCCACTGGAAAGGCTTTGAATTGAGGAGCCAACGACCCATTGGCGTGGGAAGGGTGTCGGTGATCTCTTCGATCTGTGGGTGAAGAAATTCGCGCACTTGAACCATTTCAGCGTCCGATGCCCGTGATTCCTCTTTGACTCGATCAAAGCGCACTTTGCGGGTCTTATGAAAAGCGACACGAATGGTGTCTTCGTAGGTCATCCATAAAGCTGTGTAGCGGGCCGCCTCGAGGGTTAGCTTGTTATCGGGAGTTGAATCGACCTGGGTAACACGTGCGACGCGATCAAGGTACTGCTCGGCATATTTGACATCTTGGTATTCGGCGCATCGCTTAATGCCTTCAACCAGCATGTAGCGAGCCTGCTCGGGAAACTCGGAATGAATGCGTTCGGCACACTGGGTGAGTCTCGGCCCGACTAGCTCACTGGGATTGTTAATCGCCATGGAGAGGACTTCAGCTGTTGGACCTGATTTCTCGACCTCGGGTGGGCGTGAACCGATTGTGAGTTCAACAACGGGTCGCTCTGACGCGAGAGCCGCATTGAAACCTGCATCGAAGGCAGCAAGACTGGCTTCAATTCCCTTGCCTCCGCCGCGAATAATGTCTTCACATTGTTCGCGGGTAAACGGAATAACTTGAGCAGCGGCGATGGCACCGAAAAGCGATGCGCTGATCACACTGCGGTTATCAATTGCTAGTTTGTTGAAGTCGGCACGGATGAACCTTTTGGCTGAATTCTTGCCGGCGTCAATGAGCCCTTGTGAATCAATGCGTCCATCGCCCATGGCTGTGCGCTCGGGCATTGAGTAGACCCGATTCGTGGAGGCAATGAGTGTCGTGCGATCCGGGGTGCAGAATCCACGTTGAATTGCGCGCCCGGATTCCATTAATTCAGACGCCACGACAATGTCCACCTCACCGGGCGTGGGCATTGTGCTCAAAATCGGTTCTCTTTGTTCGGGGTTATCCCCACTCTTTGGCAGCATTTCAACGTAGTAGACGGTGGCTCCCGTGCGTTGAGCCACACCCGCGACCGATGTATTTTGTGCAAAGTAGCCGTTTCTTTCGGCAACAGCAACCACCCAGTCAGCGAGGACCCCACCACCTTCACCACCCATTGCCAGGATCGCCATGGTCAATGGGCGCGCACTGGAACTAGGAGTGATCGAAGCCGCACTAACTGGTGAGTTTGTGACGGTCATGCAGCATCAATTCCGACAAGTTGCTTTTCAATTCCCTTTTGCAGCCAACCGATGTACTTCTGTCGAATTCCTAGTTTGGCTTTGTCCCACCAGCTGGGGTTGTAAATAACTTCAGTTCGGTAGAACGAGGGGCAGAGGGCTGCGGCATGTGCGTTTTCGCCACAGAGACCACAGCCAACGCAACTGTCTAACACTGTCGCGATCGGGTCATTGCGCATTGGGTCAGGGTTGGGGCCAATGGTCAAAGATGGGCACCCAGAAATTCGTATGCAGGAGTGATCACCAGTGCAGGTTTCAGGGTCAACGCCGTAGCGCTCTCGGACCACCCGCTTGCCTTCTTTGATTTTCTTGGCGCGTGCAGGCTTCTCCCGCCTCTCTCGATTCAGGGTGCATTCACTCTGAGCAACAATGACTTTGGGCCCTTTTTCTTTTGTTGTGAGTGCTTCCTTGAAAAGGTCTCGCATTTCAGCCACTTTGAATGTATTCGTCATGGTTCGTGACCACTTGACACCGATACCGCGGACCGCGCGCTCGATGGGGTGGTTGGTGGAGCGATTGAGTGCTTCGGCGCGTGATGAAAGTACGTCCTGTCCGCCGGTTGCCGCGCTGTATGCATTGTCAACCACAACCAATAACTGATCATTTTCATTGAACACTGCGTTGCCAACTCCACTGGTTAGGCCGTTGTGCCAAAAGCCTCCGTCGCCCATGAAAGCGATTGTTCGTTTGTCCGAGTCCTTTGCGTTGAAAGCGGACCCACTTGCAGAGCCAAGGCCATAGCCCATTGTTGTAGCACCGATATTGAACGGTGCGTTGATGGAAAACAGGTGGCAGCCAATGTCCGCGCTGACGATGTGTGACCCAACTTCCCGTTCAGCAAGCTTCAGGGCCGCAAAAATCGGGCGCTCAGGGCAACCGGTACAAAAACCAGGTGGTCGCCCTTGGACTAACTCGGGAGCAACTCGTGGCGCGAATGGACTACGTGGATCGTCGTTATCAAAAACGATTGCAGGCAAGTTTTCGGAGTTGATCTTGCTGGGAAGGTACTTTTGTATAAATGCGGTTACGCCCTTGGTCACGGCTGCAGGTGTGTATTCGCCAGCAACGGGCAGTAGGTCTTTGCCATGTAGTGCTGTTGTGTCACCCGCACGACGCAAAACCGTGTTGATGTTTTGTTCGATGTAATCAGGCTGACCCTCTTCAACCAAGAGAATTGCATCTTTGCCTTCACAGAAACGAAGGACTTCTTGATCAATGATCGGGTAGGTCACATTGAGAACGTAGAGCGGTATTTGACTATTCCCGTAGGGGTCAGACAAACCCAGTAATTCAAGTGAGCGATTAACAGTGTTGAAGAGTCCACCCTGCAAAATAATGCCGATGTTCTGATCTTTTTCCGCAACGAATTCATTGAGTTCGTTTTCTTGGATGAATTTAACGGCCGCGGGCCAACGGTCCTTCACCTTTTCTTGTTCGTGCGTGAAGCTTGATGGCGGCAGCACAACGCGACTGACATCGCGCTGTGGGTTCTCGATGGCTTCCTTCAAAGTGAACGGGGGCCGTTTGTTGTCGCGTGTGATAAATGACCCGTGCAGGTGGCAAGAGCGCAGGCGCAACTCCAACATGACGGGGGTGCTACTTGCTTCAGAGAGTTCGAAACCTTTTTCAACAAAATCTACGATTGCGGTGAGGTTTGGTCTTGGATCGAGGAGCCACATTTGGGATTTCATGGCAAACGCGTGTGAGCGTTCCTGCATAATGCTCGAGCCCTCGCCGTAATCCTCACCGATAATAATGAGAGCGCCGCCAAGCACACCGCCGGAAGCTAAGTTTGCAAGTGCATCGGATGCAACGTTCGTGCCGACCGTTGACTTGAACGTAACGGCCCCACGGAGTGGATAGTGCACCGATGCAGCGAGCATCGCCGCCGCGGTTGCCTCGGATGCACTGTTTTCGAAATAGACGTCAAGTTCTTCAAGAATTTCGTGGGCATCACCGAGGACATCCATGAGGTGGGAAATAGGAGCACCTTGGTAGCCACCTACATAGGCGACTCCGGACTGCAACAGTCCCTTTGTGACCGCGAGGATTCCCTCCCCACGGAACTCAGCACCAGCGCCAAGGCGCAGTTCCTGGACTTCGTTGGCAAATGACCGTTCCGCCATTACGATGATCCCTTCATTAACTGGCCGCGGTACATGTGCACCGACGTAATCCCATGCACAAGCATGGGGGAGATTACTGGTCGGCACAACAGCAGATTTGTCACATACTTTCGGGCAAGATCACACTATTTTGACGACCGTCACAAGGACAGCATGTACTAGTGGCGGCGTTAGCGCAACCGTTTTGCCACGAGATATCCCGAACCACCGCCCAGACCTGGCCCGGGGTGCGTCGAGGCACCGATATGCCATAGCCCTTTGATTCCCGTGTTATGCCCGTTGGCTAACCGTAAAGGTCGCCATAGGGCGTATTGGTCGACGCGGCAGTCGCCGGCATATGGGTCGCCTCCAACGAGGTTGACGTTCAGGGCGGCCAAGTCGGCCGGGCCCAAGATGCACTTGCCGGTGAGGCTGGTCGAGATATTTGCAATATGTGGCGTGAGTTGCTCAATGACCCGGTCCGCGTAGCGGTCCCGAATCTCGGGGGTCCATGCCCCGAGGTGATCGATTTCTCCGGCTAGGTCCCCGCGAATCTCCCGTGGAATTTCCTGCAGTTGGATCCAGAGCAGGCCAGCTCCCTCGGGAACTCGTGAAGGATCGATTGTGGAGGGCTGACCAACAACAATTGTGGGTCGGCGTGGAAGGAAACCTCTGTTGGCCGCGTTTACCGACTCGGAGAGGGAGTTCATGGAGTCGAGAACGTGAACCAAAGCGACCTTGTCCATGCCGGGGACCGTCCACTCCGGCGGCTCCGAGAGGGCCAGGTGAATCTGCATTCCGGCTCGCCCATAGCGATATTGCGAGGCAGCCGTGGAGTAATCGGTTGGAACATCACTTGGATCCAATAAATTCAAGTAAAGGGATTGTGGTGTTACCGAGGCAAGTACCGCCTTCTGCGCCGTGTACGTGACACCTGAACTCGTTCGAACGCCGTGTGCCCGACCACCTGACACGGCAATATGTGTGGCTTCCACGCCGGTCACGATCTCGCCACCAGCTTCGGAGATGATCGTGCTCAGAGCATCGACAAGTTTCACCCCACCTCCAACGGGAATTGGCATGCCCCCCATAGAGATTGCGGCTGAAATCACTTTTGTGATGAACGCACTTGAGGCATCGTCCGGACCCAGTCCGTTGTGGAGTGCCCAGGGAGCGAGCAGGGCCTTGGTAACGGGCGATGTGAACGTCCGATCAGCCCAAGGTGCTGCGGGTTCTAACAACTCGGCACCGCTGGCCAACAAGCCTTTTCGGCCCAAGTGACGCCATGCTTTCCAACCTAACTTGCTGGAGTTTGGGCGCCAAAAATCCGTTCCAAGGAGTCCGAATGCGAGTTCAGCCTTCCCACCGAAATCAGACATGACGGCATTCCAAGCTTCTAGGTCTCCCAGACTTTCGAACATCGTGGCATTTCTATTGGCATCGGTGGACAAGACGGCTGAACCGTCCGCACAAATGACTCCGGTGGGATCTTCGGTGTTGAGGTATTCCACCCCGAGCCGGGCTAGGTCAGTTGCGAGTTCGGCGTAGGCAGGGCCCCCGAGAAAAAGTGGATGCCAGCTCGAAAGGAGCTCAACGGTATAACCGGGAAATATGTCCGTGCGCGTTGCTATCGCACCGCCGGCAAGATCATTGCGCTCGAGAACGGTGACTCGCCAGCCCTTTTGCGCGAGCATGGCGCCAGACACCAATGAATTGATCCCACTGCCAATAATTACGGCATCGCTGCTGTGTGCCACGAGCGCTCCCTTCCTCCGACGTCTCCTGCGACCGCGACTTCCGACAAATCGTGCGGAACATTTTTCGCCACCATGGTTGCACGCACGAGCGTATAGCGCAATGATGGCGGTCGTCAGTTTTTTGGAAGATTAGGGAGAACATCACATGGAGAATTCCTTCGACGTGATTGTCATCGGTTCGGGGATCAATGGACTCAGCGCCGCAGCATTACTGGCGGTAGAGGGAAAAAAAGTAATAGTTCTTGAATCTAATGATGCCCCTGGTGGTGCAGTTCGCACCGAACAAATAACCGTCCCCGGCTTTCATCATGATCTTTTCGCCATGAACCTGGGCCTCTTCGCAGGCGGCCCCGTCATGGCGGCATTGGGTGAACAACTGACCAAGTATGGATTTAGCCTCGTCCCCTCATCGAAACCCTTCTGTTCCGTTTATCCCGATGGCAGCATGATCGGTGTTGAGGCTGACGCCTCTGCCACCATTAAGAACCTCGCGGCAGTCGCACCTGAAGACGTCGAAGCGTGGGAGGAACTCACGGCAAAATTGGGGCTATGGGCACCATTTCTGATTGGCGTGCTTAATTCAGATTTACCCAGTGTTGCTGCGGTTAAAACACTCTGGAAAGCGCATCGCGCTCTAGGAACGGTTGGGCTTTATGAAATTGCCAAGTTAGCGTTGCAGTCGACCAGATCGTTCACCAATGAAAATTTTCAGTCACCAAAAACCAAAGCTCTCATGGCGACATGGGGCATGCACTTGGATTTCGCGCCCGATGTTTCGGGTGGTGCGCTCTTTTCATTCCTAGAAACAATCGGTGGCCAACTCTTTGGCATGGTCATTGGACAGGGTGGCGCAGCCTCTCTGATCGATGCATTGGTGCAAATCATTGAAGCCAATGGCGGTGAAGTGCGATGCAATGCACGCGTGGATGAGATCACCGTTGATAGCAAGCGAGCAACAGGTGTGGTGCTCGCGACAGGGGAATCCGTGGCTGCCAAGAAAGCCGTGGTGAGCAATGTCAATCCCCGCCTCATGCCCGAACTTCTTCCAACACATGTTGCCCAAGAATCAAGCATTAAACGGGTGGAAAAATTCCAGTCCGGACTAGCCACCATGATGATTCACCTTGCACTAGAAGAGTTGCCGCCGTGGACAGCGAGTGAAGCGCGGACCTACAACTACGTTCATATTGGGCCATACGTAGACGACATGGCCCAGACCTACACGGACGCAGCCGCGGGGCGACTTCCTGCATCACCAACATTGGTCATCGGTCAACCAACTGTCACAGATCCATCGCGCGCGCCCGAAGGAAAGCACACGCTGTGGGTCCAAGTTCGCATGCTGCCCTTGGATCTGGCAGATGGTTCGCGCTGGGAAGATATTTCAGAGGCGTATGCCGATCTCGTCATGGCGAAAATTGAGGAGTATGCACCAGGTCTCAAAGATGCTGTCATTGCGCGCGCTGTGCTCAGTCCAACTGACCTAGAACGTTACAACGCGAATCTCATCAAGGGAGATTCTCTGGGCGGTAGCCACCACCCATCACAGTTCTTCTTCCTTCGCCCTGTTCCGGGGTGGGGTCGGCATCGCTCACCCGTTAAAGATCTCTATCTCTGTGGAGCCGGCACATGGCCCGGCGGAGGCGTTGGTGGTTCCAGTGGGTCCATGGTTGCCAAGATCCTGAGCTAGAGAGCTTCTTGGGTGATTTTCTGGGCTCTCAGCGAAACGGTGAGAAGTCGGGTTTGCGTTTCTCAACAAACGCCTGACCGCCCTCTTTTGCTTCATCTGTATCGACGAATAGGTCGAGTACATCAAACGCCAAAGACTGGATGCCGACAATGTGGTCCGTGTCAGCATTAAAGCTGTGTTTGAGGGTCTTGAGCGCGGTCGGAGAAAGCGCGGCAACTTTGCGGCCCCACTCCAGGGCAAGGGGCATCAGTTCATTCGGTTCTACCACCCGATTGACCAAGCCCCAGCGTTCTGCCGTTTCCGCGTCGTATTGATCGCAGAAAAACCAGATCTCGCGAGCACGTTTCTCACCCACCACGCGGGCCAGATAGGCGGTTCCAAACCCGGCGTCGAAACTCCCAACTCGTGGGCCCACTTGACCAAACTTTGCTGTGGTTGATGCTAGGGAAACGTCGCAGAGCACATGCAGGACGTGCCCACCACCGATTGCAAAACCATTAACGGCCGCAATGACGGGCTTGGGAATTTCTCGGATCAGACGGTGAAGTCGCTCGATTTCAAAAATTCCCATTTCAGTCTCACCGTAACCGCCTGTCTCATTACGTTCTTTCTGATCACCACCGGAGCAAAAAGCCTTGGGCCCAGCTCCTGTGAGCACGACTGCGGCAACACCTTTATCAACGTAGGCGTATCGGAATGCATAAATCAATTCATCAACGGTGCGACCGCGAAGGGCGTTGTAACGATCCGGTCGGTTGATCGTGATAACGGCAACCTGGTCGATGAGTTCATAGGTTATGTCGGTGAACTCTGAAATTTTTATCATCATGCCTCCAAGAGAATTGCGATACCGAGACCAACACCAATACAAGCAGTCGCAATTGCACGACCACCACCACGCGCATGAAGATTGCGAGCAGCGTCAACAACGACTCGAGCAGCGGAGGCACCAACCGGATGCCCCATTGCTATCGCACCACCATTGGGATTTACTTTTGACACGTCAATGCGTGGTTCTTCCCGGAGAACGGTGAGAACCATCGCAGCGAAAGCTTCATTGATTTCGAATAAATCAATATCACCGAAGGTTAAGTTGTTGCGCTGCAATAACTTATGCATTGCAGGGACAGGGGCGTTGGCGAATCTGTCGGGTTCAACCGCGACAACTGCTGATGAAACAATCGATGCAAATGAGTCAAGATTGAGATCTCTCGCGATCTCTTCTCGCGTGATGAGCGCTGCTACGGAACCGTCGTTGATGGGTGATGAATTGCCAGCGGTGACAGTGCCGTCGGCGGTAAAGGCGGGTTTCAATGCACCGAGCGTTTCGAGCGTCGTGGTGGGTCTAATTGATTCATCGCGGGTCAAGTCGTTAACGGAGAATGCAAACCCGTCGTGCACGCCTCGGTCCCAGGCAGCAGAAGCCAATTCATGTGACCGCACTGACCATTCATCCTGTTCTTGTCTCCCGATGCCCAGTTCCTGGGCACTGCGTTGTGCGCACTCGCCAAGGGAGTCTGTCCAATGTTTGGGGAATGCAGGGTTGATCATTCGCCAACCGACCGTGGTTTGTTCCAGTTTCATCGATGCATCAAGTGGCTTATCGGACTTGGGCAGAACGAACGGCGCGCGGCTCATGCTTTCCACTCCACCAGCGATAACGATGTCCATGTCACCCGAGAGCACCGCCCTCGATGCTTGCACAATCGCCTCGCCTCCCGAACCGCAGAGCCTGTTCAGGGTCACGCCGGGAATAGTGACGGGGAAGTCGGCTAGGAGGGCGCCCATGCGGGCCACATTGCGGTTGTCCTCGCCGGCGCCATTGGCATCGCCCATCACTATGTCATCGACTCGAGAAAGATCTAGGCCAGGAATCGACGCGGCAAGCTCTCGCAGACTCAGCGCCAAAAGGTCGTCTGGGCGAATCCCTGAGAGCGCACCTCGATTTTTACCAAACATTGTCCGCTTTGCTGCGGCAACTACAGGACGGGTAGGGCTCATGTGTCGTATTATTGCCGATCGACAGAGAAGTGCACTATTCATGTGGTCTTTGGGTCCCAATATTTAGCTCAGAAAGGGAAGTCCGATGAATTCGTCGAGGCAATCTCCTTTCCGTTGCCTAGTGACTGGAGCCAGTCGAGGTATTGGTGCAGCAATTGTGGGTGATTTGGCCAGCGCTGGCTACCCAATTGCCCTGACTGCTCGAACTGAGTCGGACCTGCTTGCAGTTGCTAGCACCTTGAAAGTGCCACATTTGGTCATTCCAGGCGATGTCACGGACCCCACCGCCGCTGACAAAATTGTCCAGCAGGTGGTGAGTGAATGGAATGGGCTCGATGTTCTCGTTATTAACGCAGGCGAAGGGATCTCTGCACCCATAACGCGAACTGATGACGCACTATGGGAGCGCATGATCGAACTCAATCTCAATGCCCCATTCCGATTTATGCGTGCGGCAATACCCACGATGAAAGAGCAAGGTTTTGGCCGCATCGTTGTCATTGCAAGCGTTGCCTCGCGCGTCGGAGCCCCCTACATCTCGGCCTACACCGCGGCAAAGCATGGAGTCCTGGGTCTAGTGCGGTCCGCCGCTGCGGAATTGTCGTCACACGGAATAACCGTGAATGCTGTCTGTCCCGGCTATGTGAATACACCCATGACAGCACGTACTGTTGATTCTATTGTTGAAAAGACGGGTAGGAATCGGAGTGAAGTGCTGGACACATTGGCACAAGAACAGGGGCACGGAAAATTGATAGAACCCGAAGAAGTGGCAGCAACAGTTAATTTCCTTGTCCACGAACAGGGTGCAATAAACGGACAAGGGATCACCCTTGATGGCGGAAAGGTTCAGACATGACAGTGAAGAGAATCAATCCAGAGTCACTTGCCCCACCAATTGGGTTTTCACATGCAGTGGTCGCGGAAGGTTCCACGATTGTCTTACTCGCCGGACAAACAGCATTGAACGCCAACAACGTAATTGTGGGGGCGACAATTGTCGAACAAGTGGAAAAAGGCTTGCAAAATTTATTGGCCGCACTGGAAGCCGCTGGCGGAAATCCGTCACAGCTAGCAAAACTCACGATCTATTGCGTTGATCCTGTTGATTACCGCGCGCACTCAAGCGAAATCGGAGCGGTATGGAAACGGCTTGTTGGGCGGGATTACCCCGCAATGACACTTGTCGGCGTCACGCGTCTGTGGGATGACGACGCACTGATCGAAATTGAAGGAACAGCGATTCTCCCGTGACATCACACCTTGATCTGCGTCCCCTGTGGGCGGCGACATCCATCGCCGTCATCGGGGCGACGGAGCGCGTCGGCGCAATGGGCCGCTTGCCGCTCGAGTACTTGATCAAACATGGTTTTGATGGATTCATTGCGCCCGTGAACCCAAAGGGCGGAGAGATTTTCGGTATGGAGGCATTCCCCTCCATGGCATCTGTTCCACAACATATTGACCTTGCCCTCATTATGGTGCCAGCTCAACACGTCAAAGATGCCGTGCGGGATTGCGCGGACGCTGGTGTGAATGTGGCTATCGTCATGTCTTCAGGTTTCGCTGAGGTTGATGAAAAAGGCGCTGCCGCACAACAGGAATTGGTCGATATCGCCCGAACCAAGGGAATGCGAATTGTCGGGCCAAACTGCATCGGGTCAGTGGGCGGCGCCCATAAAGTGATGGCAACGTTTAGCCCAGTCTTTTCATCCGAAGCAACCCCGTTACCTAACGGACGCATTGCGTTAGTGAGCCAATCGGGTGCCCTTGGTTTTGGAGCACTGTCCCTTGGTCTTGAACGTGGTGTCCCCACTGGGATCGCCATCACAACCGGCAACGAAGCAGATGTCACAGCTACTGAAGTTGCTGTGCAACTTGCGCAGGACCCTGGTGTCGATGCTGTTGTTATGTACGTTGAGTCATTGGGAAATCTGGATTTATTAGCGCAGGTTGCGGCAACCAAACCAATAGCAATCCTTAAAGCTGGGCGCAGTGCGGCGGGAGCGGAGGCCGCGGCTTCGCACACTGGAGCGTTGGCGTCGCCAGACAAAGTGGTGAGCGCAGGATTAAAACAATATGGCATAGCTAGAGTCGACAACATTGATGAGTTGCTCGATGTCGCTTCCCTGTTTGCATCGGAGAGAGCCATCGGTGGCTCAGGGGTTGGCATCGTCACTACATCCGGGGGAAGTGGAATCCTCGCCGTCGATGCAATCGAAAAAGAAGGTTTGGTCCTTGCCAATCTTGATCAATCCACAGTGTCCGACCTAGAACAGATTGTTCCCAGTTATGGCAATGCTACGAACCCGGTCGATGTCACTGCTGCGGTGATGGCTGAACCAGGCTTATTTGAACGTTGTGTTGATCGGTTGGCTGACGATCCAGCGGTGAATGCAATCGTCGCTTGCTTTGCAGTGTTGGTGGGCAAGGATGTTGACAGAATTGCGACCGCCCTACATGAAGTGCGGGTACGAACTGGTCTTCCCGTGGCGGCGGTTCGCACGGGCGCGGCTGCACTTGCGCCCGAGGGCGCTGAAGTGCTCAAAAGAGCAGGTGTCCCTGTGTATCCAACCCCCGAACGGGCTGTGGCTGCCCTGCGCGCCCTCGTCACCGTGAACACGAGAGTTGATCGTGCATTCGATGTAGCCTCTCCTTCCGAGATTCCCACCCCTTCACCAGGTGCATCGGAAAAGGAATTAAAGGAATTACTCGCATCCTCAGGATTACCCATCCCTGAATCAATTCTTGTCAGTGAGTCTGCACAGGTCCTCGACGCCGTTGACAACGTTGGCGGCAGGGCAGTTTTCAAGGCCATCGTTCCAGGACTGCTTCACAAGTCCGATGCAGGCGGAGTGGTGCTTGATGTAACAACTGATCAAGCCGTGAAAACCTTCACCACACTGAAAGCCATGGGTGGTGATGTGCTCGTTGAAAGGTTTGTTCCCGGGGGAATTGAAGTCCTGGTTGGAATCAGCGGGAGCTCCATGGGACCGGTGCTCACGGTGGGGGTTGGCGGGGTTTTGACGGAGATTGTGGCGAGTGCTTCGGTGCGTCTGCTCCCTGTAGATCGAGTTGATATTGAGCAGATGATTTCTGAGACCGCGCTTGAGCAATTACTCGCAGGTGCACGAGGCACCCAACCATCAGACCGCAAGGCTTTGGTCACATTTATTGAGACCCTTGCGCACGGTGTGAGAAATTGGCCAACTGGTTGTGAATTAGACATAAATCCGGTGACCGTTCTTGAGCGCGGCTGTTGGGTCCTCGATGCAGCGTATGTTTCACCCCCCACTGACTAGACAATCAAACTAATTAGGAGGCACCACAATGGATGTTGGTCGACTCGTTGCACGCTCAATGCAAAGGTACCGAGATCGCATTGCCCTTATTGGTCCTGAGGGTGAAAGCTCCTATGGTCAAACGGGAGCGCGAGTAATGCAGCTTGCTCGTGGCTTGCGTGCATTGGGACTCGAGACGGGCGATCGGGTTTTGGATTTACAGTCCAATCAGAACACATACATTGAAACTGACCTAGGCATCAGCACAGCTGGCTTGTGTCGCGTGGCGCTCAACTACCGTCTTCATCCAACTGACTGGGTCAGAATCACAAATGACTGCACGCCCAAGGTACTCATTCTTGATGTTAAATTTTGGGATCAGACCGCCGAAATACGATCGATGGTGGATCACGTCATTGTTATCAATGGAGATCCGGGCCAGAGCACAGAATATGAACGCTTTCTCGCGGCACAGTCTCCCGAACCACTGCTACTTTCTGTTGACCCGGATGCGTTGGTCTCGTTGAACTACTCAAGTGGGACAACGGGCAACCCCAAAGGGGCGATCCGCACACACCGCAACAGAATGGCGAGTTTGCACAACATAGTTACAGACTTTTTAGGCAAAGTTCCCAATGAAAACAGCACTTGGGTTCACGCGGGACCGGTTACACATACAACAGGCTTGTTTGTCTTGCCTTATTTCACATTCGGTGCCAAGCAAATTGTTCAAGCTAAGTACGACCCCGAAGACTTGGTGGATGCCATTGAAAACCGTGGAGCGAATGGAACGGCACTTGTCCCGACCATGGTGGCACGACTTCTCGCGATGCCGGACATATCCCGTGAGCGCATGAAGAATCTTGAAATCATGGGATATGCGGGGGCACCAATGCCGCCCGAACAAATCAAGGATTGTTATGAACGAATTACCGTCAACATGAGTCAGTATTACGGGTTAGTTGAGGCCATTCCACCGGTCACTGTACTTGGACCCGAAGAGCACCGACGCGGAATTTTTGGTGAACCCGAATTACTCACCAGCGCTGGCAATCCGTGTAATGGAGTTGAAGTACGCATTGTCGATGAACAAGGCAATGACGTACCTTCAGGAGAAATCGGTGAGGTAATTACTCGAGGCGATCACGTCATGCGCGGGTACTACGGTCAAGCTGGACAAGACAACACGGTGACCAAGGCGGTGCGCGATGGCTGGCTTCACACCGGTGATCTTGGCCGCCTTGATGCTGATGACTACCTTTTCTTGGTAGACCGTAAAGGTGACATGATTATTTCAGGTGGCTACAACATCTACCCTCGTGAAATCGAAGACACCATCGCTGAAGTCCCCGGCGTCCACGAAGTTGCTGTCGTCGGAGTAAATGACTCGGACTGGGGGCAGCACGTCACCGCACTTGTGACACTGCGCGATGGGGCTGATACGAGTATCGATTCAATTCTTGAGCATTGCAAAGCGAACCTAGCGTCATATAAAAAACCAAAAGATGTTCGCATTGTGACCGAATTTCCGCTGAACTCAACGGGGAAAATCGCAAAAAAGGTTTTGCGTGAGGAACTCAACGCAGAAGAAACAAGTGGAAAGGGTCAATAAAGTGAGTAACTCACAGAGCCAAGAGGTTCCTGGCGCCTACCCCTACACCCGTGGAATTAGTGCGGATCCCGGAGTGTGGACCATGGGGCAGTATGCAGGCTTTGGAACCGCCAAGGAAACCAATGCTCGATTTCGTTCTTTGTTAGATCAAGGTCTCACGGGATTCAGTGTCGCTCTTGACCTCCCCACACAAATGGGACTTGACTCGGATAATCCTCTTGCGGCGGGGGAGGTTGGCAAAGTTGGTGTCGCCATTGACAGTTTGGCCGACATTGAAATCTTGATGGATGGCATTGAACTCGAGAAAATCACCCAAGTTCGAACCACTGCGAACTCCATCGGTTACATCTGGGCGGCCATGTTTGAAGCGTTGGCTGAAAAGCGCGGAGTGGATCCCAATAAATTCGGAATGTTTATTCAAAATGACGTGCTTAAAGAGTATTTTGCCCGCGGCACTCAGATCTTCCCCGCTCCGGCGGGCCTGAAGCTGTCAGTCGATGTTATTGAACATGTCGCCACAAAAATTCCTCGATGGGTCTCCCTCGCCATGAGCGGCTATCACATTCGCGAGTCAGGTTCCAGTGCCGTTCAGGAAATTGCCTTCACCTTTGCTAACGCGCGGGCGTACATGGACGCAGCCATCGAACGCGGTATGACCGTCGATGACGTTGCACCAACGCTGTTCACGTTTCTATCGAGCAATATGGAGTTCATGCCTGAAGTTGCAAAATTTCGCGCAGCTCGACGAGTCTGGGCAAAGTTAATGCGTGAGAGTTATGGCTCACAAGATCCTCGCTCCGAGCAACTGAGGATATTTGCCTTCACTGCGGGCTCGTCTTTGACAGCCCAACAACCACTGAACAACGTTGTGCGCACTTCAATTGAAGCACTTGCCGCCGCATTGGGTGGTTGCCAAACAATGCATGTCTGTGCGTTCGATGAAGCCTTGGGTGTTCCCACCGAAGCAGCTGCCACGCTTGCCCTGCGTACACAGCAGGTTGTTGCCTTTGAAACAGGTGTCACGGGACTCGTTGATCCTCTCGGCGGCAGTGAACTCCTCGAGAGTCTGACCGACGAACTCGAAGCCGCCATTTTTTCTGAGATGGACAAGATCGCCGAACTTGGTGGAGCACTTGCCTGCATCGAGTCCGGCTATTTCGCCACCAAACTCTCAGACAGCGCCTACGAAACTGCGCGTGCCATTGACTCAGGTGATCAAAAAGTTATTGGTGTTAATACCTTTGTGTCAGAGTCCGCGAGGTTTGAGGTCTTTGAAATTGATAAGGAAAGCGAGCAACGACAAATCGCTGACCTCGCGAAAATAAAGTTAAAAAGAAACACGGATAAAGTGACTGAATCCCTCGAGAGTTTGTTATTAGCGGCCCAAGCCGGAATTAATATCGTTCCCGCGGTTGTGGTCGCTGTTAAAGAGTATGCAACGGTAGGGGAGATCACAAACGTTTTGCGCGAGGTGTACGGGAAGTGGCAGCCCACTTCAGATTTTTAAGACTGCCTATTTCGCGCTGAACAAACATCGATCACATGTTGTTGCGCCAAGCCACCGAGTATGTCGTAAAAGTTGAAAAACATTTGAGTGGCTTGGATTCCAGGCCAGTCCATTGGTAGATGCGCGGCAGGAAGCCCTGGATCTCGATAGGGCAGGGGTCGCCACGCGGTGAGCACACGCGTGTAATCAATGAATGCCTGCAGGGGCGTCATCTCTATTTTTCCAGATTTATAGTCCTCTGTGAGGTCAGCAAAAGTTGAAGAAAAATCCTGATACTCATTTGCGATGGATTGGAGGTCCCACCACTCACCGACCGCGTCAGGCATGCTGCGGAAAGCAACGTGTTCACTGCGAAATACATCAACATGTTCGCTGACACCTAGGGATTCGATCACCAGCCGAGCATCTACTTCAAGCCCCTCGGGTGCGATCCAAAGCCCGCCAGTCACCTGTGCAAAGCCGACTCGGGATAACCGTGATCGCAGACGGTATCTCAGATCCCGCGATTTTTCTGGAATGGAAAAGGCAATGAGAACCCATCGGTCGCTCGAAGGAGGCTCCCGTCGCTCCAAGACGCGTGCGTCACCAATGTCGAAAGTGCGCCGTGCGCTTTCACTCAGTGCATAGCCTGCTGAGCCATCTCGAGATTCGGAGATCAGCACACCTCGACGTTTAAAGCGGGACAGGGCGCTTCTTACTGCTGGGTCCTCGACTCCGATTTCCCGCAACAATTCAAGCAATGCACCGACGGACATCCATCCACCGAGGGAGCGGCTATAGGCGCCATAAATGGTAAAGATCAGCGACTGTGGGCGCGCAATCCGTTGAAGCAGGACCTCATTGCGCCCGGAAAGGGCATCATCCCTCGGAGTGGTCACGCTTAGCCTGTCGCTCACTTGGACAGATTAGCGGGTCCGAGTTTTATTGATTGGGAAACTTCGAAACGTTTATGACAGTGGTGTGGGCTGGCGAAATGCGCGGGCAAATTCCACCACCTGGGTGCCGATCAGCTCCAAATTTGAGATTGCGGCAACATCGGTGGATTGCCCCGACTCGTCAAATTGCGTTACCTGTGAGTTTATGGCGCCGCCCATGGGAGTTGGCCAGCCCCGAAGGGCATGCGTGACCTGGCGGAGTTGGTGCAAGGTTGTTACAGAGGCTTGCCACCCGTAGGCACTCGCGATGCACCCTACGGCTCGGCCATGAAGGTACGGTCGAGCGTCGTCACTGAGATCCTCCAGGTAATCAATGGCATTCTTAATGAGCCCGCTCATGCCGCCGTGGTATCCCGGGCTTGAAATCAGCAAGCCATCAGCACCTCGGACTTGTTGCACAAGACGAATGGCTCGCTCATCACGATCACTAGATTGAGTCTCATATATGGGGAGGATCAAATCGGAGCCGGTTATGAAACACACCTGGGCACCGGAGTGCTGAGCCGCCCGCGCAGCGATGCGAAGGGCTTTCTCACTTGAAGAATTTGGGCGAGTTGTCCCACCAATGGCGACAATTTTGATGGGATCAATCATGAACTTTCCAGTCCCGTGACTGCGGCTGCCACATGCGCTAATCGTTCCCCTTGACTAAATGCTGCCTTGATGTGCGATGTGTCCTCTGCATTTCTGCTCGAAGCAAAATGCGATGCGCCATAGGGATTTCCGCTGTGTTTACGAACATGTTCATTGGGATATCCAAGTGGCATGATCAGAGTTCCCCAGTGATAAAAAATATTGTTTATCGCAAGGATTGTTGATTCAAGGCCACCATGCTGAGTGGAGGCGCTGGTAAATGCGGTGCCCACTTTATTTGCCAACGCACCCGCATCCCAGAGTGATCCTGTTGTATCAAGAAAAGCCTTTAATTGGCTAGCTGGTCCGCCGAATCGGGTGGGAGAGCCCAAAGCAATTCCGTCAGCCCATTCCAGGTCCTGTAGCTGAGCAAGATCATCTGTACTGTGCTCCACTAAGCGCTGCCAGGAGGCGTTACTTGCAATCGCTTCAGGTGGGGCCGTTTCCTGAACTCGTAAGACCCGTGTCTGGGCGCCCACACTCTGAGCACCGAGGGCAATATTGTGAGCCAAGTTTGCGACATTTCCCGTGGCGGAGTAGTAGATAACTGCAATTTTTGGTGAACTACCCATGCACACTTCTCTTGAGAGTATGCGAGGGACTTTCACCATATTTTGCCCGATACAGCTGCGAAGTCCGACTCAGATGAGTGAATCCAACGCTGTATGCCAACGTTGCCACGGTGGATTGATCCGAGTCTGATGAGCGCAGGAGGCTATGTAATTTAGAGAGTCGAATATCTCTCAGTAGCTCCATGGGCCCGACTGAAAAATGTTGATGAACAGATGCTTGCAGTTGGCGGACACTCAATCCCACCGCGGCCGCCAAGTCGGCAACGGTGAGTGGCTCCTGGTGATGGGCATTGATCCATTCTTGAATGTTGCGAGCTCTGACGCTCTCTACAGCACCCAAGTTTTTTGAATCCTCAGTGGCCATGATCAAGGCATTGAGAAGACTGTCTTCCATGACTCCCAAAAATTTGTCCATGACTTGTGTTGGAGTTTCACTTGGAATGGTGGATGCCAGATTCCATAAAGTCCGGCATGTGTGAGTGAGCCATTGTGTGCCAACGTTGGAGTCTTCAGCAAAATTTATTGCTGATGTACAGGACTCTCCCAACACTTTTCTTCTTTGGTTGTCTAACTGTTCAGCGTCACTGGCAATGATCAGTGCACCCGCCCAAGGATCAGGACGCATGACGGTGACGTTATTGGGAGAAAGTAGGAAGCCAGAAGTGAAATAAGTTGGTTTCACATGGGTGCGATGGCTGACACCCATGGGGCCAAGTGGAATTGTGGCGACGACGCGATCGTCAGTAGGAGGCGCCTCGACAACCACATTCCCTCCGTAGCGCACGAATACAAAACGTGACGATGGCATGGTGACCATGCCCACTTTTCCTTCCAGGGATGATTCTTTGGTCAAGACTTCGTGTGGTGTAGTTCGTGCCGCGACTTCATCGCGGAGGACGGACGCGCGATTACTTGTCAGGTTGAAAATCTGGTTGGGTTCGGCGACTTGCGCATCTCCAGCCCCATTCAATGCCACGGAAGACCTCCTTGCGGTGCGCGTGAAACTTGCTGGTTTCACTCTATGCGCTGAGCGGCAAGGAGGCCTCCCAATTGACACTTTTAGTGGTTGGTTCACTAGCGGGGTAGCCGAACACCTTTGGCTTCGAGTCGGGGGAGCACCTCTTCTGCGAAATATGGCAGTTCACCCGCGTAGTCGAAGAATGACAATGTCATGCCGCCAAAGCCCGCCCTGGCAAACCTTTCGATTTCATCCGCCACCTGGTCAGGGGTGCCAATAATGGGGCATGATCCATGTCCACCCGCGAATCGTTCCCGGAACATGGACAGCATCTCCGGGGTGAAGGATTGGGCGTGCATCCCCTGCAAAGTCATGAGGTTGTCAACCGCGCCCCAGTCAGCGTTCTCCTCCGCGTAGTAGTGCAAAAAGTCCTTTGCTTCCTTTTCGGTGGGACGAACCACGCAATACCCCAGCGTAAACACGCCAGCCTCACGGTGGAATTCATCATTTGCTTGGGTTGTTACCGTCTTGACAACCTCGGCTCCATCCTCCGGACCGCCGACAATGGTGAACACAAAGTTCGCATTCTTGGCGGCAAACCCTCGGCCCTGCGCCGAGGATCCGGCGTTGAGGATTGGAATCATTCCGTCATATGGCTTGGGCAAACTCTCAACGTGTTGCAGGTGGAAGAATTTTCCGTCCCAGTCAAATGTTCCTTCGGTGGTCCAAATCTTTTTAACAATGTCAAACCATTCTTGTGCATATTCATAACGATCGTTGTGATCCTCAGGAAGTTCAACGCCGAAGGTGTCGTACTCGGGCTTGTTCCAGCCTGCGACAACATTGAGACCGGCACGACCCTTGCCCACTTGATCAACGGTGGCCATTTGCTTGGCCACCACGATGGGGTGGTTGTAGGCCGTGTGAATCGTCGCGAAAACACTGATTCGCTTGGTGTTGGCTAGGAGGCTGGCCGCCCACACGGTTGGGTCAAGCACGGAACCGTGAAAATTTGTCTCGCCTCCATATCCAATCCAGCGGGCAATAGGGAGGAGGAAGTCAATGCCTACTTCATCGGCAATCTGAGCAAGGCGCAGATTGTCATCCCAGCTAGCACTCCAACGGTCAGGGGCTTTGGACACGGCCATTCCGCCGGAACAGTTGGACGAGAAGAGTCCGAGTTTGAAGTCTTTGCCATCGATGAGTGATTTGGTCATGGGAAACTCCTTAGGTGATGTGGCTCTTGGTCACATTGTGGGCTGGACCGGCGCCAAGATCTATCCACATCACGCTGTAACTCATCCGATTTCGGCGGCAACACGTGCCCCACCGGTAACATTCATTGTCTATGTATATACTTATACGATAGTGTCTATACATATACAAAATTAAGACAAAAATTGTCAGTGCATCACAGTTGTGCTCGAGAAAAACACGAGAAAGGGGTTTCCATGAGCAACCCATTTGCCCGCAATACCAAGAGCGCTCACGGTTCGGTCTTGGATCGGACCATCAAATCTGGCCACACCATTGAATCTGATTTCTGTTCCAGCAAATGCCGCTTTGTGCTGGAGTGCTCCTGTGGAGCAGCCCACGAGACTCGTTATATCGATGAGGCACTTGAATGGTCAGCAATGCACAGGGAACTCGCGCCATTGGCCGACCAATTGGCAAACACGACTCCAGCGCATGACTAAGTCACCTAACCCCAAGAAGCAGGCGGCTCTCAGCGAGATTGAAACGGCCGCCGAAGAGTGGCAAGCCGCAAAGAAGAAGGAACGTGCCCACCGAGACACTCTGGCCGCACTCGTCAAAGTGCACGTTGACTCAGAGGTGCTCTCTGAAAACAAGATTTCAACGGTGACGGGAATCCCTCGAATGACCATTCGCAAAATGGTTGGCAAACTCTGAGAATTAGGGGATCACCATCACTTGAGTTACAGTCAATCAAGTGTCCGTTGCATACCTTTCCGCCCACCGTCCTGTTTGGCTCTCTCCCCGAATAATGCGCACAGAAGTCCTGGCAGGGCTTGTTGTTGCCATCGCATTGATCCCTGAGGCCATTTCCTTTTCCATCCTCGCCGGGGTTGATCCACGTGTTGGGCTTTTTGCCTCTTTCACCATGGCTGTAACGATTGCCTTCACGGGCGGCCGTCCCGCCATGATCTCTGCGGCCACGGGCGCGATCGCTCTGGTGGTGGCACCCCTAGCTCGCGATCATGGGCTGCAATACCTCATCGCGGCAGTGATTCTGGGAGGGATTTTTCAAATCTTGCTGGCACTGGCGGGTGTTGCTCGCCTCATGAGATTTGTTCCACGAAGCGTGATGGTTGGATTTGTTAATGCCCTTGCGATTCTGATTTTCGCCGCGCAGTTGCAGTATCTGATTGATGTCCCTTGGATCGTCTATCCCATGGTGGTTATCGGCATTGCAATTATTCTCGTGTTGCCCAAAATAACTACGGCAATTCCAGGTCCGTTGGTCACAGTTGTCTTTCTCACCATCATCGTTGCAGTTATGAACATCAACGTGCCCATGGTTGGAGATCAAGGGGAACTTCCTGACAGCCTTCCCGTCCTTGGTATCCCCACCGTTCCGTTTACCCTTGAGACACTGCAAATCATTGCCCCATTTGCTTTGGCCATCGCTTTGGTGGGGCTCATGGAAAGTTTGATGACTGCGAAACTTGTCGATGACATCACCGACACCCGTTCCAATAAGACACGTGAGTCCTGGGGTCAGGGAGTTGCCAACATTGTCACCGGATTCTTTGGTGGAATGGGTGGCTGCGCCATGATTGGCCAAACCATGATCAACGTGCGATCCGGCGCTCGCACACGACTGTCCACATTCCTCGCGGGAATCTTCTTGCTGATTCTCGTCGTTGCATTGGGTGACATTGTCGCTGAAATTCCCATGGCTGCGCTGGTGGCCGTCATGATTGTTGTTGCTTACGCAACATTTGATTGGCATAGTTTGCGCACTATTTTCTCCATGCCCAAGAGTGAAACAACGGTCATGCTCGCGACAGTCATCGCAACACTCATTACTCACAACCTAGCAATTGGAGTAATCACAGGTGTCGTAACAGCCACTGTGCTTTTTGCCCGTCGAGTCGCGCACCTTGTCTCCATGGACCGCACACTTGAGTTCGATCCAATGACAGGTTTCGAAACAGTCCGCTACTCCATCCATGGTGAAATGTTTTTCGCGTCAAGTAATGACTTGGTGTATCAATTCGAGTATTCGAATGATCCTGACCTTGTCATCATTGATCTCACAGGTGCGCATGTGTGGGATGCGTCTACGGTCGCTTCCCTGGACGCAGTCGTGACAAAATATGAAAAGCGTGGAAAGTCGATTCGGATTCTGGGATTCAATGAAAAGAGTGCGGAATTCCATGATCGATTGAGTGGGAAGCTGGCAGCGGGGCACTAATCGGCCGAATATGATGTGCTCGCCACACGAGGTGGAATGACAGTCTGAGAGGACCGCACACTGTGCTTGATCGCGCGAAACTAGCCCAAGAACTGATTCATGAGCAGTCACTTCACTTGACCAGGACCACCACCTCTCGCGCCATGTTTGAGGCGAGCAATCACCTGTTGGGTCGAGTACCCATGACCTGGATGAACAAATGGTCGGGTGGATACCCGCTGTATCTGGCGAGCGCTCACGGGAATCAAATCACTGATGTTGATGGAAATGAGTACGTGGATTTCGCCCTAGGTGATACAGGTGCCATGGCTGGTCATTCTCCAGAACCAACCACCCGTGCAGTCCAGCAACGAATCGCTGTTGACGGTGGTATTACAACGATGGTGCCCAGTGGCGATGCCGAATGGGTGGCAGCTGAATTAAGCAATCGCTTTGGCTTACCACTGTGGTCGTTCAGCCTGACGGCAACAGACGCAAACAGATGGGCACTTCGCATTGCGCGTCAGGTCACTGGCAAATCGAAGGTGCTCGCCTTTTCATACTGCTATCACGGAGCCGTGGACGAAACGCTGGTGCGAACCGGACCTAATGGCAGTGCCATTCTCCGTGAAGGAAATGTTGGCCCTGCGGTAGACATCGCGCAGACAACGCGAGTAGCTGAGTTCAATGATTTAGAGTCAGTTGAGCGGGCACTCGCTCACGGCGATGTCGCAGTGGTGATCACCGAGCCTGCTCTGACCAATATTGGAATCGTCCTACCAGATCCAGGCTTTCTTGACGGCCTGAGAATTTTATGTGACAGGTACGGAGCCCTACTACTCATCGATGAAACCCACACAATCTCAGCTGGCTGGGGTGGTTGCACCAGGGAGTGGAATCTTTCACCGGACATCTTCGTGATTGGAAAGAGCATTGGTGGAGGAATTCCATCAGGGGCCTATGGCATCACGCAGGACTTAGCTGATCGCATCCTGAACTCACCGGACGCAGATTTGGAGGATGTCGGCGGAGTCGGCGGCACCCTCGCTGGCAATGTGTTATCCACCGCTGCGATGCGTGCCACTCTCGGGGAGGTTCTGACCCCTGACGCGTTTGCTCACATGATCGCACTGGCGACACAATTCACCGTTGGTGTCGAGAAGGTTCTCGAAGACACAAAGATGCCATGGACCATTGCGCAATTGGGTGCGCGGACCGAATACAGGTTCTGTTCACCTGCGCCCCGCAATGGAACGGAGTCAGCGCAGGCATTCGATGCAGAGATAGAGGAATACCTCCACCTTTTCATGAGCAATCGAGGAGTGCTCATGACGCCATTTCACAACATGGCTCTCATGTGTCCGGCCACGACGTCTGCCGATGTTGACCTGCACACCACACTTTTTGCTGAGGCATTGTCCAGGATTTCGCAGTGACACCTCAATGGCTATCGCTTGCAGGTAAACGGGCGTTGGTCACGGGGTGTGGCTCGCAGACTGGAATCGGCTTTGCCTGCGCTAGGGCACTATTGGATCTGGGCGCAGAAGTCGCAGTCACCGCAACGGGAGAACATATTCATGACCGAGCATCTGAATTAGCTCCCCTAGGCGTTGTCAAAGGTTATGTGTGCGACTTGACGGATCCAGATGCAACCAATTCCATGTTTGAGTTAACAAGTCATGATTTGGGCGGCATCGACATAGTTATTAATAACGCAGGCATGGCAAGTGTGAACACTCCCGTTGGAACTGAATCTGGATCCCTTGGAACGATTGATCTCACAATATTTGACCAAGCACTGTCAAGGAACCTGATGACAATGGTCCATGTGACACGAGCTGCTCTCCCACACATGCAGGCAAATGAGTGGGGGAGAGTCATTTCTATTTCAAGCGTCACGGGTCCGCTGATGTCAATGCAGGGTGAAAGTGCTTATGCCACTGCAAAAGCTGCGGTCGTTGGTCTGACCAGATCCCTTGCAGTCGATTATGCGAGAGATGGAATTACTGCGAACGCAATTGCACCAGGTTGGGTCCAAAGCGGTTCACAGACAGAGCATGAGGCTCGCGAATCAGAACTTGTGCCATTAGGAAGAAGCGCAAGCCCCTCCGAGGTCGCTGCCGTTGCTGCATTTCTTGCAAGCCCGGGTGCAAGTTATGTCACAGGACAATGCATCGCTGTAGACGGTGGGAACACCGTGGGCGAGGAACGAACAAATTAGAGGCCGGTGAAATATTCACCGGCCTCTAATCAAGGAATGATTCCTAACGCGTCAGCAGCACAGGCCCTGACACGCGAACCTTGCGATTACTTGGAACGGCTTTACACGTCCCGTCAAGGGAACACATTTGCTTGTAGACCTTTTTGATCTTAAAGCTCCTGGTGCCTGTCTCTGAGTAAATCACTTGTTGGAGACCATTCTTTGCACCAAAAGTGCAGGTCACTTTGCGTTTGGTTTCTTTACAGCCTCGGTACTTGGTTCCCACGATCCAATCCTGAAGCGTGTCCATTGCCACAGCACCGACGGTGTTGTCACTGAACTGGATTCCAAGGAGATCGTTGTAAGGCCCCCAGCGGAACATGTAAACCCGCGAGATCCCGAGGCGAAGGGCATCAAGGTAGGTGATAGCAACGAGATTGGCGGCCTGGGTGCCTTCAATATCCTGATCGGGATTACTCGGTCCGGGACCAGCAAGTCCGTAGTTGCTCTCGGTATCCCACAGCGGAAGATCGGGTGCTCCAGCTGCTTTCAGGTAGGAAATCCAGGAATTGGCCAAATCCTGACGGTCGTTCGTGTCACCCAAGGACGATGGGTAGGTATGTGCCGACCAAGCATCAACAGGCCAATTCATTTTCTTCAACTCAGCGAGATATGCAGGATAGAACTTTTTGAAGGGTCCACCGAGCCGTGTGCCAGTACTGGGAGCAACGATCGTGGCCTTGGGGTCAATGCTGCGCACAATGTCATAGGTGCTTTTGGTCATGTCGGCCATTTGACGCGGGGTGCCCGTGAAGAATGTGGAGAGGTTCGCTTCATTCCAAGGCTGGTAACTAGTGATGCGGCCTTTGTAGCGAGTTGCGACTGCACGTACCCAGTCATTCCAGTCATTCATATCGCGCGGAACCCCTGAAGCATCGGGTCGCGGAAGAGCAGCTGCGTTACGTTGGTCGGTCGCCCAAGCAGGCGTACCCGCTAAGACCATAAGGATGTCTGTGACCCCTTTGGATTCTGCAGTAGCAACTGCATTGTCCAGCGCAGTCCAATTGAATACACCTTTTGAAGTTTCAATATTGGCCCACGCAGTGTCGTTATCCCACAGGCGGATGGAACCAAAATTTATGGATGGCCACGCTCCGAATTGAACATCGGTGACGTGCAGACCGAAAAGGTCATCCTGAATGACCGTGCCTTTGAGGTTCTGAGCAGGGTTCTTCAGTTTTGCGGCCTGTGCAGGGGAAGCAATCGGAACGATGAGAGCAGCTACTAGAAGGGCGAGGAGGCTTGACTTAGTAATTTTTCGCATAGTGACAGTGTGCCATGGAGGGGATTTTGGCCTTCAACCCAACCTGCTCGGGCTGGTTCCTTGAGCAGGTCAGCTCAACCTGCTCAGCTCAACCGGCTCAGCTCAACCTGCTCATAGCAACCACCGTGACGTCATCACTGCGCCAGCGAGGGGAAATTTCCCGGAAGTGGGACACGAGCCGCTGCACGATCTCCTCAGGGTGTTGCCGAACGGGGGCATCCAGTCCCCGCACGACCCGGGCAATCGCCGCACTTTCAGTGTCGGAATCTGAGTCAGGTGTGGACTGGCCCTCAAGAAAGCCGTCGGTGACCCCCAGAATTACGTCCCCGGGGACAAATGGGCGTTCCTTGACCTCCCAGTCGCCGCCGAGCGAAGAAATGAGTGGACCGGTGGGATCAAGGTAAAACTGTTCCTTGTCATGATCGACTCCGATAGCGGCGGGGTGCCCAGCATTAATCCACTGCAAAATGTTTTTCTCTGTGTCGACGACCATGAGAATGGCTGTGACAAAATGTTCGTCACGCTCTGTTGAGCGTGCCGCGAGTTCGACTGATTCGGCGATTGACCCACTGTTCTCGAGACAGGCCTTGATGATTGCGCGTACCCGAAGTGCAATCACATTGGCCGAAGGTCCGTGGCCCGAGACGTCGGCAATAACAAGTGCGACGCGATTTTCATCCAAGGGAATGTAATCCCAATAATCGCCAGCGAGTACACCTTCTGCACTGGAAGCAAGACCCGCAATAGCAACACCGGGGCAATGAATTCGCGTGTCAACCTGCATCTCAGCGCGCACGGCAGCAACGAGAGGGGCATCCTGCTGGAGGCCTTTGCGTGCGGCCATTGCTTCATCGATTTCAGTAACGAGTTTGCGACGAAGGCTCTCAGCATCTTTGGCGAGGGTGTTGAGCTCCGAGGGTCCAACGGGCTCTATGGGATGTGTATGTGCAGGGTCCCGGGTTGCAAGTTGAAGATCTTTACGAATATCCATCAGTGGGAAAATCACCCACCGTTGGAGCAAAATGAAATACGCCAGGAAAATTCCAATGAGCGCAATTCCGCCCAAAATCAAGAACACACCCAGTGTTCGCGCGGATCCGGCGACATCGGTGACTGCATTAGCGCGTTGCACTTCGATTTCAGTTTGTAATTCCGAGGTGGCGTCAATCATCGCATCAAAGGTGTTCCAAGCCCGAGGCTTATTTGTGAGGCGCGCAGCTTTTGTTGTTTTTCCATCAGCCATTGAGTCCAAGGTAGGTTGGGCATCTGCGCTAATCCACGCTCGTTCAGCAGCAGCGGCGTTCTCAACCAGAGCAATAAGTGCAGGATTTTCTTCACCGAAGATCTTGATTAATGAGTCACTTAATGAATTTGTGGTTGAGATAGAACTTTGATAGCTGGCAAGAGCTTCCTCTGAGCCGGTGAGTACATAGTCTGAAAGATCACCTGACGATGCTGTTTGAGCTAACAACAATGAATCGGCAATCTGGGCCGCGGGATTCAATGTTGAGTCCAAGGTGTTCTGTTTGCCAGAGACAGATGAGAACTGCAAAACCACGATGAGAAAACCAATCAGTATCAGTCCGAGGCCTGCGCCTGAACCGATAAGCACTCTCCGCCGCAATGTCACGTGCTCAGGGTACCCAAAAATTTGTAATCTGTTGTGACACTGGGGTGAGAAGTTGGTTTTATGTGGCTAATCTGGTTACGTGAGTGATTCAATCGGCGTACCTATTCAAAGCCCTACCAGTGAACAGGTGGCGCAAAAGAAGATTCCCAAGGCATTCTACAAACTAGAACTGGCGCGCCTCCAGGCCGAACTGGTCAATTTTCAAGAGTGGGTACGACTCGAAGGCAAGCGCGTTGTCATCTTGTTTGAAGGTCGGGATGCCGCAGGAAAAGGTTCAACAATCAAACGTTTCACTCAGTATTTGAATCCACGTCAAGCCAACATAGTTGCCCTTCCAGCTCCAACGGAGCGTGAGCGTACTCAGTGGTATTTCCAGCGCTACGTGAAACATTTACCGTCAGCGGGTGAGATGAGATTCTTTGATCGATCTTGGTACAACAGGGCAGGGGTTGAGAAAGTAATGGACCTGTGCACTCCGGCGGAATACCGACAATTTCTACATCAAGCACCGATCTTCGAACGCATGTTGATCGAGGACGGCATCATTCTGCGCAAATACTGGTTCAGCATCTCTGATGATGAACAGGAACGACGATTCAAATCCCGACATGAAGATCCCATGCGTCGTTGGAAATTGTCCCCCATGGACTTAGAGTCGATCAGTCGCTGGGAGGACTACTCGCAAGCAAAAGATGAAATGCTTGTACACACTGATTTGCCTGAGTCTCCGTGGTACGTCGTGGAAGCAAACTGCAAACGGCGCGCTCGAATCAATTCGATGCAGCACTTTCTTTCCAGCGTTGACCACTACTCCATATCGCCTCCTGAACTTGAAATCCCGCAGCGACCAGCAGCACGCGGGTATGAACGGCCGCCTCGGGAGCTCAATAATTACGTCCCGGACTATGCAGGTTCCCTTTTGCAGGCCGAGTGATCACGGTCTAGGTTGTGCTAGTGGCTGACAACATTCCGCGACTGCGCGCTGATATTGAGAGCATCGCTGACTATAAAGCGGGTGCTCGACCGAAGCCGGTTCACGGCGTCACCACATTTAAAGTGAGCAGTAATGAGAGCCATCACGATCCGCTGCCAAGTGTTACCGCCGCGATCACCCAGGCATTGCCGGAAATCAACCGCTATCCTGATCCGAGTTCTGCAGACCTGGTCGCAGCCATCTCACAACAATTTTCGGTTCCCGCGGAGCATATTTCTCTAGGAACGGGAAGTGTTGCACTTTGCGGGCAGATTATTCAGTCCGCAGCAGGTCCGGGCGATGAAGTCATATACGCATGGCGCAGTTTCGAGGCCTATCCAATCTGGACTCAGATTGCAGGAGCCACAAGTGTTCAGGTTCCCCTGGCGGCTGACGAATCACATGACCTCGATGCAATGAAAGCGGCCATCACGAATCGTACGAGAGTTATTTTTATTTGCTCGCCAAATAATCCAACGGGCCAAATTTCCTCAGCTCAAGACATTGCGAAGTTCATCAAATCCGTTTCACCAGAGATATTGATTGTTCTCGATGAAGCCTATATTGAATATTTGCCGGATGAACTTCGTTCCGATTCAGTCGGGTTATATCGGGAGCATCCCAATGTGGTTGTACTGCGCACGTTCTCAAAAGCATACGGATTGGCTGGATTACGGGTGGGTTACGCATTTGCGCAGGAGCGCATTTCCGCTGCACTGAGAAAAACCGCTCTTCCGTTTGGCGTTTCTACTCTCGCACAAGTTGCATCCATAGCTGCGTTAAAGGCTGAAGCCGAACTCATGGAGCGAGTTAAATTTGTTCAACAAGAGCGTGCACGGGTCCTTGCTGCCTTACGTGCCCAAGGTTGGACCCCGGAAGAAAGTTATGCGAACTTTGTCTGGCTTCGTCTCAATGAGAAGACTGCTCATGTCTATGAATCGCTTGAGCAAGCCGGGTTGTCAGTTCGCCCATTCCCTAACGAAGGTTTGCGCATCACGGTTGCAGAGCCCGAAGCCAATGATCGGGTTATTGACGTTTTATCCGGCCTGGTTTAGTTGGTCGTCGCTCTCCTGAGACGACCAACACAACACCACCGACAACAATGGTGAGTCCTAGAACGACGTCGGTTGTAATCGACTCATTAAGGATGAAAAATCCAAGGAGCACCGCGATCACTGGATTCACATACGCGTATGTCGAAACCAGTGACATGGGTGCATGGCCAATTAACCAAACGTAGGCAGAGTAGGCAATGGCTGATGCAAAGACGAGAAAAATCCAGCCGCCCCATGAGGATGCGGTGATAGTGGCTGAGTCCCAACTTTCACCCATGAGCACGCCCACGAGTACGAGAGCCAGTCCTGCAGAAAACATTTCGACCACACTCGTGACAAGTGGGTTGTCTGGCTGCGCATACCGTGTTGACCGCCATGAAAAGAAGGCCCAAGAAAAACTGCCGCAAGCGATTGCGAAAGTCCATAGGGCAACCTCGGTTGCGTTTGCGTCGCCAACTGCCTGAGTACCGCCGGGCAGGAGCATGAGTGCAAGGCCAACGAGGCCAACGCCTACGCCAGTCAGAGTCAGGCGCGAGGGGCGATCACCGGCGTGAACTCGGAAAATGATGATCCACAATGGTATGACTGAGACCACGAGAGCTGCAATGCTCGAGGGAACGTATCGCTCGGCGAGAGAAACGATGCCGATCCCCACGCCCAGAATCACCACGCCCAGCAATGAAGCACCACGAAATTGCGCCCAGGACATTCGAAATGTGCCCACGCCTTTGAAAATTGCCACGAATATGGCCAGTAGGGCGGTTGCTGCGAGGAATCGGGTCCCAGCACCTATCAACGGGGGCATGGATTGGACGACCAGAGCCACACCCATATATGTGGAGCCCCACACGATCCACAGCGTGATCAGCGGGGGCATGATCGTGGCGATAGGTACGCCAGAAACCCCCCGCACGTCAGTAGCCACCTGCGAACTATGACAGAGGTGCGCGCAGAACCGCGCTTGGGAATGTCCTGGCCGCCATGACGAGCTTTTTGCGGTGGGTCAGTGGTTTGGTCAGGAACCGGTTGAGTTGAGTGAGGCGCAATCACCAGCTGGATCGGATCTCTGAACTCTCTATTGGCTATGCAGCGACACAGGCTTGCGGTAACAATATGGCTATGGACACCAGCGGCGGGCTATTCACGGCAGTTGTTTCCGTTGCGGCCGGTCTCGAACTGAACTCCACATTGCGACGGATTGTGATCAATGCCGTCGAGCTCGTGGATGCCACCTACGGTGCACTGGGAGTTCTTGATTCGGATGGAAGTGTGATCGAATTCATTCACGTTGGGATCCCTGAGTCAGAGGCCGTGAAGATTGGCAAGTTGCCCGAGGGTAAGGGAATCCTCGGGCTATTAATAGACAACCCGACACCTCTGCGGTTAGTGGATATCGGTGAGCATCCTCAATCTGTGGGATTTCCACCGGAGCATCCCAGTATGACCACGTTCTTGGGAGTTCCTGTTCGTGTGCGCGGCGAGATATTCGGCAATCTCTACCTCACTGAGAAAAAAAATGGCAAGTCATTCACAGCTCAGGATGAACAGACCGTGATGGCGCTCGCAGCTGCGGCTGCCGTTGCAATTGAAAACGCACGCCTATTTGAGTTGACGCGCCAGCGGGAACTCTGGCAGGCGGCAATTTCTGAGATTGGCACCGCAGTTCTCTCCGGAAAGGACTCAAAGGAGACATTGAATCTGATCGCGGATAAAAGTCGAAACCTGACCGATGCAATGGCAACAATTCTCGCGCTCCCGAATGCGCAAGGCGACTTGACAATCGAGATTGTGAGCACGGCTGACACGTTTTCCGCTGAAAACTTAAATCTGAACCGTTGGATTGGTAAGCCGGCTCCACTGAACTCCATTATTGAACGCTCTTATAGAGCGGGTGCAAGTGTCATTGAACAAGACTGCATGTTGTGGGAAAATCTAGAAGAACCCCGAGAACAAGACATGGACGCAAGTTTCGGTGCCGCGGTAGCGCTGCCAATGCGCACCTCAGATCGCGTCTTGGGAGTTCTTCTTTTGATGTGGCCACAAGGGTTACGCATGGCTGGCAGAGAAGTAATTGATCTTGTGGAGTCTTTCGCGTCGCAGGCGGCATTGACTTTGGTTCTTTCTGAGGCGCAACATGACAAGGAAAATCTTGCTGTCTTGGAAGACAGAGAGCGGATTGGTCGCGATCTCCATGATCTTGTGATTCAACGTGTTTTTGCCGCGGGCATGATGTTGCAGGGTGCCTCACAGTTGGCTGGTGCGGATTCAGCACCAGCGCAAAAAATTGATCAGGCCATAGATGAACTTGATGAAACGATTCGAGAGATTCGACAAACTATTTTTGACCTGCATGAGAATGATGGCTCGCAAAGCCTTCGGGAGCTTATTGCCCGTGAGGTCAAATCAGCATCAATCTCACTGGGCTTTGCTCCTCGGTTGAACCTTTCAGGGGCAATAGATTCGCGAGTCACTCCTGAACAAGGCGATAGCCTGATTGCAGTAATTCGTGAGGCTCTCACAAACTGTGCGAAGCACGCTCATGCATCAATGATTACAGTCGAAATTGATGCGAACGACTCCTTCCTAACATGTGTAATCAATGACGACGGGGTTGGCTATACCCCGTCAGACCACAGATCAGGTTTGGAAAATATGAAAATTCGCGCCAAGGATCTGGGTGGCACCTTCACCATCGCAGGCATGGCCGAGTCAGGGACACGATTGCGTTGGTCAATCCCTCTTGCCTAGTTTCCTGATTCTAGCCGTGCTACGTAGGCAGCGGCTTGCGTGCGACGTTCCATGCCAAGTTTGGCAAGAAGACCAGACACATAGTTTTTGATTGTTTTCTCGGCCAAATGCATGTTTTCACCTATTTGGCGGTTTGTCATTCCTTGCCCAATAAGGGTGAGTATTTGTCGCTCCTGCTCGGTCAAGCCAGCGAGTTCGGAATCAACTTTCTGACCATTGCGCAATCGCTCAAGAACCTTTTGAGTCAGACTGGGGTCAAGCAAACTATTGCCTGCAGCAACCTGCCTAATGGCTTCAGTTAAATCATTTCCGCGGATTTCCTTGAGAACGTAGCCTGAAGCGCCAGCCATGATTGCATTGAACAGGGCTTCATCATCCGAGTACGAGGTGAGCATCAGACAATTGACGTTCGGCATGGTTGATCGGATTTCTCGGCAAACCTCCACGCCGCTCCCATCAGGGAGTCGGACATCAAGGATCGCAACATCTGGTTGCGCTGCGGGAATGCGACGTAGAGCTTCATCAGCAGTTCCGGCCTCACCCACGACCTCCATGTCACTTTGCATATTGATGAGTTCGGCCAAGCCCCGACGCACTATTTCGTGGTCGTCCAGAAGGAAAACTCGAATCGCGGTCATGTGCTCATTATGCACCGGGACATGAACAACTCGCCCATTCATTCGAGAGACGATGGTGCGGCCAAATTACAAATTAAGGAGTTGAAGGTAGTTGGGAAACAAATCCCTCCGCCAGGGATCCCGTCAGATTGGCGCTAGCCACGATTGCATCGACCTCAACTCGGCCGCAAAAGGCATCATTAAAAGAAGGCCATGACATGGATACCGAGTTCACATCTGAATCGACCTCAACCTCGGATTCGGTCAACTCTGTGAAGACTGCTCGCCCATCTTGGTTAATCATGATGGTTGCCGCACCGACAATCTCCGGGCCCGTTATGTGAAGGGTAATGATTGATCCGGGATGCGCTCCAACCTTTTTGCCCCAAATGAGCGGCAAAGCGCTGATCATTCGTTGAGCTGAAGTGCGCGCCGGATTGCCCCCAAGATTTCCGGGTACACCAAGTGCGGATCTTATGTCTTGCTCATGTACCCAGATATCGAACGTTCGCAGGGAGAGGAATTGATCGACGGAGAGTTCGCCTTTCACCCAAGGGACTTGAAATTCCAATCCATGCAATTGAATATGTTTAATAAGTTCTTGTGAAGTTGAAGTCAATTGCTCGAGCAGGTCTGTTGATGATGTTCCTCGTCTAAAGTCAACCCCGCGTTCAGTGAATTTACTGCTCTCACTTTTTACATGAGGTAACGAATCCCATGATGGTTCGTGATCAACAGCAGTCCCATTGACAACCATGGCGTCGAGGTCGATCAAATGGGCAGCAATGTCTGCGACCGTCCAACCGGGGCAGGGAGTGGGGGACTCCCACTGGCTTGGGGTTACACCCCCAAGTAGCTCAATAACGTCAGTCATTGCTTCTTGATAAGTGGTGATGGGGTCGGCTTGGGAGTGAATATCTTTCAAATCAATCGTCATGTGAAAATTGTGTCGCATCTCGAGACGATATTCAGGCATTAGGCTAAAGACATGAGCGTACGAACAAGCATTGTGCAGTTGAACTGCTCAACGGTGGAATCTGTGGACGCCCGTGTTGAGAGAGTTATGACTTTACTCGATGACCTTTCTGAGCGGTCGGATTTCGTCCTGCTACCGGAGCTGTGGAATACGGGAGCCTTTGATCTTGCCTCCTGTAAATTGCATGCGCAGGAAATAGACGGACCCCTGCCTGCGGCGCTTGCAGCAAAAGCACGTGAGCATCGAATGTGGATTCACGGTGGCTCCTTCTGTGAAAGAGATGGAGACTCACTGTTCAACACGAGCGTACTTTTCAATGCTTCGGGTGATTTAGTTGCGAAGTACCGAAAAGTTCATGTGTTCACATACGCTCGTGAGCAGGACACCATGACTCCAGGTGAAGAGTATGTTGTGGTCGAGACGCCATTGGGACTAACAGGTCTGGCCACCTGTTATGACACAAGATTTCCTGAAATGTTTCGGAGGATGCGGGACGCCGGTGCCCAAGTTTTTCTCATCCCCTCTGGTTGGCCAACCGCGCGAATTGGTCAATGGAATTCGTTGTTGCCGGCGAGAGCCGTGGAGAATCAAGCGTGGGTGATAGCGGGTAACCAAGTCGGAACCCAAGGTTCACATGTATTGGGAGGGAACTCGGCAATCATCGACCCCTTGGGTGTCACCCGTGTTTTTGGTGACGACGGTGAAGAAGTCTTGACGGTTGACATTGATCCGGATCTGGCCGCCCAATGGCGTGAGGAATTTCCTGCCCACGATGATGTTGTTGATTACCAGGTAAAACAGCCTGATAAATGAGAAACCGGCAGATGATGCCAATGGCACCAACTACCGGTCTCTCGACACTCAATAGAAGCAACTCCTAGGAGGGCAGGGGTGCTGGTACCGGAGTTGAAGGCGTAGGTGTTGTGGTTGAACCGGCGTCATCCTTGTTGCAGTCCTTTGCGCCTTGCGCATTTTCTGCTGTGCCAACTCGACCGTTGATTCCAGCATTGTTGGCACCAGGATTGTTCGCACCAACATTGTTCGCACCAACATTGTTATTTTGGCGAGGTCCACGATTTCCCCCGCGACCCTGTTGTCCGTTCACATTGCCTTGGTTGCCGTTGTCACGTGCATTGGGACGGTTTTGACCGTTTGCATTTCCATTTGTGGCTGAGCCCGCGTCCTGTTGCCGTGGTCCACGGTTAGCGCCAGTTGCTTGGACACGGCCAACACGGTTTTGCAGGCTGTTACCGGCCCAAGCTTCGAATATGTCCGCGTGCAAAGTTGTGGGACCACCGCTAGCAAGGGTCACACCGGCGCCACCTGTGGCGGCGGCGGGGTACTGGGCCTGAAGGGTGACCTCGGGTACATGAACCGGGTGAGTTGATGGGCACTCAGGACGTCCGCTGGCTCCGTTAGTTGATGCAACGAGGTGCGAGGCATGGTCAGCGCTGTCTAGGCTGGTCCCATCCCAGCAGTCTCCAAATTTTACCTCTGCCACGAGGCGAGATCCGCCCTCACACGTGGGGACATCTGAGAGTGTTGAACTGAAGGTCGTTCGACCACCCGAGTTGCAGCCCCAGCGTGCTGTTGAGTCTGAACGGCCCGTAACGGCCATAAATCCTTGTGGAAATGCAGTGACATTGCCCCCAAGTCGCGCATAGCGAGCGCGCAGTGTTGTTGGCTCGACGAGCACATCGTCCTGGTAGAGAGCGGGGAACCAGTAAGCAGAGAGATCGTTCTGGTCGCTGCAGGTAGTTCCGCCGGAGAGTAGAGATGCACCTGTTGAGTTCTCATTTGTTGTGGTGTTGCCAAAGAATTGATGGAGATGACTCATCATTGCCATACCGGGCATGACGACGGGGTCGACGCGACCGGCGTGGCTAAAATCGCAGGTGACGGCAAAACTGTTTCCGGCACCGGCCCGAGTCTGTACACCCTGACTCGCACCTGAATTCGGTCCTGCACTTGCTGTTGCCATTCCTGCTGCAAGTAGTGAGACCGTTGCGCCGGTGAGCACTACCCCTTTGATCATTTTTTTCATGTTGACTCCTCAAGTAGTTTTTCCTGTTGACCGCACTCTTTACTGTGAGTCTGGGAAATACCTGAGTCGAATCTGTGAACTTACTGTTGGTTTGAGGGAGAAGAATTAGGAGGTGACCTCGATGATGATCGACGGATTAAGAGCTGGGTCGAGCCACTGAAGGAGATCTTTCATGACCGATTGTTTGACCGCGATGCACCCAGCTGTCTCTTTACCATTTGTCACGTGCAGAAAAATTCCACCACCGAGTTGAGTATTCGCTGGCTTGTTCGTTCGGTGGATCCCATTGGCACCTGTCGAAATTTTCCCTGCGGGTAGGTTGAAATCCAGCACCAATGAATAGTTATATTGGACTCCGAAGTAATTCAGGCGTTCCACAAAGTTTCCGTAGCCATTCCAAGACTTCTTGGCCGTTTGAAAAATGTTATAGGTACTCGGCACCTTGGGGTTGTAGGTCCACGCGTCGTACTCACTCACTTTTGTGTAGGGGATTTTGCCATTCGGATTCCTTTTGGTGCCAAATGCTGAGACGAGACTGTAGGTTCCGGTTGGGGTTTTCCCGGTACCTTGGATCCTTTTGTTGCCTGGAACTAGGCCGCCATATCCGAGTTTTGCCTGAACAGTGGGTATGATCTCAACCCAGTTTTTTCCACGTTTTTCGAATGCCCTCAGGGTTGATTCCGTTGAACTCCAACGCGGAGCCTGGACCAGTACAACTTGTTCAGAACCCTGGGAATCCAGGACGGATCGCGGGATTGCAGGTTGCGCCTTAGCGCCTGTTGGCAAAAGCGTTGCGGTGAGAATGAAGATGGCAATGGTGGACAAAAACTTTGTCCACCATTGTTGTCTTTGAAAGTTCACACCTAGGAAACTACAGGAAACCCTGCATCTTCCCAACCAACAATTCCTGATTCGAGTTCAAAGATTCCATTGATACCGATACCCGACATGGCAGCAACTGCTGGCTGAGAGCGATTTCCGCTCCGGCAATAGACGGCGTAAGTGCCCGCAGGGTCAAGTGCTGAGATCTGAGCAGCGAAGTCCGGGCCTTGAACGTTGTAGTTAACAGCGCCCTCGATATGACCTTGAGCAAACTCCTCGGGTGACCGGACGTCAATGATCTGGATGCCCGGTGTTGTAACGACATTGGCGAACATTTCCGGGCCAACGCGCTCAGGGGTTGCTGGTTGCTCAACAATTACCGAGGTATCTGGACCAGCTACAGACTCTGATGCCTCGGTAGAGTTTGAACAACCGGTAAGGACGAGTGCTGTGGCCGCCAGCGCGGCACCAATCGCGGACATTTTCATACCCCCTAGGGTATAACAAACACCGAATGAATCGGTAAGGGGCTGCCTTAACCGGAGCGCTTATTCATACTGGCAAGGCGTTCGTTGTAGGCGTTGAGTTCGGCATCTCCATCACGGTCAGCCTGACGGTCTTTGCGCACGGCCTCCCTGTCATCACTGCGCGACCACTGGACCATGATCACGATTAAGACAATCAAGGCAGGAATTTCAGACAAACCCCAGGCAACTTGGCCACCGAAAAGAGTGTCTTGCAAAGGGTCTGTCACCCAGTCTGGTCGCACAATCCCGTACCACTCCACCGCCATCGGCGTTGTTCCCATCATCAGAATGACGGCGAAGAATGCGTGCACACCAAGTGACATCAGCAGTAACAGGATGCGACCCCAGTAGGGAAGCGGACTCGGCCTGGGGTCAATTCCAATAAGAACCCAGTAGAAAAGGTAGCCCGCGGTAACGAAGTGGAGTTGCATAATGATGTGGCCCACGTGGCTACCCATCAGCCACCCAAATGCTGGCGTCAAATAGAGCCCATAAAGGCCAATCACATAAACGATGAAAACATAGAACGGGTTTGTGAGAACTCTGTTAATGGGGCTGTGCAAGAACCAAACAACCCACTCCCGCGGCCCACGCTCATTGGTGGTGGACGGCTTAAGTGCTCTCAGTGCAAGTGTGGCTGGAGCTCCCATGACGAGAAAAATGGGCCCAAGCATGGTCAGTGTCATGTGTTGTGTCATATGTAAACCGACAGAAACTTGTGAGTAAAGTGCGATGCCCGAGTTTGTGCACCAGATGACGACAGCAATGCCTGCCATCCATGAAACCAAACGCATAATGGGCCACGCATCGCCTCGGGCGCGAAGTCGCGCGTATCCGACTGCATAAAGTGATGCGGCAATTAGTGAGCCAACAAGGAAGAATGGTTCAAGTTGGAATCCGAAGGCGATTCGCTCGAATGTTGGTGGCTCTGGATAGAGGTATCCAAGAAGCGATTCGCCGTAGCTGGGTAGTTGTGTTTCGATTCGAGGGTAGGGGCTTGCCGCCAGAGCCACCCCAAGACTCATTGCCATCACCATGATGATCAATTCGACGAGAGCGGTCCGCACGAAAATAACCGAGCGCGATAGCCTGTTTAATTGAGGGATAACCCTTTGACGTAGGAGCCAGCCGATGATTCCTAGTGCAATAATCAGGGTCACCTTCATGGTGATCACTTGTCCGTAGCCGGTTGTGAAAAGCTCTGAGGCGGAATTCAATCGAGTGTAGGCGTTGGTCACTCCGCTGATTGCGAGCAGCGCAATGGCGGTGAGTGCTATCGGTGAGAAGCGCTGCAGAGACCTTTGGATTGGGATGTCTCTGCGCAGCGCGTGAAGAATAAGTACGAAGACGCCACCAACCCACAACGTTGCAGCGATGACATGTGCGACGCCTGCGGTGAGTGCCAAAGCATGATCACCAAATCCGGAACCATGTCCCGCGAGTGCAGGTAGAGAGGCAGTAATCAAAGCCAGCGCCAGCCAAGCGGCGCTTACCCCTGTCGTTGCCGTTACGTAACCCCCGAGAGCAATAACAAGCGCAACAATTGCGGTAGCAATTAGCGCCCGCGTTGCGGGAACTTCATTGACATAGGTACTAATAACGGTGGGATTAAGTGTTTGGGTGAGAGACAAGCTGAGCACGTTGGCGAGCAAGAAGATGGTCTGGGCCAATGCAAGGACCATCCACGCAACAGCGGATTTGGTTGCGCGAATGACATCTTTGCGTCCAGCGGGCGAGAGCACACCGTCTTTACCCGAGGGATCCAAGAATGCAGCAGCGATGAGAAACCCGATAGTTGTTACTGCTGCAATGTCTGTCAGCACCCTCAAAAGAACCGATCCCCACACCACAAGAGGTCCGGGATCCGAGATTCCAACGGGTGCGGGTGCATAGGCGCCACCGGTAATTACAAGTCCGAGGGCGGTTGTGCTTACGGCCAAGAAAACCAATAGCGCACCAACGAGTGAAATGCGCGCTTGGGAAGTTTCCTTTCCAGCGCTCACGGTGACCTTCATCGGGCAATCAATTCTTTGATGCTCGTGATGCACCGCGTTTGAGCATGACAAATCCGATGATGGCACCGATGCCAAGGCCAATAATGATGAGCCAAATAGGTGAAATTCCCGGGGACGTCTTGTCCTGAGCAGGTTCTGCTGCAGTGGGTTCCTCCGCGATGGACTCATCTGAGATGGGTTCCGCAACAACAGTCTCTGTCTCGGACACTACTTCTTCCTGCGTCGCCTCTGGCGCAGCTGATTGCTCAACAACAACAGTTTCGGGGTATTCAAAATTAATAACGCCAGTGATGGGGTGGCCATCGTTGCTCACCACGCGATAAGCCACTCGGTATTGGCCGCCGGGGAGATCTGCGGGCCAGATGGTGGTCACGGTGTTGCGCTCTGTTGAAACGACAATGTTGTCCACCAGTTCTTCATCGGAATTTGTCACCGCAATTTCAACGGTGTCAACCAGGAGATCCTCGCTGAAAGCCAATTCAATAGTTTCCGGGGCTTGTGTCAGGGCACTACCGTCGGCAGGGTTGCTCGAAGTGAGTTCAGCATGGGCGTGAATTGCGGCAGGGGTTGCGAAGAAAAGCAACATTGTGGCAACGGCCAAGACACTGGATTTCACCATTGTTTTCACAATTACGAGGGTACGACCCTTGGTCTTTGGTCCCACCACCAGCCAACCCCTTCAGCAAAGCGAGCGAGAATCGGTCCGGCGGTGGCGGTGAGGAGAATGTATCCGGCCACCAAAGCTTGAAAACTGGATGGAAGCAAGGTGCTTGTGGCGGCAAGTCCGGCGATGATCACGCTGAATTCACCCCGTGAACTGAGCAAGGCACCGGCCCGCAAACGGGAGATGGTCGATTTTGACACCGTTTTAGCGGCAAACCAGCCGGTGAGGAATTTCGTGGCGATTGTGACGATGGCCAAGATGGCTGCGGGCAGCAGCATGCTGGGGATTTCACTGACATCGGTGTTCAGGCCGAAGTACACAAAAAAGATGGCGGCAAAGAGTTCACGCAGTGGGTCAAGGCGCCTTCGGGCCACCTCAGCGATTTCTCCCGTGAGCAACAGTCCAACAAGGAATGCAGCGACCGGTGGCGAGAATTCAAAAAGCCCTGCCAAACCGCCAACCGCCACCGCAGCGCCGAACACCACCAACAGCAAACCAACAGGTTCACTCGCGTTGAAAAGTCGCTGAATTGCGTTGGAACGTTTGATAGAAATCAAAATGACTATTGCCACAACAATGAGTGCAACTCCAACGCTGATCAGACCGGTGACAAGCCCTGTTCCAGTCAGAATAACGGTGAGTACGGGCAAATAGGGTGCCATGACAAGGTCTTCTAAGACCAAGACACTCACAACTGGTTTCGTTTCAGGGTTTCTGCGCCAGCGAAGGTCACGCACGACCTGCGAGACAATTCCCGAGGACGAAATGTAGGTAACGCCACCGAGTGCGAAAACACCCGGAAGTCCCCATCCGAGCAGGAATCCAAAGAGTGCGCCCGGTGTGAAGTTGGCAATTAGATCAATTACGCCCGACTTGCTTTGAGCACGAGCGGTGTCAACGAGTTCGCGCCCGGAGTACTCCAGACCAAGGAGTAGGAGCAACAAAATGACACCCAGCTCGGCCAATGTCGGTACCAAGCTATTGCTTTGATCAATGACATTGAATCCGCCTTGACCGAGAATTAATCCAGCTATGAGGTAGAACGGAATCGCAGAGATGTCCAATTTCCGAGCGAGCATGGCGAGTAGACCGAGGACCAACAACATTGAACCGAACTCGAGGAATAGAGTGGAAAAGGCTTCACTCGACGCAGCGCTGTTCACGTGCGCGATAAACGCCACTCCCGTATTCATGGCAACAGTGTCTCAGGTGCACAAAAAAATTCGCGCGCTTTCACCCGTCTTGGATG
>JALRGY010000029.1 GCA_023253325.1 Candidatus Nanopelagicales bacterium | reverse complement strand
GTCCGGTTCCACGGGAGAGGTCGCCACGGGCTGGGTGAGTACGTTGACTCGGGGGGTGTCGTCGGGGGTAACGGTGGTGAGGGTCAGTGTCGGTGTACATGCCGTAACACCAAGCGCTAAAGCACCTAGGGATGCAGAAAATAGAAACACCCTACGCTTGGGGGAAGCCATGCAAACTCCGTTTCATATTCGAACCTACGTTATGAGCGTACGCCGAAATGTGCGTGAATGCGGTTCCAAAACGCCTGCCATGACCATTTGCGGTACTTCAACCAGACGGCAACTAGTGAGCGAATTCGCCTCGGTAATACTCGAACAACCAACCAACTATGGCAAAGATCAACGCGGCCACTCCAAGGACAATGAGCCAGACAGCGAAGATCAGACCGAAGACCAGAAGTGTCGCTGAGGCAGCCACTACAAAAGGCCACCATGAATGGGGGCTATAAAAACCGTATTCCGGGTCAGCCTCGTCCACCTCGGCATCGAGTCGATCCTCAGGGCGTGGATAAACGCGTTTGGAGGTATACAAAGCGTAAAAGGCCACCAGAAATGCAAGCGCCCCGGTCAAAGCGAGTGCAGTTGTTCCGACTTCATCGCGGCTGACATACCAATAGATGGCGGCGATTACCGAGTAAAAAATGAAGCCGAGAAAAAATACAAGACTTTCTACCTTCATTTATTTACCCCCTTGACCGTCGCGGCCGGCTTGCGCACGGCAGGGTGGTCTGCGAGTTCTGGGTGGTGCAGATCAAATGCGGGCCGCTCTGAGCGAATCCGAGGCAGCGAAACAAAATTGTGCCGTGGGGGTGGGCACGAGGTCGCCCACTCCAATGATCCACTCCAACCCCATGGGTCATCGACCGTGACCTTGGGGGCTGTTTTTGCCGTCTTGAGCACATTCCACAGGAAGAAGAACGTTGAGATGCCCAAGATGGCTGCACCCGTAGTAGACACAACATTGAGTGTTTGAAAGTCATCAATTGGCAGATAATCGCCATAACGACGCGGCATGCCCTGAACTCCCAGCCAGTGCTGCACCAAGAACGTGACCTGGAATCCGATAAACAGGAGCCAAAAGTGGATTTTGCCCAATTTCTCGTCCAGCATTTTGCCCGTCATCTTTGGCCACCAGAAATACAATCCAGCGAACATCATGAACACAACGGTTCCGAAGACCGTGTAATGGAAGTGAGCAACCACGAAATAAGAGTCTGAAACGTGGAAGTCAAGTGGCGGTGCGGACAGGATCACTCCAGTCAAACCACCAAAGAGGAAGGTGAAAAGGAAGCCCATGGTCCAGAGCATGGGGGTGTCATAGGAAACTGAACCCTTCCACATGGTGCCGATCCAGTTGAAGAACTTCACACCGGTGGGGACGGCGATGAGCATGGTTGTCGCAGCGAAGAATGGCAGATACACGGAACCCGTTACGTACATATGGTGAGCCCAAACGGCAACGGACAGCGCGCCGATTGCCATAGTTGCCATAATCAGGCCCTTGTAACCAAAGATGGGTTTGCGAGCAAATGTTGGGATGATCTCGCTGGCAATTCCAAAGAATGGCAGAGCAATGATGTACACCTCAGGGTGCCCGAAAAACCAGAAAAGGTGCTGCCACAGGATTGCGCCACCATTTTCTGGCGCAAAGACTACAGCTCCGTATTGGCGATCGATAAACGCTACGGCAAGGGCAGCAGCAAGTACCGGAAAAGCAACCAGGACTAAAACGCTGGTGATCAGAATGGTCCACGTAAAAATGGGCATGCGGAACATGGTCATACCCGGAGCCCGCATGGTGAAAATTGTGGTGATGAAATTAACTCCACCAAGAATCGTCCCGAGACCACCCATGGCCAGGCCCAGCAACCAAAGGTCTGCACCTACTTCGGGGGAATTCACCGCGTTGCTCAGTGGCGCATAAGCGAACCATCCAAATGCAGCAGCACCTCCAGGAGTGAAGAAGCCTGCGGCCACGATCAATCCGCCAAAGAGGAAAAGCCAGTATCCGAACATGTTCAGACGGGGGAATGCTACGTCGGGGGCGCCGATTTGCAGAGGCATGATCACGTTGCCGAAACCAACGAAGAGTGGTGTGGCAAAGAGGAACAACATGATGGTGCCGTGCATGGTGAAGAGTTGGTTGTACTGCTCAAGCGAAACTACCTGAATGCCCGGTACTGCTAGCTCCGCACGGATCACCAGAGCCATGAGACCTGCCACGAAGAACCACAGCACGGCCGTGATCAGGTACATATAACCGATCAATTTATGGTCTGTTGAGGTCATCCAGTTTACAACGTGGGCGCCTAGGCTTTTTTTGCGTGCGGGTAGCGCACTCTCCGGAATTGGCGAGGTCGTTGGGCGCTCGTTAAGGATTGTCATATTGTCCGCTCCCCTGGTCGTTGACCATCCGAATTAGATTGACCGGTTTGAATGGTTCCTGTTTGCCCTTTTGCTCTCAACTCTTCGACATAAGCATCAAACTCAGCCCGCTCAACAACCTTCACGTTAAAGAGCATCTGGGAGTGATATGTGCCGCAAAGTTCTGCGCACTTGCCTGCAAATGTCCCGATTTTATCTGGCGTGAGTTCAAATGCGTTTGTCTTGCCCGGGATGACATCCATCTTGAACAGGAAAGACGGAACCCAGAAACTATGAATCACATCAGGTGAGGTCAGTTCGAATCGAACTTTTTCATCGACTGGCAAAACTAAAGTAGGCAACTGCAACTCAGCAATGGCTGGATCTTCAGAAACCATCTGCGAGTCAGCAGGCATTCCAATGGAATACACATCCTCATCCAAGTAATTGAAAGCCCAAGACCAACGGAATCCCACGACGTTGACCGTTTGGCTCTGATCATTATCAAGTGTCAGGATCTCGCTCTGATCTTTCGCGGTAAACCAGAAAAGGCCCGCGACCATGATCAATGGAACAAGTGTGTAAAGGATCTCGAGAGGAATGTTGTATTTGGTTTGTTCTGGAACCTCATTGATTTTGCGACGCCGGTAGGCAAAAATCGCCCACAGCATCAAGCCCCACGTGACAATACCTACGCCCCAAGCAGCGATCCAAGAGCCATTCCACAGATTCAGAATGATGGGAGCTTCTGCTGAAGCCGGCTTTGGCATGTCAAAGAAGAACGCTTCATTGGCGGTGCAGCCGCTGAGCAGGAAAAGGCCTGCGACCACGCCTGCACAAAGAAGCGCCTTCTTGCCTGCAACTGCAGTGCGAGTCATTCTCACTACCTTCACGAGTCCCCCGTACTGTGTACGGGCTAATGTCAAAATCGCGGTTCTCCGCTGACGCGAGACTAGCGCACCTGACCCCTTTTTTCTCCTCAGGGTTATGGGGAAACCTGAACGACTAGATCACATCTATGCGGCGCCCAAAAATATGGCTAGTCTCAGGCTATGTCCGCTACACCTCCCCTCGGATTGCTCGATGCAATCGCAGGGGTTCCACTTTCACCCGGGGTGATTGCCGCATGGCAGAGCGCAGCTACCCAGGCCTACTCCGATCCCGCGCGGATGCACCATGCAGGGCGAAAAAGTGGGTTGCTCCTGGAAAGCGCCCGAACGAGCATCGCTCACTCTCTGGGAGTTCCGCAACAAAATGTGTTCTTCGCAGCATCGGCACCTGATGCGATCAGGGCCGCAATTGTGAGCATCTATCGGCTGAGGAGCGCCGTTTCCAATCAGGTCCTCGTGGGAGCCGTGGAATCCATGGCCGTCTTGGGCAGCGCTCAGGCCCTGCCAGGGGTTCAGGTGGTCACAATCGATTGTGACGCGAAGGGCGAAATATCAATTGATTCACTCCTCAAGTCACTGGAGCAAGCACCCGCGGGCGGGCCCGCACTGGTTTGCCTCCAGGTTGCCAACGCCGAGGTGGGCACGCGCCAACCGTTCGAACAAGTGCTCGCGGCTTGTAGGGAGCGGGGGGTGCCATTGATCGCGGATTCAACAGCTGTCTTCACCCATGATCAATTCCCTGCCGATTTCGATGTACTCATTGCGCCCGCTAGGGATTGGGGTGGTCCACCTGGCGTCGCCATCTTGATCACCGCAACCCACCTGCGATGGAGACCCGACGAAGCCCCCGACCGAGGCTGGATCGGAGGATTCCCTGACATCCCAGCGGCAGTCGCTGCGGCAGTTGCGCTGGAGGAATCCACTGGCTGGGAATCCTCTGCGAACCAAGCCAGGGATCAGATCAGTCAGGTGCGTAACGCATTGGAGGACGCGGGCATAACCTGTGCTGGGGACTCGAACAACCGGTTGCCACACATCCTCACATTCACGATCACGGGTGCAGCCGCGGGTGCGCTGGTAACGGAACTCGATAAACGCGGAATTGCGGTTGCCGCGGGATCGGCCTGTACGGCAGACACACGCATGCCATCCCATGTCCTTGAGGCCATGGGCCTGCCCAATGATGCAAGCATTCGAATTTCGTTACCGACCAACTGCAGCCAGGAAACGATCGACCTATTCCTGCGTGAATTTCCCTCAGCATTGGAGCACGTGCGCAATAACTAACAAGGGATTGTTAAAAACACGCTTGATTCGCCAGAGCAACTCCGAGTGCCTCGAGGTATTGATCACGCGGAATGTCAATGACCCCCATGGATGCCAGATGGTCAGTTTTCCACTGAACATCGAGAAGCCTTGGGCCTGGGCATCTCGATAGTTTTTCCACCAATGCGACGAGGGCGACTTTTGAAGCGTCACTGTCACGATGAAACATGGACTCCCCTGCAAAAAGTCCGCCCAACTCGATCCCATAAAGTCCGCCAGCCAGTTCGCCTTTGTCATTCCACACTTCAACAGAATGCGCAAATCCCATCGAATTTAACTGCCCATAGGTGTTGATGAACTCCTGCGTGATCCATTCCCCTTCTTCACCGGGTCTTTGGCATCCATTCATAACCTCAATAAATGCGCGGTCAAAGGTGACCTCAAACTTTCTCATCGAATGAGAAAGGGACTTTGATACCCGAAGTCCAGTTAAAGGGAGAACACCTCTGGGGTTGGGAGACCACCAACCGAGCACCGAGGATTCGTGTGCGTCTGCAAGATTCACGTGCATCGGGAAAAGCCCTGAGGCATATGCGTGTAGGACGGTTGCAGGATCCAAATCTGCACCGATACCAACCAGATCCTCATCAGGGTCTGCATCAAACGGATCAGGCAATTGCCAGCGACACAGTGGCAGTGCAAAACCCCCAGCCTCAACCTGTCGCATTGCAGTGGTCAGTTACGGCCTTGAACAGGCAATATGTGCTTGGACATCCGCCGCCGCATCGTCACCATAACTCTGAGCCATGCGGTCCAGAAAATGCTGTTGTGCCAATTCATACTCCTGGGTACCAATCGTTTCAATAACGTAGGTTGCAAGAAGTGAACCAATTTGTGCGGAACGCTCATCGTTCAAACCCCATGCTTGCCCTGTAAGAAATCCAGCTCGAAATGCGTCTCCCACACCGGTTGGGTCGGCCTTGCGCAGTTCTTCAGCGATGGGGACCTCAATGATTTCCTGTCCTCGGCGAGCAATACGAGCGCCGTTGGCACCCATGGTGGTTACACGAACGTTGACCATCCCAGCGATATCCGCCACGTTCCAGCCCGTTTTCTGTTCAATGAGTGCGGATTCATATTCGTTGGTGAATAGAAATTCTGCGCCCTCAATGAGTGGTTTCACTTCATCGCCACTCATGCGCGCAAGCTGCTGCGAAGGGTCGGCGGCGAAAGGATACCCGCGGAACCGACATTCCTCAGTATGGCGAAGCATCGCCTGAGGGTCGTTGGCGCCAATGAGAACAACCTCAACGGAACCTGCTTGATCGACAATCGGTTTGAGTTCAATATTTCTAGCTTCGCTCATGGCACCTGCATAGAAGGTTGCAATTTGATTTTGCCCTGCATCAGTAGTGCACACGAATCGTGCGGTGTGCGCGCTGTCAGAAATGTGAACACCGCTTGTGTCTACCCCGTGACGACCCAACCAACTGTCGTAGTCAGCGAAGTCAGGGCCTGCGGCTCCAACGAGCACGGGGTTCAATCCCAAACAACCCATGCCGAACGCAATATTTGGTGCAACCCCACCACGCCGGATCTCGAGTTCGTCGACCAAAAAGGAAAGAGAGACTTTGTCCAGCTGCCCCTCAACGAGGGAGTCGACAAAGTTGCCCGGAAATGTCATCAGGTGATCGGTTGCAATGGAACCGGTAATGAGAATAGCCACTTGCGGGAGCCTACATGCCTTTCACTTGATTGACAGCGAGGATCACGCATTGGTGCACGAAAAAGAGTAGTAAAAGCAAGTGGGCCACTGAATTCTCAGTGACCCACCAGTGCGTACGTATTTCGTCCTAGTGGAAGCTGTCTCCACATGCGCATGAACCTGTGGCATTCGGGTTGTCGATGGTGAACCCCTGCTTTTCAATTGTGTCCACGAAGTCGATCGTGGCACCACTGAGATACGGCGCACTCATGCGGTCCGTGACCACATTGACCCCGTCAAAGTCCTTGTTCACATCGCCATCAAGGTTGCGGTCGTCAAAGAAAAGTTGGTATCGAAGACCTGAGCAACCACCTGGCTGAACTGCGATACGCAGGGCGAGGTCATTGCGACCTTCAGCCTCGAGGAGGACCTTCACTTTGTCGGCCGCTGCAGGGCTGAGGAGCAGGCCATCGGATACCGCTTGGTCGGATGCGGAGGTTTCTGTGGTCATCTGTGTGCCTACTTTCTTCGTGTTCATCATTGGCATTCGTTCCGAACTTTGAGTCCGCCAAGTCCTACTTACATTGGTGTATGTCATCTAGAGTAAGCCCGTTGAACTCATTACGCACGTTGCACCCCCATTATGCACATCCATTGGACATTCACCGCGATGTGACTGGTCCGTAGACTTCATTGTGCTAAACCCCAAAATGCCAAGAGTCACCCGGCCGCGAGACAATAGGGATATGACCGGAACATTCACCGATCCGACACCTACTCCACTTGCGCTGCTCTTGCTCGGTCACCAGGCCGATTCGCAGAGCGAACGGGGAGTCGAATGCCCGGGTGACCTCCCTCCTGCTTCAGATCCCGATCTCGTGGCTCGTGCGCGAAAAGCCAAGGCGCAACTCGGTGATCGAGTTTTTATCTTGGGCCATCACTACCAGCGCGATGAAGTAATCCAATTTGCCGATGTCACGGGCGACTCCTTCAAACTGGCACAGAAAGCGGCAGCCCAGCCACAGGCTGAGTTCATCGTCTTTTGCGGCGTGCATTTCATGGCTGAGAGCGCCGATATTCTCACTGCCGACTCGCAAAAAGTGATTCTTCCTGATCTGGCCGCAGGATGTTCCATGGCCGACATGGCCGAGATCTCTCAGGTTGAGCAGTGTTGGGCGGACCTGACGGCCGCAGGGGTCGCGGAAACCACCATTCCAATCACATACATGAACTCAACAGCCGCTATCAAGGCATTCACCGGCCGTAACGGTGGCTCCGTGTGCACGTCGAGCAATGCGAAGGTCAGCCTTGAGTGGGCATTTGCGCAAGGCGAGAAGGTGCTGTTCCTCCCGGACCAGCACCTAGGGCGCAACACGGCCGTCCGGGAGCTTGGACTGAGTTTGGATGACTGCATCGTTTACAACCCCAATCGACCCAATGGCGGCCTTACTGTGGAGCAGATCCAACAGGCAAAGGTCATTTTGTGGAAGGGACACTGCAGCGTCCACGGCCGCTTCACCCCCGAATGTGTTGACGAGGTCCGCGCAAAAGTCCCCGGGATCACCGTGATCGTGCATCCAGAATGTTCCTATGAAGTTGTGGAAAAAGCAGACCAGGTCGGATCAACAGAAAAGATTATTGCCGCAATCGATGCCGCCCCTGCAGGCTCGGCGTGGGCAATCGGGACTGAACTGAACCTTGTAAAGCGACTCGCACTCGCGCACCCAGATAAGGAGATCGTTTACCTCGATAAAACAGTGTGCTTCTGCTCGACCATGAACCGCATTGATCTGCCCCATCTGGTGTGGTCTTTAGAGCAACTCACTGCAGGTCAGACAGTGAATCAGATCAGCGTGGATCCCGAAACCAGCGAATGGGCGAGAGTTGCATTGGATCGCATGCTCGCTCTCCCTGGCGTATCGCCTGCCGTGGATTAGAAGGTGCCCTCAAAATTCAGATGTGTCAGGTGGTCTTGACGAGAAGTGTCTTGTCATCCTCGGCATAAACACCTATTAGGCCCGGGTCCCCATTGCCACAAAGTCCCTTACTGCCGCGACATGGTCCCATTTCTAGTCCGTAGTAGTGATTGCCTTTAATGCCAAACTCCGCGTTAATAGTGAATTGCCCGTTCTTACGCACTGTTGTGCAGGCGCCCTCCAGTGTTTGCCATGGCCAAGATCCGTCAGCATCGGGCTTGGTCTTGTAACGCGTCAGGCAGACGATATTGTCGCCCTTCGTCCACTGCTTAAGATTCTTTTGGGCCCTGGCAAACAAACTGCCAGTGAAGGTGACAGTGTCTCCTGAAGGAACCCTCTGGTCCTTCACTTCCATGCAGGCGTATGTCTTATCTCTGAAATCCAGCGAGCACACTGACGAGGCGGGCACTGGTTTACCCACAGCACTTGCACTGGAGACTGCCACGAATGGAATGGTGGCTGCGAGCATTATCGCGGAAGCCAAAATCGTCGTAATTTTTCTCATGCTCAAATCATGGCACGACAATGATCAAAACATGGGTTTCATGCGGCAATAGGAATGATGACCTCATTGCGCCGCGCGAACCAAGGTTTCCAAGGAGGGTCATAACGAGCCCAGCGAGGTTCACCCACCGAGTGATACCCCAATTCAATGAGTTTCCTGTTCAACACGGCAATCCGTTTTTCAACTTCCGAATATTTCCAAGAACCCGACCATGTCGCAGCAATGCAGAGTTGTTCGGGAACTTGACGCAGACTCACTCGGGAGTCTTGTGGGGCAGGTAATTCTTTGAGTTCTCGCCCCTCGGGCAGCACGAATGCAACATTCCACTCGCCGCTTGCATCACCTTGTTCTTGAATTACGGGCGAGGTCATCGCAATCTTGTTCTGGCTGATGTAACCAACAAGTGGCCCAAAGGCTTTGTTACCAACTCTGCTTGCCTCACCTGTCATGGTTACCTCAGCGATGACGCAGGGGGCATACTCCCGGATTTCAAGGCCATCGTGGCTTTCCACTACCCGATACTTTTGTTGTTCGGTCATACTGTGATCATTCCGGGTGCGTCCCACAGGGCAAACCAGCGAGACAAATCCTTCTCCAGAGGTAGTTCACCTGTGAGTTTGTCTCGCAGTTTCAGTTCAGCAACGTTGTCGCGCACCTTGTCTCCCCGCGCAGGGACAAATGGATAGAAGGTGCCACGTTTAAACAGGTAGACCAGACCTGAAATGTGGCCATCAGCATCAGAAAAAGGAAACAGCGAACATAATAATTGCGGTCCAAATCCGGCTTGAACAAGTGAGCTATTTACAGCGTGCGCATCGGTGACGACCGACGATAAATCCGGTGGGTCAGACCGCACCGTTAACCAATCAAATCCGTATTCATCCGCGCTCGCCTCGACTTGAGGTCCACCGTCGGCATTGAGGAGCTCACGAATCTCCACCTCAAGATCACTAAACGCTTTACCTTCAGGCGCACGAAAACAGACTCCACCAATTCCTGTTGACGTCAGTCCGAGGTCTACCTGCATCGTGATCGCGGCAGAAGGCAGGGCAAATAGTGCATCGAGATTCGGGCGAACCGGATCCTTGCGCCCGCGAATTGCATCGAGTATTCCCACGATCAGCGATCTCCCAATTGCGCCGAGATCTTGGCGAGTTGCTCAAGACGTTTTTCCAACGGTGGGTGCGTTGCAAATATGGCTTCCATTCCAAGCCCTTTGCCTCCCTTGAACGCGGGAGCAAATGCGAAAGCACTGACCGGTTCCATTGCGCGCAAATCTTTGTCTGGGATAGCACTCATTTCACCACTAATTTTTACTAACGCGCTAGCAAGTGCGCTTGGCTTACCCGTAAGCATGGCTGCACCCCGATCGGCGCCAAGTTCCCTATAGCGCGATAGTGCTCGTATTAGAAGAAATGAAATGAAGTAAACGATGATGCTGACGGCCATAACAGCCATAAACACAACTGCCGTGTTCTGATCTCGACGATCGCGCATCATGGATCCCCACATTGCACTTCTTGTGAGAAAACCGGCAAGAATGGACGTGAAGGAGGCTATCGTCATCACTGTCACATCACGGTGAGCGACATGCGAAAGTTCATGAGCCAAGACACCTTCGAGCTCGGCTTCATCCAGTTTTTTTAAAATACCCGTTGTCACCACAACGACTGATCGATTCGGACTCCGACCTGTTGCAAAAGCATTGGGCACAGGTGAATCTGAAATTCCAACCCGAGGCTTTTGCATGTCAGCCATGGCACAAATGCGATCGACAAGTGCATGTAGTTGTGGTGCTTGCTCAGGAGTCACTTCCACGGCACGCATAGCTTTCATGGACAAGGAATCTGAGAACCACCACTGGGCAAACAGAAATCCGCCTGACAGGACAAGGACCAAGACCGCATCAATCCCCACGGCGATAAGGACGGCAGCGAGCACAACATAGAGCAAACCCAAACCAAATAGCGTGCCAAACATCCGAGCTGTCAGGCCTGAATCTTTGCCGTACCGAGTTGTTGCCATCGTCTTAATCATTCCTTTGTCGCGAGGGGCAGAGTGACCACGTTTTCAGCGATCAATTTCTAAGCATCCCAATCCGTATATGCATAGTGCGATAGTTTTTCCGCCAATGCAAATGGGTTCGAAAGCATGACGCAGTGATCCCCTTGCATCCGGTCAGGGATGAGTCCACCTTTTTGGGCAAAACTCGACGCCAATGTTGGCTTGAATGTCACATCCTGTTCAAGTAGAACATAGGCAGCAGGTGCAACTAGAGAGTCCACGCCATGCACTACTTCACTGAGGTATGGTTCAAATGGCTGGGGCGTCAACTGTGAATAAGCGCTCTGAGCTTGGGCAGACTCTAAGTGCGAAAAGAATCTGCGGTGTGCGTTGTCAAACGCGGGGAGAATTGTGTAGTCCTCTGACGCTTGGGCCATGGCGAAGTATGTACTCCTTCGATCTTCAGGGATGGAGTCGATGCCCCGTTCCTTTGTATTCAGCACGACACCTGCCAAAAACACCACCGCTGCCACCTTCTCGGGCCTAGCTGCTGCCACCGCTGGGATAGTTATGCCTGCCAGCGAATGCCCCACCACAACGACATTTTCGGCATCAATGGAATCAAGCTGACGAATTGTTGCCTCGACATAGTTGTCCAAAGTAATGCTTTGTCGGGGGGTTTGATCGAGCCCTGAGCCGGGGAGATCAAATGCGGTGGACGCAACTCCGAGAGTGTCCAATTCGCTGATGACGCTCGACCAACACCATGCGCCATGGGAAGCCCCATGTACCAAAAGCAGATGAGCCGGAGTAGTCATCTCCATTTCGAGCACAACCTAAATCTTCGTTCTTACTCTTCGATGGCTCTTTTCTCAGCAGATCCCAGTTGATTCTTCATTGCGGCAAGTTGAGCTTCAACTTCAGATTCACTTGCCATTCGTTCTAGTTCAACCGTGATGCTGTCTTTGCTCGTCCCAGAGTGATCCTCGAGTGCACCTGATGACATGAGTTCATCTATCGCTCCAGCACGAGCCTGCATTTCAGCGGTCTTGTCCTCGGCTCGCTGTACCGCCAAACCAACATCACCGAGTTCAGAAGAAATCCCGGTGAAAGCCTCGTTGATTTTGGTTTGTGCCTCTGCCGCCGAATACGTTGCCTTGATGGTTTCTTTGCGACTGCGAAAAGCCTCCACCTTGCTCTGCAGCTGTTGCGATGCGACAACGAGTTTTTCTTCTTGCTCTTGCAATTGAGCGAGTTGAACGTTGAGGTCGGCAATTTGCTGGTGCAGGCCACTGCGTCGCACTAACGCCTCACGCGCGAGGTCCTCACGATTGCCAGCTAGGGCTGCGCGCGCCTGTTCCTCGAGTTTGGCTTCTTGCTTTTCCAGCCCTTGTACCTGCAATTCAATGCGCTTGCGGCTCGTGGCTACATCGGCCACACCCCTGCGTACCTTTTGAAGGAGTTCCAGCTGCTTTTCATAGGAGTAATCCAAAATTTCTCGAGGATCTTCCGCTTTGTTCAAGGCCTTATTAGCTTTTGACTTGAAAATTAAGGTGAATCTCTGCCACAAGCCCATGGTTTCTTCCCTTCAATTGCCGGTCAATTCCTCTACGGAATACGACTCTAGGGTAATTGGAGCAACTGGCGCACGTCCACAGCACTAGGGCTACGCTGGGCCCATCATGTTTGGATTTAAAAAGTCGAGCCCAGAAGAGCCCCCCATCCACCCGTCCCCGAGTGAATCGGCAGGTAAGGGTCGCCCCACACCCTCCCGCAAGGAAGCGGAGGCTGCCCGCAAAGCTTCCGTGCGCCTCCCCCGTGGCAGCAAGGACGGCAAGAAGGCAGCCAAGGAAGCTGATCGTGCCGCGCGAGCCCGACAACGCGAAGGCATGCTCGCTGGCGACCCACGATACCTACCAGCCCGGGACCAGGGTCCTGCACGAGCTTTCGTCCGCGATTTCGTTGATGGTCGCTATACGGTGGCCGAGTACTTCATTTTCATGGCAGTCATCGTGCTCGCACTTGGATTCATTCCGAACGTCGCGGTTCAGCAGCTGGTCTCACTCATTTTCTTCGGAGTTGCAATCCTGATCGTGGTGGACACGGTCATTCTCGTTATTCAACTCAACAGCAGGGCCAAAAAGGAATTCCCAGACAAAGCAGACCGTCGTGGTCTGACCCTCTACGCCCTCATGCGAACTTTGCAGTACCGCCGACTTCGCATGCCAAAACCTCGAGTCCAACGTGGACGAAAGAAAGGGAAATAGTCATGGAATTTCGTCACCTCGGGCGTAGTGGACTCAAAATCAGTGAGATCACCTACGGCAACTGGATCACCCACGGTTCACAGGTTGAAGATGACCTAGCAATTAAAACCATGCACGCAGCCCTAGATGCCGGAATCACAACTTTTGACACGGCAGACGTGTATGCAGCCACCAAGGCAGAAGTCGTCATGGGTAAAGCTCTCAAAGGTCAGCGCCGCGAGAGTCTTGAAATTTTTACCAAGGTTTATTGGCCCACGGGCGCGGGCGTCAATGACCGTGGGCTCTCTCGCAAGCACATTATGGAGTCCTGCAACGCTTCTCTCCAGCGCCTACAAACTGATTACGTCGATCTCTATCAAGCACATAGATTTGATTATGAAACACCCCTCGAAGAAACCCTGCGTGCCTTCGACGACCTGGTGCGGCAAGGCAAAGTTCTTTACATTGGAGTGAGCGAATGGAATGCTCAGCAGATCCGAGATGCAGTCCGCATCGCTGCCGACATGGGGTTCGATCGCATAATCAGCAATCAGCCTCAGTACAACATGTTGTGGCGAGTCATTGAATCTGAAGTCATTCCAGCCTGCGAGGAACTTGGTCTGAGCCAAATCGTGTGGTCTCCGATTGCACAAGGTGTTCTCACCGGCAAATACAAAGCTGGACAACCGGTTCCTGAAGGTAGCCGCGCAACCGACAAAAATGGTGGCGCCGACATGGTTTCACGCTGGCTCACCGATGACGTTCTTAATGCAGTAGCCAAACTCGAACCGATCGCTGCTGACATGAAACTCACCATGTCTCAGCTGGCAATCGCCTGGACTCTGAGTAATCCCAATGTTGCATCGGCAATTGTTGGAGCATCTCGCCCGGACCAGATCACAGAGAACGCTCAGGCCGCGGGTGTTACTTTGCCCGAGGACGTACTCAGCGCAATTGACTACGCACTGGGCGACCTAGTGCAAACAGACGCGGCTCTCACACTTTCACCACAACCTCGCGCATAAGAAAATCTAGCTGAGAAAGGAAAATTCCAATGGCATGGACATGGAGCTATTCCGACCTCGATGGTGCACCAATCATTGAGCCCCAAGAGCCCTGCGTGACTTCAGGGTTTCCATCCCAGGCAGATGCTGAAGCATTTATCAGCGACACTTGGCGCGAACTCCTTGCCTCCGGAGTGGGGTATGTAACCCTGCTCGATGGCGACCGCGAGGTTTACGGCCCGATGAATTTACGGGCCGAGTAACAAACCCGCCCGATGAATTTACGGGCCGAATAACAAACCCGACCGCATGGAAGTCTCGGTAATGACTGGCAACTCTTACAACAACGGAACCATTTAGCGCGTTTACGTTGACATGCGCCCCCTCTCCGTGGTGAGGTACTCCCATAACTGAATCGACGTATGTGAATCTAGGGGAAGTTCGGTGAGAATCCGGCGCTGTCCCGCAACCGTGTGTCAGGAACTTGATTACCTGATGAGTCGGAGCACCTAGCACATACGAGCGGTCACCGTCGAGGTAACGGGACGAGCGCTCAAGCGAAAGCTTGACCCTCCCTTGCTGCTGTTTGGCAAGGGTTTTTTTGGGTCTGCTTAGCGCAGGGCGTGGTCCAGCGACCACTCACCTGAAAGGACCACCATGGTCTCGCAATTACGTGCACTTTTTAAGGGCACTCGCAATACATTCATCGCAACCTGTGCCATCGCATTGTTAATTGGCACATCAGCATCGCCTGCAGAGGCAGTCAACTCAGACAAGGGGCTTTACGGGACTACTGATCCCACCTACTCGGCCGTTTACAACCAATCACTTGCCATTCTTGGACTTGATTCAATCGGCGTAGGAGCCAATCGCGCCGCCATGACATGGCTTGTAAATCAACAGTGCGCAGACGGCGGATTTCAGGCGTACCGCCCCGACACAGCTATCCCGTGTGACGCGCCAGACCCGGAAAACTTCACTGGACCCAGTACGGATCAGACAGCTCTCGCCGCATTGGCACTCAATGCCCAGGGTAAGTTCGTTGAAAGCAAAAAGGCTCTCACTTGGCTCAAGCGTGTGGCCACGAAGGATGCACAAGGTCTGACGGGCTTGCCCACCATCCAAGGTGGCGCACCTGATGCAATCGCGACAGCTTTGGGTTACCTCGTGATCAACGACGCAGCCCCCACTTCTGCTCTGGCCAAATCCTTGCGAGCTTACCTTTCTGCTTTGGTAACACCATGTGGTCAAGAGCGTGGAGGCGCAGCTGCTTACTCCAATGAAGTTCCAGGTGCGAATAACTCTGCAACAGCCCATGTCTATTTCGGGCTTAAGGGAAATGCACCAGTGTGGAAGGCAGGAAAACTAAAGGCGAATCCTCGATGTGGCGCGAATAAGACCACACGAATGGGTAGTTACCTTGCCAACCAAATGTCCACCGATGGATTACTGAGTTATTACCCCTACGATGGCAACGATTTCGGCGCAACCGCAGCGACCGTTATCAGTTTGGGCATGGCTGGATATGGCAAGCAATCTGTTGCAAAGGGACTGGCGGCACTCAAGAAAAACACCAAGTCTTGGGCGCTAAAAGATTCCCAAACTAACGCTGGCGCAATTGGCTGGCTCATGATGGTGAGCAAGTCAACAGGAACCAACCCCAAGAAATTTGGCGGCGTCAACTTGGTTTCAACGCTGCTCGCGAGCCAAAAGTAGTAGAGCTCATGCATTCTGCGTCGGCCCTGGGTTCAGCGTGGCGATCACGTCTGGCTTCCCTCGGTATTTCTTTGGGAATGGCCTTGATGATCATGGCGCCCGGGGCCGCGCAGGCAAGCACATATCGATTTTGGAACTTCTGGACCGCTGAAGATGGGGTCTGGGCCTACTCGCAACTTGGACCAGCCAGCACGGTTCCACCCGATGGATCCGTTCAAGGTTGGGTGTTTGCAGCGACAGATGCCGCGTCCGCTTCGGTCGCACCAAACCTAGACCCACAGGAAGCATTTGATGCGGCCTGCGCGAACACGCCTGCCCAAACGGATATGAAGCGCGTTGCAATTGTCATTGATGCCGGTGCAATAGAGATTGCGCCCGTCGGTCAGACGCCACCAGCGCTTTCATCCGTTTGTGCGGTTGCCAGTGTTGGAGCTCAGGGTTATGAATTGTTGAATTCTGTGACCGAACTGCGCACCGACAATGGATTCATTTGCGCAATTAATTCATACCCTGCGATGGAGTGCTCAGCCGAATTCGAGCCACAGCCGATTTCAACGAATGAGGAAGTTGTGCAGGACCAGGTGATCACTGACTCTGTCGAGGCGTTACCACCACAACCTGAGCAATCCAATGCACTCGCGCCAATTTCAAGCGCGTTGGTCATTGGTCTTCTGGCTGTCGCTGGCTTCTACTACTGGCGTAGGCGAACAAGATGACCTCTCGCATGCGGCCCAGATGGCTCCACCCGATGGCATGGTGGGCTTGGGCTTTGTGTTTGGCTGCAGCGGCTACCCGAGTGACCAATCCCCTACTGCTGCTGTTGCTGATCGCAGCGGCGGCCATCGTTGTCGGGGCAAGAAAACCGGATGCTCCATGGGGTAAGTCATTCGAATTCTTTCTGATACTTGGTGGGCTCATTATCGGGATTCGTGTCGTGTTCCAAGTGATCTTCGGTGCATCAACTGGCAATACAGTTCTGATCACACTTCCCGGAATATCTTTGCCCACCTGGATGAGCGGTTTGCGCCTCGGCGGTCCCATAACGCTCGAGTCACTGCTAGGTGCTTTTTATGACGGCTTGCGTCTTGCCACAATCGCGATTGTCATTGGCGCAGCTAATTCTTTGGCGTCTCCGGGAAAACTCCTCAAAGCAATGCCCGCGGCACTTTATGAGTTGGGCGTGAGCGTTGTCGTTGCATTGAGTTTCATTCCTCAACTCATCACGGACTTTGTTCGGATCAGGGATATGCGCCGGCTTCGTGGGAGAAATGACCGCGGGATTCGCGGCTATGTGTCTCTGGCAATACCTGTGCTCGCTGGCGCACTCGATCGTTCAATCAATCTCGCTGCGTCAATGGATTCCCGTGGCTACGGTCGCGTGAGCAATCAGTCGGCCAGCTCACGCCGATTGGTTGTGGGCTTGCTCATGGCCTCGATAGTGCTCGTCATGGTCGGACTTTATGGACTATTCACGACAGCAGCACATCCTGTTCTTGGTCTCCCCGTGGTAATCATGGGGCTCGTTGCCGGCGGTGCTTCACTGTGGCGCGGAAGCCGTGAGCGTGTTCGCACTGTTTACCGTCCCGACCCATGGCTACTGCCCGAGTATCTAGTGATTGGATCCGGACTGGCCGTGCTGGGAATTTTTCTCTGGGCCGAGTTCAGGGTAGGAGCAAATATCAATCTGTGGGAGCAACTGCATCCGAGCCTTGATGCGTGGCCCACATTGCCGCTATGGGGGATAGCTGCATTTCTTATTGCCCTAACTCCTGCCATGGCTAGTCCGCGGCCACCTTCGAACTCAAGTTCCACAAGAAACACCAACGAAGTGGAGGCGGTGTCAGCATGATTCATTTTGATCAAGTGACATTCACTTATCCCACTACACCTGCACCCGTATTGAGGGACATCTCCGCACATATTGCCGAGGGCGAGCTCGCGCTGCTTGTCGGAGCAACGGGGAGTGGCAAGACGACTCTATTGCGAGCTATCAATGGCCTAGTTCCCCACTTTTCAGGGGGCCACCTAGCGGGCAGCGTGACCATTGATGGTCGTAGGACTCAGGATTACCCCCCGCGAGAACTTGCTGATCTTGTGGGCTTTGTACCTCAGGACCCCATGAGTGGATTCGTCACGGACCTGGTCGAAGACGAACTGGCCTATGCGATGGAAAGCCTCGGAGTTGACCAGCAAACAATGCGGCGAAGAGTCGAAGAAACTCTTGACCTACTTGGACTATCGGATCTGCGAAACCGTGCACTACGCACATTGAGCGGTGGACAACAGCAGCGTGTCGCCATCGGTGCAGTGCTCACTGCTCACCCAAAAGTTCTTGTGTTGGACGAACCCACCTCCGCACTCGACCCCGGTGCTGCGGAAGAAGTGCTCGCGGCCTTGCATCGATTGGTTCATGATCTTGGCGTCACGGTCGTTTTGGCTGAGCACCGACTCGAGCGCGTGGTGCAGTACGCCGATTCAATTCTTTTGCTCAAGGACGGCCAACTGAGTATTGCCAGTCCCAGCACAGCGATGGCGGATTCACCGATTGCACCACCGGTGATCCATCTCGGGAGGCTTGCCGGCTGGTCACCACTGCCCATCTCGATTCGCGATGCCCGCCGCTGTGCAGGCCCCCTGCGCAGCGCGCTTATTGATCAACGCCCTCGCCTGCACGCAGTTCCTGAGTCCTCGCCCGCTATTGCCACGGTCACCGATCTTGATGTTGGGTACGGGCGCACACCCGTGCTCAGCGACATTTCCCTCCAATTCAATGCGGGAGAAATCATTGCACTCATGGGGCGAAACGGTGCGGGAAAATCGACATTGCTGCGCAGCTTGATTGGACTGCAAACCCCCGAGCGCGGGACGGTTCGGCTCGATCTCGCAGTTGAGGGAGCGAGCCACAGCGCCGATCCATCACAACTCAATTCCCGAGAGCTACTGCATCAAGTGGGGCTTGTCCCCCAAGAACCAAGCGACCTATTCGACGCACAGGATGTTGCACATGAGTGCAGAAACTCAGACCGTGACGCTGGCTGCGCACCGGGTACTACTCGAGCTCTACTTGCCTTAATGGCACCGTCGATTATTGATTCAACGCACCCCCGCGATTTATCTGATGGACAACAGATGCTCTTGGCACTTTGCATAATCGTCGCGGCAAAACCACCCCTATTGCTTCTCGACGAACCAACACGAGGCCTTGATTATCCAACCAAGGCGAAATTGGTGGACATCTTGCGCGGGCTGGCTGAAACCGGTCATTGCGTCGTGATGGCAACTCATGATGTTGAACTAGTTGCGGAGCTTGCAACTCGAGTTGTCATTTTGGGTGACACCGAGGTAGTGGCAGATGGATCAACAGTCGATGTGGTTACGGGCTCCCCCATGTTTGCGCCACAGGTGGCAAAGATCCTGGCTCCACAACCGTGGCTCACGGTGGGTCAAGTTCACGACGCCCTCGCACGCTCACATAAATTGGAAGATTTGTGACCAGCGCCATTCCCTTGGGCAAGAAGTCAGCAGTGGCAATTGCACTGATAACACTTATTGGCGTTGCAAGTTTCCTATGGCCATTCTTTGCCCCGACTGGTTCATTTGTTGTCGACCATGCCGCAGATGCACCCTTGCTTTTTGCCGTGATCATTCCGCTATTGCTCCTGCTCGTCTTGGCCCAACTTTCCGATGGTGGAATGGATGCAAAATCCATTGCACTCTTGGGCGTGCTCGCAGCAACCATCGCAGCGCTGCGACCACTTGGGGCTGGACTCGGCGGCATCGAGCCGATTTGGGTGATCTTGATTCTGGCCGGGCGAGCGCTCGGACCGGGATTTGGTTTTGTTCTTGGATCCATATCCCTGTTCGTATCGGCGCTGTTCACGGGCGGAGTAGGGCCGTGGCTGCCGTTCCAGATGCTTGCCGCCGCTTGGGTGGGCTTGGGTG
>JALRGY010000028.1 GCA_023253325.1 Candidatus Nanopelagicales bacterium | reverse complement strand
CCACACGTGCAGTTTCAGATAATCCTGCACTGGCTTCGGCCACAGGTATCGACGTTGAGCGGGTCATCGCAGTGGTCTGGATCGTGGGCGCTGGCTTGGCTGCATTTGCCGGCATTTACCTCGGTATGACGCAAAGTTCGATCTGGAATATGGGTCAACGCATCCTGCTCGTTTTATTTGCCGCCGTCATCCTCGGTGGGCTTGGCACCATCTATGGCGCAATCGTTGGAGCCCTCGTGGTGGGCGTATTCATCAATATGACAACGTTATTCATCCCTACCGAAATGAAGACCGTTGGCGCACTATTCCTCATGATCGTCATTTTGTTGGTGAGGCCTCAAGGCTTGCTTGGCCGTAAAGAGAGGGTGGGGTAATCGACATGGATTTCGGTATCATTTTCAGTCAAACACTCACTCAGGCTATTGGTATTACTGCGATTATTTACTGCCTCGCGGCCATTGGTCTCAACGTTCAATTCGGCTACACAGGACTGCTCAACTTTGGTCAGGTCGCCTTCGTGGCTGCCGGTGCGTACGCGGTGGGTGTCATTGTTTTGACGTTCGATCTCAGCCTTTGGTTGGCAATTCTCGTGGGCATACTCGCGTCAACAATTCTTGCTCTCATCTTAGGAATCCCGACCCTGCGACTGCGGGCTGATTACCTGGCGATCGTCACGATTGCCGCGAGCGAGCTACTCCGATTGCTCGTACGCTCCATTGCTTTCAAGGACACCTTCGGTGGGGCCCAGGGACTCAATGGAAAACTTGGTCAGCAATTTCACGATCTGAACCCCCTCCCCACTGATTTCACTTCCCTTCCTGTATTGACCTGGACTCGTCAGGACCTGTGGGTCGTTATCGTCGGTTGGCTCCTGGTTGTGCTGTTCACGCTCCTCGTATGGGGGCTCGTTCGCAGCCCATGGGGTCGAGTTGTCAAGGGGATCCGCGAGGATGAAGACGCAGTTGTCTCCTTGGGCAAGAATGTGTTTGTTTACAAAATGCAAGCACTGGTGCTCGGTGGCATCATCGGTGGCTTTGGCGGAATCGTGTGGGCCGTGGCCAAGCAGTCCGTGCAGCCGGATACCTTCCAGCCGGACTTCACGTTCTTCGCCTACACGATTTTGTTGCTCGGCGGTGCGGCGCGCGTATTTGGTCCGATCGTTGGCGCCATTATCTTCTGGTTCCTCCTCGCAGGTGTGGGTGAGCTACTCAGTCAAATGATTCAGGCCGGCTACATAGACTTCTTGAGTGCGACCGACGTCGGCTCAATTCGGTTCATTCTGATGGGTCTCGGGCTCATGCTCTTGATGATTTTCAGACCTCAAGGAATATTCGGCGACCGAAGGGAGTTGGCTCTCGATGCCCGCTAACACTGACAATGACCTGGCATCAGGCAACGACCTCAAACCTGGTCGTGCTGCGGCGATTGCCGCTCTGAAAGACGTTCCTCATGTGCCAGGTGCCCCAAAGCCGGATCCCATTCTCGTTGCTGACCACGTAAGCCGTCAGTTCGGTGGTCTCAAGGCAGTTGATGTTGCCCACGTTGAGATCCAAAGAGGCGCCATCACTGCCCTGATCGGCCCTAATGGCGCGGGCAAGACCACACTCTTCAATCTGCTGACGGGCTTTGACAAGCCAGATACGGGGAAATGGACCTTTAACCAGCAGCAAGTGGCTGGCACTTCACCCTACAAATTGGCCCGCAAAGGCATGGTTCGGACCTTTCAGCTGACCAAGGCGCTATCTCGCATGACCGTCCTTGACAATATGCGCCTTGGAGCTAGCGGTCAGTTGGGCGAGCGCTTCTTCCCCTCCCTGCTCCCATTCCTCTGGAGGGCTCAAGAGCAGGCGAATGAAGTGCGCGCTTTGGATCTTCTGGGCCGTTTCAATCTGGACGCCAAGCTCGATGATTTCGCGGGCTCTCTCTCCGGTGGCCAGCGCAAACTTCTCGAGATGGCTCGCGCCCTCATGACCAACCCCGAAATTGTCATGCTCGACGAACCCATGGCTGGGGTTAACCCTGCCCTCACCCAAAGTCTGCTCGGACACATCAAAAACATCCGCGAGGATGGCACCACGGTCCTCTTCGTTGAGCACGATATGGACATGGTCCGGGACATCAGTGACTGGGTCATCGTCATGGCCCAAGGACAGATCATCGCTGAGGGCCCACCTGATGCTGTCATGCAGGATCGCCAGGTGATCGACGCGTATCTCGGCACCCATCACGACCAAGCCCTCACAAAAGATGGCACGTCCCTCACACAAGACTCGTCAGGAGAATAACCATGAACTTCATGCGACCTAGTGACCTGCCCAATGAGGACAGTCCCGATAGTCCAGAGGGCTTTGATGCAGACATCGAAATCAGCGCCACCCAGGACAGTAATGCCAAGCCCGCAACGCCTGCTGAAATCCACGATCTGCAGGCAGTGGGGGCACTTATCCGTGCCGACCGCCTTCTTGCGGGCTACTTCCCCGGCGTAAACATCCTCAACGAAGCCGATCTTTACGCCCGCGAGGGAGAATTAGTCGGAATCATTGGCCCCAATGGCGCAGGAAAGTCAACCCTGCTCAAGGCTCTCTTTGGCCTTGTTCACATCAATTCCGGCACTGTTGTCCTCAGGGACGAGGACATCACCAACCTCCGTGCAGACCAACTTGTTCGCCGCGGAGTTGGCTTTGTTCCACAAACAAATAACGTGTTCCCCTCGTTGACCATCGAGGAGAACATGCAGATGGGTGCCTTCCAAAACCCAGGCAATTTCACTACTCGATTCGATGAAGTCATTGACCTATTCCCCACATTGGGCGAACGTCGCAAGCAGCGTGCTGGGTCTCTCTCCGGTGGTGAGCGCCAAATGGTCGCAATGGGTCGCGCGCTCATGATGAACCCCAGTGTCCTACTCCTCGACGAACCAAGTGCAGGCCTGAGCCCCGCACTCCAGGATGAAGTCTTTGTTCGGGTTCGTGAAATCAACGCCACAGGAGTCACTGTGATCATAGTTGAGCAAAATGCCCGCAGGTGTCTGCAGATCGTGGATCGTGGTTACGTGCTAGATCAAGGCCACAACGCATACACCGGTACCGGACAGTCACTGGCAAACGACCCCAAGGTCATAGAGCTCTACCTCGGGACTCTTGCAAAGGTCTAAGAAATCGAGGCAGTGGTTCCCCTTAAGGGCGGCAAGAATTAGGGGTTTCACCCCTTAATCGATACCTGTCGAGTGGTGTCCTCGGAGATACTCTCTGCACCCCTGTCCCAGCCAACGAAAGGGCCCGCATCCAGAGGATGCGGGCCCTTCGCTCAACAGATTTACTTTATGGCAGTGGCACGATCGAGGTGACGGAACCGATTTCGCTGAATTCCGTGTTCGATGAGTACTTGTTGATCGAGATGGTGCCTTCAAGAAGGTCGCCGTACTCGTTGAAGTCAACTCCACCAGTGACACCCATGTAGTCGATGTCGTTGCCTGCATCAAGAATGGCAACGCAATCAGCGTATGTGGAGCACTCTTCGCCACCGTTACCGGCAACGTCTGGCAGGGCTGCTGCAATTGCAACGCCATCAGCACAGCCAGCCTTGTGAGCAGCCAGGGCAATAACCATGGTTGCGTCATAGGACTGAGGTCCGTAGCTGAAGTCTGTCAAAGCAGGATCAAAGGCCAACAAGCGGTCGTTGAATGCTGACAGGTCCACTGAACCCGAGGGAACTGTTCCGACGACACCGGTCATGGTGTCAGCAGGGAAGTTCTCGAATGCCGTGGTGGACAGGTTTCCGTCAACCAGGTAGACCTGAATGTCCTGAGGACCAACACCCTGCTTGATCATTTCCTGCATCAACTTTACGGTCTCTTCGAAACCAATCACTGCGACTGCCTGTGGGGCACCCGTCTTGATTTCAGCAACTTCAGCCTCGAAGGATGGTGCTGCTGGATCGTAAAGGATGTTGCTGGTCACGGTACCGCCTGCTGCTTCGAAATCCTTAGCAGTTGCGGCTGCGAGGCCTTCACCGTACGGATCCTGGCGAGCGATAACGGCCAAGCTGTCGAACCCACCATCAATTGCCTGTGCGGCAATGACTGCGCCCTGAAGAACGTCAGAAGGTGAGTTACGGAAGTACAGACCATTGTCTGGGTAGGTGGTCAGTGCAGGTGCTGTGTTCGCTGGTGAGAACTGAACAACACCGTTGGATGTGATCTTGTCGATCACTGTCAGCGACACACCGGATGAAGCAGCACCGATGATTGCCTGAACGCCCTGTGCGAGCTGGGAATCAACTGTCTGGCTTGCGATATCGGTCGTGGTATCACCGGAGTCACCCTCAATGTAGGTGATTGGTGCACCAAGAACGCCGCCTGCAGCATCGATTTCTTCGATAGCCATTTCGACGCCTGCAAACTCGGGTGGTCCGAGGAATGCAAGGTCACCCGTTGCTGGAAGCATTGTTCCAAGAACGAGAGTTGGGTTTGCGCAGTCAGTTGCTGCTTCTTCTTCTTCCATCGTTTCTTCAGCCGTAGCCTCAGCCGATGTTTCTTCGGTGGTTGCGGTGGCTTCGGTATCTCCACTGTCGCTGCTACAGGCAGCCAATGCGAGAGATGCCGCACCCAACACAGCCACGGTCTTGAGGACCATAGTGCGCTTCATGCATTCTCCTTGATCAAGATAAGCACCGACGTTCGCCGGCGCCTGGAGGATTCAACAGGAATTAATCCAAAAAGGATAAATCGAATTGCCCCGGGGCCACTCTACGGGGCGACCGGGCCAACTGATAACCCTCCTAGGCCGATCGAACCCATTTTGTAATGGGAATGTGACCTAATTCCGCTCTGTTACGCTCGAAATAACCTGTGTTGCCGCCTCTGCGAGGGTAATTCGACCGTTCATGGCCGCCTTGCGCAATAGTGAAAATGCCTGTTCCTCGCTCAGCCCTTGCTCAATGAGCAATACCTTGGCTTGCTCTGTCACGTCTGAGACGCGCTTTCGGGCCTTTAAAGCAACGATTTCCTCGCTGAGACCCTGAAATTGCGCCCATCTATTTTGTGCCATTAGCAGTGCGGGCAAGAGATCTGACTGCCGCAACGGTTTGATCAGATATCCGAATACCCCGGCGGCGGCGGCTTTATTCATGAGGTCCGTTTGTGCATAAGCGGTCAGCATCACAACCGGAGCAATACCCTCTGAGATGATCTGATCGGCTGCGGAGATGCCGTCACGGACCGGCATGGAAATGTCCATAAGGACGACATCCAGCCCGTTGGAACCCAAAGAACGAGCCGCGTCCACAGCAGCCTGACCGTTTCCAACATCACAGACCACCTCATGCCCTAACTCGGTGAGTGTCTCAACCAGGTCGCGCCGAATAAGGGACTCATCCTCAGCCACGAGTACCCGAAGGGAATCTTGCACCCCAAAAGGCTATAGGTGCTTCCAGCAATGACCACCACCGCCGCTAGAGTTCGGCATCCAAGCAGTTCGCTGCACATGCCCCGGTATCCCAACCGGTAGAGGAAGCGGTCTCAAACACCGTCCAGTGTGGGTTCGAATCCCACCCGGGGCACAAAACGCCAAGGCTAGTGACTAATCCGTAAAAAGGTCGCGCACCGTGTCCAACAGAAAAAGTGACCTATTCCTGCAACCTTTTTGACTCTTCACAGGTGCCTATGTGCCCGTCAACCAGTGCATAATGAATCTATGACAACGCTCAGGGCACCCAATTCCAATGTGATGCATGAGCCGCAAAAGTTGTTTATAGCTCTGAGCCTTGCAGCCATCGCCCTACTATCTGCCTGCTCCAGTGGAAATGCAGACGCTTCGCTGGAAAGCAGCGCGAGCGAAACGGTAAATGATCACTTTGAAGGCGATGCCAAGAACGATTCGACACTGACTGATGATGAAGGAAATGAACTCAGTGTTGGTGAGAACATTGAGTTGCCTTCTGAATGGCCTGCGGCGGTACCGACACCCGACGGATCTCTCATTGCGGTCAGCATCATTGACGCCTCCACTGCGGTTGGAACCTGGGCGGTTAATGGTGATGTGTACGCGGCACAGGAATTATTCAAAGATGAATTAACGGCCTTCGACTTCTCAACACGGTCCGCGCCCGAACTCAGTGCCGAAGGAATAGTAGTCTTCACAGCGCAAGGAAATGGCTTGGACGTCACTGTGAGCGCCACACTCGGCGAGAGGGATTCCGATCCGGGTCAGATCACAATTCTGGTGAACCCAGGGTTCTAGCTGATGCTTGCGCGCGAAATTGCGCCCAGCACTCCGTGAACAAATGATGCAGATTCATCAGTTGACAGTTCTTTGGCCAATTCAACCGCTTGGCTGACCACCACGGCATCAGGAACTGAATCGTTGAACATGAGTTCAAAAGTAGCCACCCTGAGAATCGCCCTGTCCACCGTGGGCATTCGATCGAGGGTCCAACTCGTCGAATTCTTGGTAATCAGGGCGTCGATTTCATCCAGGTGGTCGGAGACTCCCTGGGCAATAACCACCGCATACTCATTCAGGGCGCCATCGCCATCGGCCTCTCGGCGCCTTTGGTGCTCACCGAGAACCATGACGATTGGGACTGACTTTGCATCGGCTTCAAACACGATGTCGAGAGCACGCTTGCGGGCTTTCCCGCGAGCACTCATTAGTCGTTCACGCGACCAAGGTAGGAACCATCTCGCGTATCGACCCGAACCTTGGTATCCGATTCAATGAATAAGGGCACCTGAATCTCTGCACCGGTTTCAAGAGTTGCTGGCTTGGTACCACCACTGGAACGGTCACCCTGAAGCCCTGGTTCTGTGTAGGTCAGCATGATTTCCACGGACGCTGGGAGTTCAACAATGATGGGAACACCCTCATGAATGGCAACCTGCGCGGTCTGATTCTCCAGCAGGTACTTGGCATTGTCTCCCACTACGGAATCTGGGACTGGTATTTGGTCGTATGAAACATTGTCCATGAAGATCCAACTGTCGCCATCGCGGTACAGGTACTGCATGTCCTTCTTATCCACATTGGCTGTCTCAACCTTGACCCCTGCATTGAACGTTCGGTCGACGACCTTGCCGGAGAGAACATTCTTCAATTTGCTTCGAACAAACGCGCCGCCTTTGCCAGGCTTGACATGCTGAAAGTCGATCACGGTCCAGAGTTGACCATCAATGTTGAGGACCAAACCATTTTTCAAGTCATTACTAGTTGCCACGATCAAAACCCATCTGTAGGGGGCGCGAGCCCCACGCTTATTAACTTATTTCATTCAATTACTAAGTGCCCGGTGTCATTTGGGCTGTCGCAACTTTATCTTGTGCAGAGTGCTGCTGTGCGCCTAGTCCCCTGGTTGCAGAGCCCGCAGGGCGTCCAGCGCATGTAAATATGAATTTATGCCGAATCCAGCGATGACTCCCGTTGCCACTCCACTAATCACAGAGGTGTGACGGAATTCTTCTCGGGCAGCGGGATTGCTGATGTGCACTTCGATCAATGGAGCCGTGAGGAGTGCACATGCGTCCCGGATCGCATACGAATAGTGAGTAAATGCCGCAGGATTCATAATCACGGGAGTAGATGCGTCAGCAGCTTGATGGAGCCAGCCGATGATTTCACTTTCGGAGGCACTCTGGCGAACATCTACCGTGAATCCCAACTCAGAACCTCGAGCCGCAAGTGTGGCCACGAGATCTTGATAGGTGGTGGACCCGTAAATCTCTGGTTCGCGCGTTCCCAGACGATCAATGTTGGGACCATTGATCACCAGAACTTCTTGACTCATGGACACAACACTAGCGGAATCTAGTCAGGAACAATGCTCCCGTAAGCCGAAACAAGGAGCGAGGGATCAGGACCTTCCAGCACACTGGGAACACCGATGGAGTCCAAAACCACGAATCTCAATAGAGTCCCTCGAGCCTTCTTATCCACCTGCATGGCCGAATAGAGTGAATCCCAGCGCCCAGCGGGATACGTGGTGGGTAAGCCAATGACCTCCAGCACTTTCCTGTGAGTGTTCAAATCCTCATCAGACAATCTGCCGGCGATATTGGCCAACTCCGCTACGTACATGATGCCTACAGAAACGGCTGCGCCGTGTCTCCATCGATAATTTTCAACTTTCTCAACAGCATGCCCGAAAGTGTGTCCGTAGTTCAAAACTTCGCGTCCCAGGACTCCAGTGACTGAACCCATCTCCATGAAGTCGCCCGACACGACTCGCGCTTTCACCGTCACTGCCCTGACCACGAGTGATTCCAACTGGGCCGAATTTGGATCCACTGATTCAATTGGAAACTCGAGGATTGTGTCCAGGATCGTTGGGTCACTGGTGAAACCAACTTTCGCAACTTCAGCCAGACCCGCTCGCAAGTCGTTTTCGGGAACGGTGTCCAAGGTGTTCAAGTCCGCGATCACGGCCCAAGGGCTGTAAAAAGCTCCGACAAGGTTCTTTCCTGCATCCGTGTTAATCCCAGTCTTGCCACCAACTGAAGCATCAACCATTCCCAGGAGGGTCGTTGGCACCGCGATCCATTTAATGCCTCGGAGCCAGGTTGCTGCCACAAAACCAGCGAGATCCGTTGTTGCGCCACCACCTAACCCGACTATCGCGTCGCTGCGAGTAAATCCAGCTGTTCCGAGCACACTCCAGCAAAAGCCAAGAACCTCGGGGGTCTTCGCGTCTTCAGCCTCGGGAACCTCGATAAGAACGCACTCTCTGCCCGCTGACTCGAATTCAGTCTTCATCGCCTCAGCACTCGTGCGTAAAACTCCAGGATGAATTACGGCCACCCGGTGTGCTTCAGAGACGGAATCAACGATTTCCTGCATAAGCCCACGCCCAATGGTGACCGTGTAGATTTTTTCCGCGCTCACTTCAATGCAATGGGTAGTCATGACTGGCTGCTTTCTAGGTATTGACGCAATTCGTTCGCGCATTCTGAGGGTGACAACTGAGACGTGTCCACGGATACGTCCGCTAATGATTCATAGATTGGTGTTCTCTCAGCAAGTAACTTGATCATGTTGGCTCGTACATTTCCCAGCAATAGGGGTCGGGCTTGATTCATTCCGACTCTCTTGAGTGCACTAGAAATATCAACCACTAGCCAGGCAACCGGGACTTTTCGCAGAACCCCTTGAGTGTCCGAGTTTAATACCGCCCCGCCACCGACCGAAATGATCTGAGTTTTGTCTGAATTCAGGGCATCGGTGACCGTAGAAGCAACACACTCTCGCTCAAGCGCCCTGAAAGCTTCTTCGCCTTGATTGAGAAATATGCCTGAAATGGACTCGCCTGCCTTTTGTTCAATTATGGCATCGGTGTCAGAGAATTCCCCACCTACAAGTTGGGCCAACTCTTGGCCCACTGTGCTCTTGCCGGCGCCCGGCGCCCCAATCAAAACAAGAATGGTCATGGATACGCCTACTTGTTACCCATTGACGGAAACGTCAACGGAAACAGCAAGATTGTTTAAATAGCCGGCAATATTTCGGCCGCATTCCTCGACAGAGTCGCCGCCAAATTTTTCTAGTAGTGCCTCTGCCAGAACTAGTGCAACCATTGCCTCAGCAACAACTCCTGCAGCAGGGACTGCGCACACATCAGAGCGTTGATTAATGGCGACAGCTTCTTCACCGGTGCTTACATCAACGGTTCTCAGAGCCTTTGGAATGGTCGAGATTGGTTTCATGGCGGCTCGAACGCGAAGCATCTCCCCCGTGCTCATGCCACCCTCAGTTCCACCGGATTTACCCGATGTTCGAACTACACCACCGGAAGCCGATGGCACCATTTCATCCTGAGCTAGGGAGCCACGGATCTCAGCGAGTGAGAAGCCATCACCCACCTCAACACCCTTGATGGCTTGGATCCCCATGAGGGCAGCCGCAAGTTTTGAGTCAAGACGCCTATCCCAGTGGGTATGACTGCCGAGGCCAGGTGGCAATCCTGTGGCAATGACTTCAACTACACCACCTAGTGTGTCGCCATCTTTGTGAGCGGCCGTGATCTCCACCTCCATAGCCTCGGCGGCAATCGGATCAAGGCAACGCACGGGGCTGGAATCGATAGCTTCTTGATCACTTGGCAATGCCACACCAGAACTGGCCGCACCTCCAATGCGTACAACGTGACTGATCACCTTGATTCCCGCAGCTTGCTCAATGAACTTCTTGGCAATTACCCCAAGCGCCACCCGCGCAGCCGTCTCTCGAGCGCTTGCTCGTTCGAGCACGGGGCGAGCATCGGTGAAACCGTACTTCTGCATTCCAGCCATGTCAGCATGACCTGGGCGTGGTCTGGTGAGGGGTGCGTTGCGCGCAAGCTGGGCAATTTCCTCAGGATCTACCGGGTCCGGGCTCATTACGACTTCCCATTTGGCCCATTCTGAGTTTCCGACCTCAACTGCAATTGGGCCGCCTAGGCTCACGCCGTGACGAACCCCGCCAAGGACACGGACGACATCCTTTTCGAATTTCATGCGCGCACCGCGGCCTGCTCCAAGTCTGCGGCGAGCCAAATCAACACCGATATCGTCCGTGGTCACTTTAATTCCCGCCGGGAGCCCTTCAATGATCGCGGTCAGCGCAGGACCATGTGATTCCCCTGCTGTCAGCCAACGCACGCGATCCACCATGGCTGCATTCTGTCAGATGAGACCTCCTGCGCCAGTGATCAGCCTGCGTAGGCGATCCCCGAGATGATCACACCACACACCATGAACGGACCGAATGGAATATTCGCGCCCCGTGAATCACGAAAGTGAATCCAGATCGCATAGACAGCCGCCATCGCAAATGCGATGAATGTGCCCCACCAGAGGTATTCCCAACCCAACCAACCGAGATATGTACCGACGACCAGTGCGTACTTGACATCACCCATTCCCATACCGCCCAGGAGGCTGGCAGCGCCGTAAGCGAACATCAACACAATTCCAGAGAGGACTGCTCGGCCCAGCACAATCCACTGATTGGACAGTGCCGCGGCCACGAGGAATCCCCCTGCGCAACCCACTGCAGTTACTGCAACCCACATGTTTGGAAGTCTGTGATGCAGATAATCAAATCGCGCTAGCGCCAATCCTGTACCAATGAACCAGCACCAGGTGATAACAACTGAAAATTGGTATGCGAATTCCATTAATCTGGTTCCTTAGACCAATCTCGCCTCATAGACCGATCTCGCCTCATAGACCGATCTCGCCCCATTGACCAAGCATGCGATCCTCGTGAATTATTGGCAACACATGAAATTTCGCTGTGGATAAAGTCAGGCTCGCGTTATGCGGGGAGCCCTATTGCCTCTCGCATGGAAGCAACTGGTGCTTGCGTCCCCGTGAACAAGTGCCATTGTTTGGTTGCTTGCCATAACAGCATTTCCTTACCGCTGATTACGTGTGAATTGGGCCACCATTGGGCAAGTTCACTGGGCCACGGCGAGTAGGAAACGTCAAGCAGAGCAGCGTCAGCATTAATCCGTAGCGATGGTGCGTAATTTATTGCAGTAGCTCCGGGCAGGGTGCTGATCACCAGGTCGCACTTGGTGAGATCCAAGGATCCGTAATTCACAATCTCAAGGTCAACACCTAATGCAGAAGACATGCGAACTATCTCCTGTGACGCCTTCACATTTCGCGCGGCTAGCACCAGGCGGCTCGCGCCCAATTCGGCAGCCGCCACAACGGCGCTTCTGGCTGTCGCCCCAGAACCTAGGATTCCTACCGACGAGCTCAAATGCACTCCCGCCGTCCGGATAGATTCAGATAATCCGAAGACATCCGTGTTGGTGAGTGCCCATTCGCCAGAAACATTTCGGTATACCGTGTTGGCACTTTGAGTTAGTTCCACGACTTCATCGACATGTGGAATAAGGCCCAAGACCTCAGTCTTCAGGGGCATGGTTAGTGACAAGCCGACCCAGTCCTCATTGAGATCACCGATAAAGCGCGCAAGTCCATGAGCATCAACATCATAGGCTTGATAGGTCATGTCCAAATCGAGTGCGGCAATCGCTGCCTGATGGATGGCTGGCGACAGTGAATGATCAATCGGGTGTCCAAGCACGGCGGCTTTCATGGCGTTACCTCCGTGAAATCTTTGTACTAATTATTAGCAAGGTAATCACGGTATTCCGCTTTAAGTTTCAGGAAACGATCGTAATTCTTGGCAAACTTGGTTTCGCGCGTATCGGGATTGACAGCAACGACATACAACCACTTTCCCTTGGCCGGGGAAAGGGCCGCCTCGAGTGCCGCCTCACCTGGTGAGTTGATGGGGGTTGGTGGGAGTCCCTTGTTCTCATAGGTGTTGTACGGTGACTCAACAGCCAGCTGCTCAGAATCAAGTTGTAACTCTTGAATTCCTAACGCATAGGAAATTGTCGAGTCAAATTGCAGTGGCATATCTGCTTTCAGTCGGTTGTAGATCACCGCAGCACCCTTGGCAAAGTCGGCTGGTAGTAGTTCAGCTTGGATGAGCGATGCAATGGTAAGGACTTCGTAGGGACTTACGCCAAGCTCAGCCGCGCGTTGCTCGAGATTAATGTCAGCCGATGCCTGATTGAATCGTAATACTAGGGAATCGAGAATCACTTGCGCTGATTCATCGCCAGCTAAATCGTACGTCGCGGGGAACATGAAACCCTGCGGACGCGAATCCGCCCATGATGGCAGCGGTAAATCGCTGGGGTTTTCAATCAACGCCTCAAAATCATTCAATGGAAGCCCAGATGTTTCGGATGCGATTTTCAGAGTTTGGGGCATTCGCAGACCTTCAGGGAGTACTAAACGAGACGCAGAACGTGACTCAGGATCGAGCATGAGTGCCAATGCATTTGAGCCACTCATTTCAAGCTTGAGGGTGTATTTGCCTGGCCCGATTCGCGAACTCGCTTCATCGAGTGCAGCTGCACTCAAGAAAGCATCCTTAGATTTAACCACGTTCGCATCAACCAACTCACTCGCTATTGCCGTAAGGCTGTCGCCCCGATTCACGGTGATGACAACGGATCCTGTCCCAGTACCAACATAATCATTGGTCTCGGAGGTCCCCGACAACAGTTGAAATGTGAAGAAGCCCAGAACCATCAACCCAAACGCGAGGGCGGTGACGACCGTGTACCGACCCCAAGTCCGCTTATGTCGCGACGGGGGAAGATCGCCATCCGTGAACAGGTCATCAAGGGTGGACATCATTACCTTCCGTGGGAATCCAGTACACCTTGCAACAGAACGGCTGCCGCCGCGCTATCGATCCGTGAACGTGTTTGCTTCGTATTTTTTCCAGCGCGCGTGAATGCGCCCTGTGCTTGAACAGTGGTTAGTCGCTCGTCAATCAATATAACTTGCCTCTGCAACTTTTCCTCTAATTGACTGGCCCATTCGCGCGCCATCCTGGTGGAATCGCTTTCTCCCCCCTTCATTGTGCGAGGCAATCCAACATAAATTTCTCCTGCTGCACAATCTGAAATCCGACGAATTGCCGCCGCGATCGATTCGTCCCCTGCCGCAATTGTCTCTTGTGGCGACGCCAAAATGCCATGAGGATCGCTAGTTGCCACACCTATGCGAACCGTGCCGACGTCAAATGCAATTCGAACGCCCATCGTGTTAGGCATTCCGAATATGCGCACGAACCTTGTCCAATGCAGCAGTTATCGCATCGACCTTTGTACCTGAACCCTGAGCAAACTCAGGTTTCCCCCCTCCGCGGCCATCAAGCTCAGTTAAAGCGACCGCAAGAATTTCTTTGGAGTTGACCCCTGAATCTATTGCAGATGCATTGGCGCCAACAACAACCAACACCTTGTCTCCATCACGGACAGCGCCAGCAGCCACGGCAGGTCCGGTCGCACGCGAAGTAACCTTTTGGGCTAAATCACGCAAACCCTGGGAATCCACACCTGCAGGCGCCTCGAAGGCCCAAAGCGAAGTATCACCAAACTGTTCTGGGCTGCCAACGATCTGATCAAAATCAGCTTCAAGAGCAGCACGCTTGTGTTGCATGATCTCTTTTTCAGCCTCTTTCAAACTTGCAATGGTGCGCTCAATGCGATCAAGAACCTGATCAGAGGGCACCTTGAGAAGATCGGTGACCGCGTTGAGCAGGACGTGCTCATTGGCCATGTAGTTATAAGCATCAGCCCCCACGAGAGCTTCAACTCGACGAACACCTGCGCCAACTGAGCCTTCACTGAGAAACGTGACAAGACCTAATTGCCCAGACCGCTGCGCATGAGTTCCACCACACAACTCGTGGGCCCAATCTCCCACAGATATGACACGTACTTCGTTTCCATATTTCTCGCCGAAAAGTGCCATGGCCCCCATCGCTTTGGCATCATTTTGGGACATCAACTGCGCATGAACCGGTAAATCCTCAATGAGCATCGCATTGACATGCTGCTCGACGTCACGCAGAACCTGCGCCTTGACTGGCTCAGGGTTCGGGAAATCAAAACGGAAACGACCAGGCGAGTTCTCGGACCCCATCTGAGTTGCCGTCTCACCAAGTCGCTCACGGAACGCGCGATGCACCATGTGGGTTGCGGTATGTGCTCGCGAAATTGCTTTGCGGCGTTCAATGTCAACACTCGCGACAACTGGGTCGCCAACAACAAATTCGCCTTCAGTTATATGACCTCGATGTAGTACAAGTCCTGCGACGGGTGTTTGCACATCGGTGATTTTCATGACCGCACCTTGAGCGGTTGTCACAACTCCATGATCCCCGAGTTGACCGCCAGCCTCTGCATAAAAGGGTGTGCGGTTAAGTATCAACTCAACCGAACTCCCCACTCCAGCCGAAGAATTATTCGCCGCGGGTACGGCTTCTCCATCGATGACAATTCCTGTTATGACAGCGTCACTGACCGATTCGGAATAGCCAAGAAATTCGTTTAAACCACCGTTGGTAAGAATGTCTTTATAAGCAGTGCTTGAAGCGAAGTCACTCTTTCGAGCGATCGAGTCCGCTTTAGCTCGTTGACGTTGCTCGCCCATCAGGCGGGTGAATTCATCCCTGTCAACTTCAAGCCCTGCCTCAGCGGCCATTTCCATGGTGAGATCCACGGGGAAGCCATAGGTGTCATGCAGCGTGAAAACCTTGGCACCGGAGAGAATTTTGGAGCCTGATGCCCGAGTTTGTTCCGCAGCTTGGTCAAAGAGCAATGAACCTGCAGCAAGAGTTTGATTGAATGAAAGCTCTTCAGCGCTCACCGCACTAATTATTCGACTGTGTGAATCATTGAGCTCCGGGTATTGAGGAGCCATGGCCAGGATTGATGCCTCAGCCAGACGAGCCATTGTTGGCTCCTCAGCGCCAAGGAGTTTCATATTGCGCACGACTCGGCGAAGAATACGTCGGAGGACATATCCCCTGCCTTCATTGCCCGGGATGACTCCATCGGAGATAAGGAAAATACACGTGCGCGCGTGATCGGCCACAACTCGCAACAAAATATCCGTGGCTTCATTTTCACCATATGTGACACCCGCGATAGAGCAGGCTGTGTCCAAGATTCCACGAGTCGTATCAATTTCATAGATGTTGTCAACACCCTGCAAAATTGCAGCCATTCGTTCGAGGCCCATGCCCGTATCAATGTTTTTAGCGGGTAACTCTCCAAGAATTGGATAGTCGATCTTGCCCGGACCTTCACCTCGCGCAAATTGCATGAAGACCAAGTTCCATACCTCTAAGTACCGATTCTCGTCCGCGATAGGCCCACCTTCAACTCCGTAATCAGGCCCACGATCAAAGTAGATCTCTGAACAAGGACCACACGGCCCGGGAACGCCCATTGACCAGTAGTTGTCGAGCATTCCCCTTCTCTGGATACGCTCATTCGGCACACCAACGACCTCATGCCAGATCCTTTGGGCCTCGTCATCATCCTCAAAAACGGTTACCCACAGCCGTTCTGGATCAAATCCGTAGCCACCCTGAGCAATGGAGGTTGTGAGCAATTCCCATGCCAATGGGATCGCTTGCTCTTTGAAGTAGTCGCCAAATGAAAAATTTCCTGCCATTTGAAAGAAGGAAGCATGACGTGTTGTTTTACCGACTTCCTCGATATCAAGGGTTCGAACTACCTTTTGGACGCTGGTTGCTCGTGGGTATGGAGCTGGGGCCTCACCAACAAAATAGGGCTTGAATGGCACCATGCCAGCATTGACGAAGAGCAACGTTGGGTCATCGAGTAACAATGAGGCAGACGGAACAATTTCATGCCCTCGAGCGGCAAAGAAGGCCAAGAACCTCGTGCGAATTTCCGCGGAATCCATTTTTACTGCTCCTTGATCACAGGCGTTGAGGGGAAAGTTTCCGATGCTTATTCAAATGACTGAGTTCGAACCATGGCAGCAGCCCGCCCTGAAACTGGGCTCTCCGACGCAGCGTCACGCAGGATCGAACCGGCACGGTAACGAGCGATCTGATCACTGGCTCCTGCAGCCAAGCCACGCACGGAATTGGACACATCAGTGACTGTGAGGATTACACCCTTATCCTTGGCGTCAGCAGCGAATTGCTCAATCTTGCGATAGGCCAATATTCCACCAGCAGCCCCGAGACTTGCCCACACCAATCTGCGCATAGTTCAGTCTAACGAGCGCCCTTCACGCAGCATTGTGAGGCGCTGCGCGATCGTGGCTAATCGTTCTTCCGCCCCGTGGCTGGTCGGCTGAAAATAGTCTGAGCCCCGAAGAAGCTCAGGCAGATAGTCCTGCGCAGCAACCCCGCTGTCGAAATCGTGCGGGTACTTGTAACCAACCCCGAGCCCTAGCCCTGCGGCTCCTGCATAGTGTCCGTCACGCAGATGATCCGGGACGGTTCCCACGCGTCCCCGCTCCACATCCGCCATGGCAGACCCAATGGCTGCCACAACACTGTTCGACTTTGGCGCCATGGCACATGCAATGGTTGCGTGGGCCAAAATTATCTGGGCCTCGGGCATGCCTATGAGTGCCACTGATTGAGCCGCAGCGACGGTCAACGGAAGAACACTCGAATCGGCCATTCCAATATCTTCACTGGCCAAAATCATGAGTCGCCTTGCAATGAACCTAGGGTCTTCACCACCATGCAACATGCGTGCGAGGTAATGCAGCGCGGCATTGGGATCGCTTCCACGCATGCTCTTGATATACGCACTGATCACGTCGTAATGCGAATCACCGTCTTTGTCGTAGTTCAATGCCACAACCGCTACTGCAGTATGAACATCTTCAGAGTCGATCACATCACTGCTTCGGGCAGAGGCGGCATTAGCTGACGCTTCGAGTGCAGTGAGCGCCCTGCGAGCATCCCCGCTGCTGGCATCGATGATCAAATCCCGAGCAGCCTCGGTCACTGACCATTGTCCGTTGAGACCTCGCTCGGAGACTAAAGCACGATCAAGGATGTGTCCTAGCGCTTGACCATCTAGGAGAGCGAGTTGTACGACGACGCTCCGCGAAAGTAATGGAGAGATCACTGAGAAACTGGGGTTTTCTGTGGTCGCTGCCACCAAGGTGACCCAGCCGTTTTCGACTGCAGGGAGCAGTGCATCTTGCTGCGATTTGCTAAACCTGTGCACTTCGTCAACAAAGAGGACGGTGCCGCGAGAGTACAAACTCATTTGCTCCCGGGCAGAATCAATAACTGCCCGAACGTCTTTAACGCCCGCGGTGACCGCTGATAACTCTTGAAACCTGCTCCCCGAGTGAGCTGACAGCAGCGAGGCGATCGTAGTCTTTCCTGATCCCGGCGGGCCCCACAAAATCACGGAGACCGACGAATTGCCGCTAAGTAATTGTTCAACGGGACCCCCAACGGACAGGGCCTTGCCTTGGCCTACCAAGTCCTCAAATGTCCGAGGACGCATTCGGACGGCCAGTGGGGTCCTACTCGCAGACTGCTCGTCAGATTCGAAAAGACTCACTGATCTGCTCCGCGCGCTAACAACTGGTCATCCCTATGACTTGGCAGATTCAGTCTGCTCCGCTGGTTCACTCGGCTTTGCATCAATCCCCGCCTCTTTGCGCTGGGCTGCGGTGATGACCGTGGGCGCGCCAGTCAGTGGGTCGTGCCCTCCACCCGTCTTGGGAAATGCAATGACATCGCGCAAAGAATTCGCGCCCGCCAGAAGCATGCAAATCCGGTCCCAGCCAAATGCAATTCCACCATGTGGTGGTGGGCCGAATGCGAAGGCTTCGAGCAGAAAACCAAATTTGTCATTGGCTTCCTTCTCATCGATTCCCAATACGGAGAAAACCTGGGACTGGATGTTTGCCTGATGGATACGAATGGAGCCGCCACCAATCTCATTCCCGTTGCATACGAGGTCATAGGCCCACGCCAGTGCTTCGCCCGGTGAGTCAACGAATCTATTGATCCACTCCGCATTCGGTGACGTGAACGGATGGTGCACGGCCGTCCACACCCAAGCACCGGAGTCATCCTGTACCTGTTCAAACATGGGAGCATCGACAATCCAAACGAAACTCCACACGGAATGATCGATCAAGTCTTGACGTTCAGCAATCTCGTTGCGCACAGCGCCAAGAAGTGGTCGGGCATCAGCCGCGCGCCCTGCGGCGAAGAATATGCAGTCACCTACTTGAGCACCAGCCGCTGCTGCAAGACCATCACGTTCCGCTTCATTCAGATTCTTTGCAACTGGCCCGCCGAGTCCATCTTCCGTGACGGTGACATAAGCCAAACCTTTGGCGCCGCGTTGCTTGGCCCACTCCTGCCAGGCATCGAATGCGCGACGAGGCTGGTCAGCACCACCGGGCATAACAACGGCACCGACGTATTCCGCCTGGAAAACTCGGAAGGGAGTTGCCTCAAAAAATGTTGTGAGGTCGCAGAGTTCGAGATCGAAGCGCAAATCTGGCTTGTCACTACCAAATCGACGCATTGCCTCGTGGTAGGTCATATGTGGGATGTCACCGATTGAATAGTTCAGGACTCCTGCCCAAATTTCTTTGATGACCTTCTCTCCGATAGCAATGACATCAGATTGGTCAACAAAACTCATCTCGATATCGAGTTGGGTGAATTCGGGTTGTCTGTCCGAGCGGAAATCCTCATCCCGATAGCAGCGTGCAATTTGGAAATAACGCTCCATGCCCCCAACCATGAGTAGTTGCTTGAAGAGTTGGGGAGATTGCGGTAGTGCATACCAGTGTCCGGGCTTTAATCGCACCGGCACAAGAAAGTCACGTGCACCTTCAGGCGTCGATCGTGTCAAGGTTGGAGTTTCGATCTCGACAAAATCTTGATCCATGAGCACGCTTCGAGCGATGTGACTGACCTTGGATCGCATGCGTAGCGCATCACCTGCAGATTTCCTGCGTAAATCGAGGTACCGGTAGCGAAGTCGGATCTCATCGTTGACATTGGTTCGGTCATCGATGGGAAAAGGCAATGGAGCTGACTGGCTGAGCACAGTGAGGGACTCAGTGATGACTTCGATCTCACCCGAAGCTAGTTCGGGATTTGCATTGCCTTCGGGTCTCAACTCAACAACGCCCGTTACTGAAATGCAGTACTCATCCCTCAAATCGTGAGCCATGGCCGTGTCACGAATGACAACCTGAGTCACACCACTTGCGTCTCGCAAGTCGATGAACGCCACGCCGCCATGATCTCGACGACTGGCTATCCACCCTGCGAGGGTGACAGTCTGCCCCACATTTTCGCGGGACAGATTTCCTGCTTGCACGGTGCGAATCAACGATTTTCCTTTCGAGTGAGTGAAGTATGCATTAGTTACTACTTGACATTTATGGTGGCTGCACGAACCTTGGTGGCGATTGATTCAGCATCAAGTGCGATTCGTTCCTGATCCCC
>JALRGY010000027.1 GCA_023253325.1 Candidatus Nanopelagicales bacterium | reverse complement strand
AGCCCTCGATCGCGTTGAGAGAATCACGAATCTCCTCCGCATGCTCAGGATCCCGGGCCAGTGCACTCAGATCCAAAACCGTGACCTCGTGTCCGGAATCGGTGACGTCCAGTCCCGTGATGACCGCGCCCGCCTTAGTGACCGCGGTCACAATGGCACCGGAAGCGTGAACTTCGGGAGTTACGTGCATGCGAATAACAATGGAGTAAGCGGAACCTTGAGCCATGGCATGACCTTAGAGGGAGGGCTTTGCGGCGGTGTAATCGACCAACTGTGTTAATGCCTGAAATCACATGGGCTACCCTGTCGATATGGCAGATATGACTCGCCCCATCAGAATTGTTATTGCGAAACCAGGGCTCGATGGTCACGATCGCGGGGCCAAGGTTGTTGCTCGAGCGTTGCGTGATGCTGGCTTTGAAGTTATCTATACAGGGCTACACCAAACTCCAGCTGCAATTGTCCAAGCAGCTGTCCAAGAAGATGCTGATGTCATTGGTATTTCTATTCTTTCCGGAGCTCACCTGACTTTGTTCCCTGAATGAATGAGTCAATTGACTCAGGCAGGTGCATCAGACATCGTGGTCTTTGGCGGAGGAATCATTCCGGAGTCCGACATTGATGAGTTAAAGGCGATTGGTGTCGCCGAGATATTCACACCAGGCACGCCAACATCCGATGTCGTGGATTGGGTGCATAACAATGTTGGGATCCACTCAACTTCCTGACTGGATGGGTTGTAAATCACATTCATGCGAGTGTTGCCTCGGACGCTGAAAGACTAGACTCGGTGCCTCACCTGTTCAGTGAACTCAAGGAGTAAGCGTGGATCTGTACGAATACCAAGCCAAGCAACTATTCGGCAAACACCAACTCCCCATTACCTCGGGTGATGTGTGCGAGACCGTTGATCAAGCTGTCGCCATGGCGGAGTCCATCGGCGGCCCCGTGGTTGTTAAAGCGCAGGTCAAGACGGGTGGGCGTGGCAAGGCCGGCGGCGTGAAGTTGGCAAAGAATTCCGAGGAAACCCGCGAGGTGGCCACCGCAATCCTGGGCATGGACATCAAGGGTCACATGGTCCACAAGGTACTAGTCGCCGATGCAGCTGACATCGCTGAAGAATATTACGTGTCATTCTTGCTGGATCGCGCCAATCGTTGTTTCTTGGCCATGGCGAGCGTCGAGGGTGGTGTTGAAATCGAAGAGGTCGCCGTCAACAACCCCGACGCACTCGCGAAAATCAGAGTAGATGCACTTGAGGGTGTCGGCTCGGAGAAAGCGCGCGAAATCGTTGAGGCAGCAAAGTTCCCCGAGGCCATCAGGGCTCAGGTCGCCGACATCTTGGTAACGCTGTGGGAGATTACGGTCCGCGAGGATGCCACGCTCGTTGAAGTTAACCCGCTGGTGTTGACACCAACCGGTGAGGTGCTCGCCCTTGATGGCAAGGTCACCATCGACGACAATGCCGCATTCCGCCAACCAGGGCATGCAGAGTTTGCTGATTCAGCGATTGATCCCATTGAAGCCCGTGCCAAGTCTTTGCACCTGAATTACGTCAAATTGGATGGCGATGTCGGAATCGTGGGCAATGGCGCAGGGCTAGTCATGAGCACACTTGATGTTGTGGCTTATGCGGGTGAAGAGTTTGGAGGCATCAAACCGGCCAACTTCCTCGATATCGGTGGTGGGGCATCGGCTGAAGTGATGGCCAATGGTCTGGACATTGTGTTGAACGATCCAGACGTACAAGCCGTATTTGTCAATATTTTTGGTGGTATCACTGCGTGTGATGCGGTCGCCAACGGAATTTTGCAGGCAATTGAACAGTTGGGTGACTCGGTGACCAAGCCGATTGTCTGCCGAATTGATGGCAACAATGCACCTGAGGGTCGCAAAATTCTTCAGGACTCGAACCACGAACTCATTGAACTTGTTGACACCATGGATGCCGCGGCACGCAAGGTTGCAGAACTGGCTGCTGCCCGTAAAGGAGCGAAATAACAATGTCTATCTGGCTGAACTCAGACAGCAAGATCCTCGTCCAAGGAATGACCGGTTCCGAGGGAACCAAGCACACCCGCCGCATGGTGGCGAGTGGAGCCAAAGTCGTCGCAGGTGTGACCCCGGGCAAAGCTGGCCAAGAAGTTGACGGGATTCCCGTTTACAACAACGTGGCTGATGCCATGGCTGCGACGGGAGCAAATGTTTCTGTTGTTTTCGTCCCACCAAAATTCGCCAAAGCCGCTGTCGAAGAAGCCGTCGATGCCAAGATTCCGCTGTGTGTTGTGATCACCGAGGGAATCCCGGTTCATGACACGGCGCAATTCTTTCAATATGCGGTGAATGCTGGCACCACTCGGATTATCGGGCCCAACTGTCCTGGAATCATTAGTCCAGGACAATCCAATGCAGGAATCATTCCTGCTGACATCACTCAGCCGGGTCGCATCGGGCTAGTGTCAAAGTCAGGCACGCTGACCTATCAAATGATGTATGAACTCCGTGACTTTGGCTTCTCCACCTGCGTCGGCATTGGTGGCGATCCAATCATTGGGACAACGCATATCGATGCACTTGAAGCATTCCAGAATGACCCCGATACCGATGCCATCGTGATGATCGGAGAAATCGGCGGTGATGCTGAGGAGCGCGCTGCAGCCTTTATCAAAGAGCATGTGACAAAGCCCGTTGTCGGTTACGTCGCTGGATTCACAGCGCCTGAAGGCAAGACCATGGGTCATGCTGGAGCGATCGTTTCCGGTTCTTCAGGCACTGCTGCCGCAAAGCAGGAGGCTCTGGAGGCGGCTGGTGTGAAAGTGGGACGCACACCGAGTGCGACCGCTGCATTGATGCGTGAAATTCTTTCGTAATTGAACGCGCTCCGATGATCAGGTTCAGATGATCTCTGAGTGGGGTGCGCTCTCCATTGTGGTCATTGCATCGGCAATTTTCTTGTATGGCATGTCGAAAACAGCCATGCCTGTTGCAGGAGTTGTTGCTGGTCCAGTCCTAGCGGCCGTTCTGACTCCAGGTGTGGCATCTGCATTTGCCATCCCACTTCTACTCGTAGGTGACATCTACGCTCTTGCTTTATACCGATCGCACGCGAATTGGCGTCTCATTCTGCGCCTTATCCCAGGAGTACTTGCGGGCCTGTTACTGACGGCGTTTCTGTTCACAGTCCTTTCGTCCGCAACTCTGAGTCGCATGCTTGGAGTTTTGATTTTGATTTCGGTACTGCTTGAGGTGGGCAGAATGCGCCAGAGCGGCGAATCGGAAAAGTTGGAAGACAGTTCTCGAGTACGCGTGGTCAAAGCAGGTTTCTTCGGCGTTCTTGCGGGCATGACATCCATGGCGGCCAATGCAGGTGGAACTGCCATGAGTCTCTACCTGATAAACATGCGGGTTTCCACGATCACGTTCATGGGCACCTCGGCATGGTTCTTTCTATTTGTAAACCTGTCAAAAGTCCCATTGCTCATCAATCTTGACCTTCTCACGACCCAAACTTTGCTGTCAGGGGCCTGGTTCGTGCCCGTCGTCATTGCAGGGGCAGCTCTTGGTTCGGTGATATTTCGCCATTTGCCCAAGATTTGGTTTTACCGGATCGCTCTTGTGCTCAGCTCTCTTGCGGCCCTGTGGTTACTCATTCACGGATAGCTCGTTTTACCGAGTGGTGAAATCCCGATCGGGCCACCTTTTCGTTAGATTGGGCTAGTGAGTGATCTGCACAACCCTGAGCAAGCGGTGACTGGTGATTCATCCGTGATCACCGCCTCGAGTGCTGATGACGTTCACCAGAGCTCGGCCCCAGAAGCTGATTCCAAAAAAAGCTTTATGCGCGGGGTTCACGCCGCTCGCGAGATTTCTCAGAAATCCCAGTTGACAGCTATTTTCTGGGGAATCACCTACAGTTTGAGGGCCCTTTTACTTACGGTTGCAGTCACCGTCTTGGTCATGGCTCCCGTTATATTGAGTGATGGCGGCCAAGTAACAGGAAAATCATTTGCGCAGACAACCCTTTGGTCCTGGCTGGTTATCAACGGGGTCGCGCCGAAATTGGGGGCGGCTGTTTTCACACTCGTGCCGTGGGGACTCGTGCTGATTCCTTGGCTGGTTTTATTGGGATCAGGAAGGTCACTAGGGCGAAGAATCGTGCTCGCTCGGGCTGGTGGGTCACTAACAGTTGCCGCGCTGACGGGCGGTGTTCTGCTGGTCGTGATCTACACCGCCTTTGGAACATTGGCAGCGATGTCGACCACTTCAGTTGAAGTGTCCTTTGATCCGATCCGTGCACTCCTCGTCATGCTTTTGGTCAGCCTTTCGGCGGTAGCAGTAGGAATTCTCGCAGCTTTGCCAGAGAACCCACTTAAAATACTCCCAAACCTCGCTCGAGAAATGGTCATTCGAGGAGTCGCGGCACTGCTCACTTTGGCGGGGATCGCCGCCCTGTTAGTTGCGGTTCAACTTGTTGGCAACTTCGCCGAGGTGCTCAAATTGGCCAATGGACTTAGCCCAGGACTCAGTGGCTTTCTCGCTATCCTGCTGCTGAGTTTGGGTTACCTACCCGTGTTGGTTGTTTGGGCCATGACGTACATGCTCGGCGCAGGGTTTGTAATCGGCCCCGAAGCTGTTATTTCCCCATTCATTCCGTCGACCGCACCAACCCAGTTACCTCCGCTACCCATTTTGGCGGCACTTCCATCAAATTCAAGTGGAGTGTCGTGGCTATTGCCCGCCATAGTCGTAGCGGTGGGAGCCTTTGTTGGCATCGGAATTGCTCGGCGCAAGGTCGCCGAACCAGTTTTGATTCGCATGGTCCTTGCATTGGGTGCCGCCCTTGTCGCGGCATTATGCGTCTTTTTGCTCGTTGTCATTTCAAGTGGGAACTTGGGTGATGTTCGACTCGTGGGAATCGGTCCCGACGCTACATTGGCAGCGACGCTTGCATGGATTCTGTTGATACTCGGAGCGGCGCCTGTCTCCGCGCTTCCTCGCAGACTCTTCGAAAAAAAACGACCCAAAGTGCGGGTTGTGTCGCCACCAGTGCACGATCAGTTACCACATCAACTCGATGCCAACTGGGCGGTCGATGACTTGGAAAGACCAGAGGACAACGGGAACCAATGAAGCCATTTCGACTAAGCACGGCCATCAATTGGGCCCGGGAAAGTTACCAAAGAAATATTTTGGCCTTTATCGCCCTCGCCGCTATCGTCACGATCCTGCAGTTTGGGCAGCAGCTTGCTACGGATCCCATTTCACAATCATTCGATCTGTGCCTCAATGCTGGAGGTCTTGCCTCGAACGGTTCCAGTCTTGACGCACAGGCCATGGAAAATTGTGTCGCAGAGCAACTCCCCACTTTGGTGCTGAGCATGCTTGTGGTGCTGGTATTCGTTCTCGCATCATTTCTGGCAACAGCGGGAGTAATCCGAGGTGCATTGCACGTCTCCATGGGTGCAAGCATCGGGTTTGCTGACACATTCCTGGGCAAATATTTTGTTCAATTCTTACTCACAATTGTCATCATCATGATCGCTTTCACTGCTGGACTTTTCCTGCTGGTCGTCCCAGCATTCATCGCCCTTCTGCTCTTTCAATTTGCACCATTTTTTGCCCTTGATCGCGGATACGGTCCATTCTTGGCATTGAAATCGAGTGTGGGAATTGTTCGAAAGAACTGGTCCCTAAGCATCTTGGTGTTGCTTGTCAGCGGTGTTGCATATTTAATTTCTGGGCTTTTTTGGGGAATCCCAACGATTGTCGCGCTTCCCATCGCGGCCCTCGTGACAACATATGCCTATCAAAAACTCACAGGAAATCCCGTGACCAATGACCCGGCTGAAAGGCTGGAATGAAGAAAATCGTGGTCATGGCTTCTGGTTCAGGGACTCTCTTTCGATCACTCCTTGAGTCCGACATTGGGTCACAGATTGTCGGGCTTGTAACCGATGCACCAGGGTGTGGCGCCATTGACATCGCGGTCGACCATGGAGTTCCTGTGGTGAAAGTGCCATTGCATGATTACGAATCGCGCAGCGAGTGGGGTGTGGCACTTAAAAAGAAAATGCTTGAACTGGATCCGGACTACATTGTGACCGCGGGCTTTATGCGCGTGCTGGATGCCGATTTTGTTGACGCTTTCCCGAGCCGAATTATTAATTCACACCCAGCTTTGCTTCCGCATTTTCCGGGTGCCCATGCCGTTCGCGATGCCTTGGACGCGGGTGCGACGGTGACGGGAACAACTGTCCACCTGATCGATCACGGAGTCGACACGGGCCCGATCTTGGCGCAGGAATCTGTGATTATTGAGCCTGGCGTCACAGAGGCAGATCTGCATGAACAAATCAAGCAGATTGAGCGAACTTTGTTACCCGCTACAGTTTCCCGAGTGATCAATTCCGATTTTTCAAAAGGTAACGGAGAGGCACAATTTTCATGACCATGCGTGGAATTTCCCGGGCGCTCATTTCGGTATACGACAAGAGTGGTGTTCAGGAGTTGGCCAGAGGTCTCCATGACGCGGGTGTCGAGATTGTTTCAACCGGATCCACCGCTCAGGTGATTGAATCCTGCGGAGTACCCGTCACTCCGGTGAGTTCAGTCACTGGATTTCCCGAGTGCCTTGATGGCCGCGTCAAGACATTGCACCCTGGTATCCATGCAGGCCTCCTTGCGGACACCAGAAACCCCGATCATGTGAGCCAGTTGCAGGAACTCGGTATCGCAGCTTTTGATCTCGTGGTTGTGAACCTCTACCCATTTAACGAGACTGTCGCAAGTGGTGCGCCTGTTGATGAATGCATTGAGCAAATAGATATTGGCGGTCCGGCAATGATTAGAGCTTCAGCAAAGAACTTTGCCAGTGTTGCAGTGGTGGTGAGCCCACTTTCCTACCCGGAAATTGTGAGTGCACTTGCTTCGGGCGGCACCTCGCTGGAAATGCGTGCACAGTTGGCTGGCCGTGCGTTTTCACATACAGCAACCTATGACACTTCGGTGGCGAATTGGTTTGCTTCTGCGGTCAACTCTGAAGGACAAAAATTCCCCACATGGCAGGGTTTTACATACTCCCTCAACGACCACCTGAGATATGGAGAAAATCCTCATCAAGGTGCTGCGGTGTATCGGGATCTCACCCACGAGCCAGGGATCGCCAGCGCAGAACTACTTCACGGAAAACCCATGAGTTACAACAATTATGTTGATGCGGATGCTGCACGTCGGGCGGCCTATGACTTTCTCGAACCTGCGGTTGCGATCATCAAGCACGCTAATCCTTGTGGAGTCGCCGTGGGTATTGATATCGAAGAGGCGTACTTGAAGGCACATGCGACCGACCCAATGTCCGCATTTGGTGGAGTGGTGGCCAGCAACCGTGCGGTATCGGGCGAGATGGCTCGTGAATTGGCACCGGTATTCACTGAAGTAATAATTGCTCCAGACTTCGATGACGAAGCTCTTGTTATTCTTCGTGAGAAAAAGAACCTGCGAATTCTTCGAGTTCCAGGGCCGCACCCGGGAATGCACAGGGAATCACGTTCCATTTCCGGTGGGCTTTTGGTTCAAACGCGCGATGCCATTGACGCGGAAGGCGATGCCACAAGCTCATGGAAACTTGTGTCAGGCGTGCCTGCAGACAGCGCAACAATGCGAGATCTGGAGTTTGCTTGGCGTGCATGCAGGTCCGTGAAGTCCAATGCAATCCTGTTGGCCAAGAATCAGGCTGCCGTGGGTGTTGGCATGGGACAAGTTAATCGTGTTGATTCTGCTCGGTTGGCTGTGGATCGCGCTGGTGAGCGCGTAGCGGGAAGTGTTGCCGCCTCTGATGCCTTTTTCCCCTTCGCTGATGGCCTCCAGATTCTGATCGATGCGGGTGTCACGGCTGTGGTTCAACCGGGCGGGTCAGTCCGAGATGATGAAGTCATTGCAGCTGCTGAAGCAGCCGGCATAACAATGTATTTCACTGACACGCGGCATTTCTTCCATTAGTCACATGCAAGCTCGCTATGCACTCGGACCCTCACTGGCAGCAGTTGTCGTTGGTTCGCTGACGGCGATTCAATCTCGAGCCAATGGGTCTCTGTCTGATCTGTTGAACAACGGACTGCAGGCGGCCACGATCTCGTTCAGTGTGGGCCTGATTCTTGCCAGCGTTCTCGTAGTGATCAGTTCAAGCCGTCGGGGAGGCGTTGGTCGTTTTTTTCATGCTGTCCGGTGCGGTGATCTTAAGCCTTGGATGATCATTGGTGGCTTCTTTGGTGCGTTCTTCGTGTTCTCCCAGAGCGTGTCCGTGCCGGTCACAGGTGTTGCTCTGTTTGCTGTCGCACTCGTGTCAGGTCAAAGTGCATCAGCGCTCATCGTGGACAAGTTCGGTTTGGGTCCACATGGTAGGCAGTCGGTTACGGGACTTCGTGTTGTTTCGGCCCTTGTAGGTGTGAGCGCAGTTATCGTGGCAGTTTCAGGCAGACTCGGATCTGCCGACGTACCCATCGTTCCAGTCACGATCAGTTTTCTCGCGGGGGTTGGAGTTTCAGTTCAACAAGCCATTAATGGCCGAGTTACTGCTGCGACATCGGAGCCGCTGGTAGCCGCATGGTGGAATTTCGTGGTTGGGGCTTTGACACTCGCCGTTCTACTTTCGGTCTATGTTGCATTGGGACAAGGGCAAGTTGCTGCCTTACCCTCGGGGCCACTTTGGGTTTATCTTGGGGGAGTTGTCGGGGTTGTTTTTATCGCAACCGCGTCTTGGGTTGTGGGCAAGGTTGGAGTATTGCGTCTCAGTTTGTTGGCCATAGCAGGTCAATTGTTGGGATCACTCATTCTTGACATTGCAGTGGCCCACACGATTGACCTTCCACTTATTTGTGGCGTTTTGCTGGCGTTTGCAGCAGTGGTTATCAATGCAAGTGCGCGAAAAACACCTAAGTCTGTATTGACTTCATCATCGCAGGCGGATACCGCAAACCGCTAGTAACACCAGCGTGGATTGACTCGCTGAGCGCTGTGATGTCAGACGCTGTCAGTTGAAGTTCAGTGGCTGCGCAGTTTTCTTCGAGGTGATGCACTTTCCTCGCACCAGGAATTGGGACCACATTGTCGCCCTGTGCGAGCAACCAAGCGATGGCAACTTGAGCCAGCGTGGCATTTACCCGACTCGCAATGTCTTGCAATGAGTGAAGAATCTGTTGGTTCGCTTGAATCGCGTCGTCCTGGAAACGAGGCCATTGCTTGCGCCCGTCATCGCTGGCGATTTGCTCATTACTTGTGATTGCGCCTGTGAGAAATCCGCGCCCCAGCGGGGAATATGGAACAAATCCAATACCGAGTTCTCGGGTAGCCGCAAGGATCCCGTTCACTTCAACATCGCGCGTCCATAGGGACCATTCGGTTTGCAAAGCTGTGACGGGGTGCACCGCGTGCGCACGCCGGATGCTCTCAGCGGATGCTTCACTTAATCCAAGGAAGCGCACCTTTCCTGCCTGGACTAACTCTGCGAGTGCCCCCCAGGTTTCTTCGATTGGAACAGTGGGATCAATGCGGTGTTGGTAGTAGAGGTCAATCGTCTCAATGCCTAGACGGCGCAGGCTTTCGTCACAAGCGTGCTTGACGTATTCGGGGGACCCGTTAACGCCACGGGTGCCATCGTCAAAAAATTGTTGACCAAACTTGCTCGCGAGTACCACTTGATCCCGATATTTTTGAACAAATGGTGCGAGCAATTCTTCATTGGTGTAAGGGCCATAGGAGTCTGAGGTGTCCCAAAAGGTCGCTCCCAAGTCAATGGAGCGATCAAGTGTTGCGCGAATTTGATCGGGATCCGCTGCTCCGTATGCGTAGGTCATGCCCATGCACCCGAGGCCAATTTCGCTGACCGTCAGTGCCGCGTTCCCTGAACCAATGGTTCTGCTTTTCACTGCTACTTCTCAACTCTCGGGTGTGTGGTCGAACTTCGTAGAATGAGTTCGGGGGTGAGCCTGACCTGTTTGACTGACGTGGAACCTTCTTCAACGAGCATGCTCAGGAGCAAACGTGCAGCCTCGGAGCCAATGTCATTTTGTGGCACGCGCACGGTGGTGAGTGGGGGATCGACAATATCCATGAACGGCATGTCGTTATAGCCCACGACGCTGATGTCGCGCGGGCATCGACGTTTCATACCTTTGATGGCCGCAATGCTTCCCAGGGCGAGTTGGTCATTTGCCGCAACAATCGCTGTGATGGCTGGGTCCGCCTTAATTAGTCGGGTGGCGCATTCATTTGCTGCCTCGATGCTCCATGAGCTCACGGCAGATATTCGTTTCGATGTCACTAGCCCGTGGTCCTTCATGCTGCGGGTGAAGGCCTGCGAACGTTCATGTCCCGTTGAAGACCAGGCGGGACCTGCAACGTGCGCGATTTCTCGATGTCCAAGTCCATAGAGGTGTTCTATGGCAAGTCGAATGCCGTGCTGTTCGTCAGCGGCCACTGAGGGGAGTTGCACACTGTCTGATACCCGGTTAATGAGCACAATTGGGAATTTTTCACTCAATTGGGCGAGAAGTGGGTGATCGCGCCGGGCAGTTGCAAGAATGAAGCCATCCACTCGGCGGGCACTCAATGAAGCGACCAGGTGGCTTTCAATGTCGGGATCGTTGTCAGTATTGACCAATAGTGGTGTGTATCCGGCACGTCCAAGTGTGTCCTGTATGCCGCGCACCATTCCGGGGAACAGTGGGTTGTTCAGGTCAGGTATGACGACACCAATCGTGTGGGATCGCGAGGTTCGAAGTCCCGCCGCCATGGGGTTAGGCAGGTAGTCCAAGGCCGCTGCGGCTTTCTTGACTTTTGCAACCGTCGCGGGGTTGACCAGATGCGCTGTCCGTGGATTGAGGGCGCGGGAAACCGTTGCGGGGTGGATGCCGACCTTTTTGGCGATATCTTTTAACGTTGCGGACACATGGTCAGCCTAGGCGATCACGATGCCGTGCGGTGTGAATAGTGCCTTTGTGCCGCTACAGATACCACCGTCAAGGCAACCATGGTGAACGTAGCGATGGTGAAAAGTGTGACAGTTCCATTGAATTCGAGCAAGTGACTGGCGGCATAAGCACCGACGCCATTTCCCAGGAACATAGAGCCGGCAAAAAGCGAGACTGCCATTGCTCGTGCCTTGTCAGATAGAGCTGTTGCCCATGTTTGCAGTGTTGTGTGCATGAGCACCCAAGCGATTCCTTGGAAACAGACGCTGATGAAGACTGTCCATGCATTCACTGAGACAGCCAAGATTGCAAACCCGATGATTGATGCACTTCCTCCATAAAAGAGGAAGCGATGTGGATGGACATTTTGAGCCTTGAGGCGCACTACTTGGGAGGTGACCAGAACCGATAGACCGTATCCGCCGGTGACAAGCCCTGCAATGACAGCCGAACTACCCGTCGTCTCAAGCGCTGCTGGCACAAGTGTAAATACCCCGAGCAGTACTGCTGCCTCTACAAATACGAGCCCAAACAGCAGCCAAGACCAACCGTTTGAGAGTACGACCTGAAATGAACGCAGTATTGGGAGTCGATGAATTCCTGGCTTGGGATTGGGCATTCCCTTGACATAAATCGCCATGATGAAGCACACCAGTGAAGTGGCGATAAAAAATGCCTGCCAACCAATGGTTGCGATACCGATGCCGCCTAGAACGGTTCCAAATGTGAGTCCCATTGCTACGCCGATTTGCAAGTGGGCGATCGCTGGTTGTCGTTTTCTGGGTTCGCTAATGGTGTCACCGATGAAAATGACGGCGGTGGGAAACACTCCCGCCATCATGGCCCCGGCCAAAGCGCGGAATGCGATGAAGGGCCCTATGTCCATAGGAATAACGCTCACAAGGTCTAGGACACCCGCAAGAACTAGGGAGAGTCGAAGTGTTGCGGTCCTGCCTAATCGATCAGAGATGATCCCCCACACAGGTTGCGCCAGGCCATAAGCCAATAGGTATGCGCTCATGGAGAGTGTGATGGTGGCGAGATTGACGTCGAAGTCTTGCCCCATTCCCAGGAGCATGGGTGCAACTACCGAGCGCTGAAAAGTAGCAATAAATACTGCATAGGGCAGAAACCCTAAGGTGCGCTCAAGAGTCCAATTAGGCACGGGAAACCAGATTATCCAAGACTTGATCACTTGGGGTGTAGGCACCTGCAGCGCTTCGAATCTCTCTCAATGTTTCGAGATCAGACAATTGCACTGTGTCGCGCTCGATCAGACCGAAGACGGGTGATTGCAGAATTTCCACGTATTGAGGGGTGGCTAGCGCCGGGCTGGCATCGCTCAGCACCGCGCTGACTTCCTGTGCGGACATGGCGAGAAGCGCCATGGTGGTTTCCTTCCACATGGCAACGAGTCGTTCAACTGCAGGGGTGATGGTGTTGCTGCGAGCTGCGAGTACGGTTCCCAGGTAATCCGGATAGAGGTCTGCCGAGGTTGCCCAAGCATGGAGTCCTGATTCCTGCGCTAACACGGCGGACTCGGCATTGAGGATGCTCCCTGCCACCTGACCATCGAGAATCATTTGAGCGCGCTTGGGGGTCGCTCCGATTTCAGTGAAGGATATTTTCTCGACATCGGCACCGATGTGATTAATCAATCTGAAAAGTAAAAAGGCAAAACCCGATTTCAGAACATCCACACCAAGTGCTGAATCTTGAACAATGGCAACACTATTTACCTCGGGTCGGGTGAAGAATGTGAGCCCGAGGCCATGGTCTATTGGGCGTAATAAGGTGATGGGAATTTGCGTGCTCAAAGGGTTCTTGTCGGTCGTTGCGTACAGCATCACGTTATCGGGACTCGTGACCGCGATATCAATGTCACCTGAGTCAAGGGACTTGAATTGACCGGGGGAGGAGACAACTTTCTCGGTGCTCCAGGTGACGCCAAATTCCGCGTCAAGTCCTAATTTTTGGGCGGCTGCCAGCACGGGTGACTCGCTGAATTGACCTATTCGAAGGTGGTCTGTTACCTGAGACATGAGGATCCCTTCACTGCAATCGTGAGCCATGTGGTTTCCGATTTTGAGCGCACTGTGCGCCAACAGGATCGCACCTTACTCCCTCATAGGAATCATTTTGGAAACAAATTGGCCAAAGTCATTGACAAAGTAATCAGAAAGGGACATTGTCCCGTTATGCAATCGATTGCGATACCTGGAGGTCACGCATGAAACACGGAAGATTAGGTGCACGAGGACGCATTGGCGCGCTCGTTGCATCACTCGCAGTAGTAAGTCTGGTTGCCAGTGCTTGCAGTTCAAGCGATGGTGACACAGATGCAGCTACGGGAACTGAATCGGCTGCGGAGACATCCGCAGAAGAATCAGCAGCAAGTGAAGATCCGATCCGTATTGGTATCTCACTGCCACTGACCGGTGATTTCTCGCAGCCCGGTGGAGAGGCTCAGAAGGGTTACAACGCCTGGGCAGCTGTCACCAATGCCAATGGAGGTCTTCTCGGCCGCCAAGTGGAGCTTGTTGTCCTCGATGACGCAAGCAGCCAGGAGCAGGTTGTGACCGACTACAACCGTCTCATCAACGAGGAGAAGGTTGATCTTCTTCTTGGAACATTCTCATCATTGTTGAACTACCCAGCATCTGCCGTGGCAGAGAACAATGAGATGGTCCTCGTCGCCCCTGCGGGTGGATCGCCCAAGATTTTTGAGCAGAACTTCAAGTACTACTTCTTTGCTCAGCAGGCGACTGCACCGAATCAGGCGAACCCATTTGTAGCGACGATCGCGGCACTGCCCGACGATCAAAAGCCCAAGACGGCTGCATATGCAATTCAAGATGACCCCTTCGCCGCACCGGTGATCGAGTCAATGCAGGCACAGCTCGAAGCAATGGGTGTTGAGACCGTCTACTCGGAGATGTACCCACCAGAGACAACGAACTTCCAGCCTTTCGCCAGCGCAATCGCTGCCGCTAAGCCAGATCTCGTTGCTCAGGGTGCCGTATTCGAAGATGGCGTCAACTTGGTCAAGAGCATGATTCAGGTTGGTTTCTCACCTAACATCTTGTTCCAGACGTCTGCTCCAAGTAACGGTGCTCAGTTCACCGATGCAATTGGCACAGGCAACCAGGACGGCATCTTCTACGCAGTGTCATGGAGTGAAAAGGCTCCTACACCTGGTAACGCTGAATTCCTAGCAGAGTACGAGGCCCAAAATGGCCCCGGTATCCCTGCAGAGGATGCAGCTGATGCCTATGCAGCAGCCGAGGTTCTAGCAGCAGCGGTTGAAGCAACTGGTGGTTTGGACAACCCGACCATCATGGAGTGGTTGCACGCAAATCCAGTGACAACGATCCTCGGCGAACTGTCATGGGATGAGATTGGTCGCCCACAGGGCGAGTTCCTTCTCGCTCAATGGCAGGGAGACACGGTGAACATCGTTGCTCCTGCAGGCCTGACAACGAGTGACACACTCGTAATGCCAAAGCCAGCCTGGAAGTAGCTGAATCTGCAGTAACCAAAAAATAAGACTGAATGGTGGGTGGCCCGTCCCCCCGTAAGGCCGCCCACCATTCACTTATCAGGGTTCACCAAGTTCCCACACTTTTTATTCACGCAAAGTAAGCCAGTTTTTTTAGTAGATCTAATCCAGTGAAATTCATCGCGCAGATACTTTCCCCGAGGAGGACACGCCGTGCAAATAGTGCAGGTACTTGCCTACGGAATCCTGTTAGGGGGAATTTATGCACTCCTGGCATCTGGTGTGACTCTCATTTTCGGTGTCCTCGACGTTGTCAACGTTGCGCAGGGAGCATTTCTTGTTTTTAGTGCGCTATTCACTTGGCAGATCTGGGATATGTTCGGAATGGAACCTCTCCTGTTGATCCCAGTGATGGGTGCGATGATGGGAATCATCGGCTGGGCCATTTATCGCGGAATGTTGATTCGCGTGGCACCGCAGGGACCGGGCATGACCGTGTTACTGATGTTCGGTGTGGCTCTAACCATGGAGGGAATCCTCAACCTCGCATTTGGAAATAAATTCAAGTCGGTCACTCCCGCATATTTCACGGAGTCTCTGAAATTAGGCGAAATTGTTTTGCCTTATCCACAACTCATTTCAGGCGTTCTTGCGATTGTAGTTCTTGGTGCCATCTACGCATACCTGCGCTTCTCGTGGGCAGGACGGGCACTGCGAGCATCCTCACAGAACCGCGATGGAGCGGCACTCGTTGGTATCTCGCACAAAAAGGCAGCTGGATTCGCCTTTGCCATCGGAGCTGCTACCGCCGGAGTTGGCGGCGTACTCCTCGCGATCATGTATCCGATCTTCCCCGCAACTCACTACGAGTGGATCGCTCGACTTCTTGGCGTCGTCGTTCTTGGTGGCTTTGGAAGCATCCCTGGCGCGATCATTGCGGCATTGCTTCTGGGAACCATGGAGTCCTTTGCGTCCACATTTGTTCCCCAGTGGGCTCCGCTGTTCTTCTACGGCACGATTCTGTTGATTCTGGTGTTTCGCCCGCAGGGAATCATGGGTTCCAAGACTCGAGAGGACGTTGCGTGATGCAGAAACTAAGAGAGCCTCGGGTCCTCGTACCGTTACTGCTGTTGCTTCTACTCGCACTTTTCCCCGTGCTGCTCCCCGATAGCACCTACGAGGAGTCGGTAATTATCGCATGTTTCCTGTTGGCCATCATGGCGTCAGGCTGGAACTTGATTTCAGGTCTTGCGGGTTATGTATCGCTGGGACACAGCGTGTACCTCGGTATCGGCATGTACACCGGGGCCATTCTTTCCAAGGCCTGGGGCATCGAGCCGATGTACCTCATGCCACTGGGGGGAATTTTCGCAGCAATCGTTGCAATCGGAGTCGGCGCTATTGTCCTGAGGTCTCGCAGCCATGCGTTCGTCATCATCACGATCGCAGTGTTGTGGTCCATGCAGTTGCTCGCTCAGGTGGCAAAGCCGATCACGGGTGGTGCTGATGGAATCGTGGTTCCGCCACCACCGTGGGCGAAGGAATTCGGAAACATCCCGTATTACTACATGTTCTTCACCGTTCTGCTGCTGACAATCCTCCTTGCTTGGTTTGTCATGAACTCTCGCCTCGGTGCCGGTTTGGTAGCGATTCGCAACGATGAAGGCAAGGCGGCATCCATCGGTATTAACACGACGCTTTACAAAATCACGGCCTACGCACTGAGTGCTATTCCATTTGGCGTGGCAGGTGTCCTCTATGGCCAGTACCTGTCCTTTGTCAACCCCATTGGTGCCTTTGGAATTCTTACCAGCGTCATCCTCGTGTTGGCTGCCCTTGTTGGTGGACGCGGAACCTTGTGGGGCCCTGTCATTGGTGGATTCATCATTGCCTTTGCAAATGAATTTGCAACTGTCAGCGCGGGCGGAGTGAGTGCACGAGTATTGATCATGGGCATTGTTTTGATCCTGGTTGTCATGTTCTTGCCTGCAGGTTTGCTGCCAACGATTTCAGCAGCAATTAAACGTCGCCGCGAGAAGGGTGACACGGTCAAATTCATTGATCAAACTGCTATTGCAAACTCAAGCACTGAAGTGGATACATCGGCCATTAAGGCTCGCGCCCGGAAATCGGGCACAGACACCGACAATATTCTTGAGGTCAAGGATATTGTGAAAACCTTTGGTGGTGTGCGTGCGGTTGATGGAGTTTCCCTCACTGTTGAGCGAGGCACGATCACCGGTCTTATCGGGCCCAATGGGTCGGGCAAGACCACTCTGTTCAACTGTATGACAGGGACGTTCACCCCAACCAGTGGCTCAGTGTTGCTTGACGGTGAGAACATCACCAAGGACCGTGTCTGGACTCGTGCGCACGAGGGATTGGGACGAACTTTCCAAATTACCCGCCTGTTCAAGTCAATGACCGTTCTGGACAACTTGGTAGCACCACTGGAACAAACCTCGGCAAAGCAAATGGTTGCTGGTCGCTATTCAGGCGAGGAAGTCGACAGGGCCCGCGAAATTCTCGACTTTATGGGCCTAGCCCAATTTGAAAAACAGAATGCAGCCGCATTGAGCTTTGGTCAGCAAAAACTTGTTGAACTCGCGCAGGTGCTCATGTTAAGGCCCAGCATTATTTTGTTGGACGAGCCGGCCAGTGGGATTAACCCAACATTGATTGAGAAACTGGCCAATGTCATTCGTCGACTCAATGAAGCAGGAACCACGGTCCTGATCGTTGAACACAACATCCCGTTGGTGTTGAGCCTGTGCAGCAAAGTACATGTGTTGGCTGCAGGTCAAGTGTTGACATCCGGCACACCTGAGGAAATCCGCAACGATCCCCTTGTCATCGAGGCGTACCTCGGCCCTGATCACCTGTTGGAGGCTCCCAGTGTCTGAGTCAACCGTTCTCACAATGGATAAAGTCGAAGCCGGATACGGCGGCGGCTTGGTACTCCAGGGGCTATCGCTCGAACTGGCCAAAGGAACCATCACCTGCATTGTTGGTCCCAATGGTGCAGGCAAAAGCACGGTGCTTCGAGTGATCAGTGGTTTGCTCAAGCCATCAAGTGGCACGGTGACCTTGGGATCTGAAGCCATTGGTGGCAAAGCTCCCGCAGATATCTTGCGACTGGGCATCGCCCAAGTGCCTCAGAGTGGCGCGCTATTCCCTGACATGAGCGTTCATGAGAACGTCATGTTGGGAGGCTATCCAATTCGCAGAGAACGAGCGCTCCTTAAGTCGCGCATCGCGATGGTTGAGGAAATGATGCCAATTGTTAAAGAGCGGGCCCACGACAAAGCGGGCAACCTATCTGGTGGGCAACGACGCATGGTGGAAATCAGTCGTGCTTTGATTCTTGATCCTTCCCTCGTCTTGATGGACGAGCCATCCTTGGGTCTTGACCCAAAGTCAGTTGCCAAAGTCGCCGCGGTGATTCGCAATATGGCCAGTGAGGGTCGCACGGTTCTGCTCGTTGAGCAGAATGTGCGGCTTGGAATGAACCTCGCGACCCACGGTGTGGTCATGGAACAAGGAACCGTGCGACTAACAGGCGATGCTGCAGGTATCGCAGACAATCCTGAGGTTGCATCCATGTATCTGGGCAAGGCGATCGAGAAGTAACAATGAACTCGTCCAATTCAATGATGTTAAACAGTGATAAGTCCAGTCTGCAAGGTGTGCATGTCAGTTATGCCAGTACTTGTGACAACGACGAGTTCGCCAGTTTGCACGCCGGCCGAGTGATCAATGAGCGTCACATTGGGCTGAATAACCAGTGCCATTCCCGCACTCAAATCCACGCTGGGGGAGTGGCACGGTGTTCGCGAACTCGACGTTCCAACGGGTTCGAGGTAACCCATGCCAAAGCCATGGAACAGGTCATCCGTCGTTGTGAATCCGCTGTTTTCAATCGACGCGGAAATCGCAATCAATTCCTGTGTGTTGGTCCCAGGTGCCATGGCGGCCTTGATGTCAGCTTTGACTTTCTCGGCGACTTTGATGAGCGCAGGGTAGGGATCAATAGCCTCGCCCAGAGTGATTGTTCTAAGAATTTGCCCGGGGTATTCGGGTGCGATTGCGGCGCTCAACTCAAAGGTGACGACGCAACCTTGCTTCAGAATTCGACCTTCGGGGAATTGACTGGGAACATCTCGGTCCGGGTCAATCATGTCGGTGACGCAGATATAACAAATGTAGTCACGACCACCTGCTCGGGTGTAAGCATTCTTGGCGGCGGCCAACAGGTCCCAGTCGCTGGCTCCGGGCACGCACGCGGCTATGAGTTCTTGGGCAGCAATGTCGCTGACCTGTCCCCCCAGTCTGAGGGCCGCGATTTCCTCATCCGATTTGGTCGTGCGCAGGACCGCGTGCTCCCGGTCAATGGGAATGAGTTCAATCCCATGAGAAGTTGCATGGGCCTTGACTCTGGGGTCAACAGGACCAAGGGTGGCGACCGAAGCCCCCTTGCCAGCCAGAACCTGTTCTATCCAGTTTCCATACAACTCGTGAATTTCGCAGTCACGCAAAATTCGCCGGGCGTAGGGCACGTGGTTGGGAAATTGAATCCACATCTGAGTTCCTGCGCTATCAAGGGAACAAACTGCCGCACGAGTCACCGACCATCCCGTCAGATACGTGACAGCGACACCGCTGCGATTCTCACCGAACGCGATAACACGGTCGCACCCCTTGTCGGCGGCCAAAGCCAACGTCTTGGTTTTACGCGCGGCGTACTCATTGTCAGTAAATTCAAATGTCATCACGGGCACAGTATTCAGAGTGAGAGCGAGGTCTGCGCATGAATCCGTCAACAAGTGATCAACGTGACACTTTGGTCCAAGAAGCCACGGCTCATTGGGCGCCGAGGTTCACCACCAACGGTGTCGCAGTCTCCGACTTCAACTCGATTACTGCAGCGGTAATGAATTGGAGTGATTGGGCTGATGCCTGGGCGGAGGCCGGGGCACAACAGGAAGCCCTGGGGCGCGAAGCATTGGAAGAGGGAAGATATCGCTCCGCTGGCAATCACCTATCGACCGCAGCGGTCTACTACCACTTTGGAAAATTCGTTTTTGTTGATTACCCAGAAAAAATGCGCGAAGTACACATGCGCGCGGTGGACTCGCTCAATGAGGCCTTGCCATATCTTTCCCCTGCGGGAGAGCGCGTGCTGATCCCTTTTGAAGGAACAGCACTACCCGCAATCCTGAGAAAACCGCAGGGAGTTGATCGACCTCCAATCGTCATCATGATCAGTGGACTTGATTCGACCAAAGAAGAATTGCGCAGCACCGAGCAACTGTTCTTGGAGCGCGGAATGGCAACACTTGCAGTCGATGGTCCAGGCCAAGGCGAAAGCGAATATGAACTCC
>JALRGY010000026.1 GCA_023253325.1 Candidatus Nanopelagicales bacterium | reverse complement strand
TGGCTACCTGATTTCCTACCCTGGCTCACGCTACTCATTCTCGGGTTTTTCCTTAGCGGAGGATTTGCCATGACACTAGGGCTTCTCAGCGAATATAGCTCTAATGCACAAAGTGCGGCCCGGTTGACGGCCATGGCGTTCTTTGTGACCTACACGACTGCGGCGGTAGGTCCGTTCTTGGCGGGCTTCCTACTGGATCTTTTTGATTCATGGAGCATGGTTTTCGCAATTCTGGGTTGTGTCGCGTTGGTGCAACTTCCCACCGTCTACTGGCTCAAACGCGGAGTGCACGTGGCGTAATCGCGCTTGTAAGACGCACTTGTAGACGCGCGAACTCAGTACCCTAAAGCCTGCAAGCGTGGATGTCAGTCACCAGAATTCCCTTGGCACCAAGTGCATACAACTCATCCATGACGCGATGAATGTCAGCTGCTGGCACCATTGATCGCACTGCAGACCAAGACTGATTTTGTAATGTCGAAACAGTTGGCGACTCAATGCCAGGTGTAATTTGGCAAGCACTTTTGAGGTTTTCATTTGCGATGTCGTAATCAACGAGCACGTAGCTTCGCGCCACAAACACGCTGTGCAGTCTCCGCTGAAATGTTTCCTCGACGCTTGAGGTCACTGACCGTAGCGGCCCAATGAGAACGGCCTCCGACTCCAAGATTGGTTCACCAATAGTTTCTAATCCTGCTGCCCTCAATGTCGAACCTGTTGCAACCACGTCGGCGACAGCATCTGCCACTCCGAGTGCCACTGCATTTTCCACAGCACCATCGAGTTGAACAACTTCAGCATTGATACCTTGTGAATTGAGCCATGCCTCCAGTAAACCTCGATACGACGTGGCAATGCGAAGGCCATTTAATTCCGAGAATTGAGTGATGGTTCCCTTGGGAACTGCGATGCGAAAAGTTGAGGGGGCGAAACCCAATTGCATCCGTTCTCGTGCATCCACCCTGCTATCTAGCAACATGTCACGTCCGGTGATTCCGAGATCGAGGGTGCCTGCACCAACATAGATGGCTACGTCCTTTGGTCGCAAGAAATAGAATTCGACGCCGTTCACCGAGTCGTGCACGACTAATGATCTGGATGACGCTTCAGCCAAGTAACCGGCTTCCCTCAGGATAGCCCGAGCTGGCTCGGCTAATTGACCCTTGTTTGGCACGGCAACCCTGAGGACCACGCTATGACTCCTGTTCGTTTAATTCTGGATGGTTTGTTGACTGGATGGTGTGAAGACGAATGGTAGTTATAAATATTTGTACACGTCATGTAACGACAAATTGTGCGCATGCATGAGCACTTGAATGTGGTAAATCAGTTGTGAAATTTCCTCAGAGAGCGCTTCTGGGCCCTCATGTTCGGCGGCCATCCAAACCTCTGCCGCCTCCTCAACAATTTTCTTGCCGATCGCATGAGTGCCCAATTGAATGAGTTCTACCGTGCGTGAATCATCACCGCCAAGAGCAATGCGGTCCGCTAGCTCATTAAAGAGTGAATCAAAACTCTTTTCGGGATTAGGACCGGACATAATCTAACTCTAGCGAAAGCCGACACTTTGATCGCGCGGCTGACTCTGGAGCGCCATGAGCAGGGCGGCCTGGGCCGCCTCCTCACCCTTATTTTCAGGTGAATCAGGCAATCCACACCTGTCGAACGCTTGCTGCTCGTTATCAACGGTGAGCAGTCCAAAACCGACGGGAATCCCCTCATCCAGGGAAACACGAAGCAGACCCTCGGTTGCCGCGCTGCAAACGTAATCAAAATGCGGTGTCCCACCTCGGATAACAACTCCTAGCGCAACGATGGCTTCAACTTTGGCTAGGCGAGCCACGCGCTGGACGCCCAAGGGCAGTTCAAAAGCCCCGGGCACTCGAACGAGTTCCGTGGTGGCACCCGCAGATTCACACGCGGATGTAGCCCCCGCGATGAGGGCGTTCATGACCGTTTCATGCCATTGGGAGGCAACGATCGTCACTTTCATTCCCGGTGTTGACACACTGAATTCTGGTGCATTGCCGCCACTCATGATTTATCCTTCTGCTGAAAGGCCAGGATTCTTTCCATATATTTCGCGAGAGCATCTACTTCGATGTTGACACGTTGACCCACCTGAGCTAAACCAAGATTTGTCTCGGCCAAAGTCGTTGGAATTAATGAGATGGTGAATTGATGTGAATCAGCAGACGGATCTGTCACAGAAGCGACGGTTAGTGACACCCCATTGACCGTTATCGAACCCTTCTCTATGACATAGGGAGCAAGTGAAGCAGGGAGTTCGATCGTGACAACAGTCCACTCTTCATGCGGGTCGATCGCAAGCACATGAGCGATGCCATCAACATGCCCTTGCACAATGTGACCTCCGAGCCTCCCCGAGACAGGAACGGCACGCTCGACGTTGACAGTACTGCCCACTTCTAATTCACCGAGGGAACTTCGATTCAGTGTTTCCAACATAACGTCTGCGGTGAATTTCTCAGCATCGTAATTGACCACAGTGAGGCACACTCCATTGACGGCGATGGACACCCCAGCCACCGCATCAGTCAGAACCTTGGGCGCACTTATCTCAATTCGCGCACAGTCTGCACCTGTTGAGATCGATGTCACTTTTCCCAGCGACTCAACAATTCCAGTAAACATGTTCAGACTCTAACGAGTCCCTATGGCGCCGCGGACAAGCAAGTCTCCCCCAAGTACCTCCGCGTGTATTCCGCTCAGAAAGACTGCCCTACTGCCCTCGCGGGCATCACTAGCTGCGGGCAGCGAAATGGGTCCCGAGCCAAAGGAAACGGGCGCCGTAAATGCAATAACCTCTTGGATATGGCCCTGATCAAGAAATGCGCGCGCCAGTTTTGGCCCACCTTCCAGCAGCGCATGGGATACACCAAGTTTGCCTAGTTCACCCATGACAGCATCAATGTTTCGAGTGTGAAAGTGAATAATTTCTCCGCCTGGCGTGCAATAAATGCGCGAATTTGCCGGGATATTTCGATTTCCTATGATCACTCGAATTGGCTGACGCTTACTCGGTTCGCCCTGTTCATCACGGGCGTTCAGAGCAGGGTTATCGATCAACGCTGTGCCGGTTCCGACAATGATTGCACCCACGCGACCGCGCAGGTCCTGAGTGAAAGCATTAGCCACAGGTCCCGTTATCCGAGTGGACAACCCGATGCTTCGAGAAACTCGGCCATCGAGTGATTGAGCAAACTTCCATGTGACAAACGGCATGCCCGTCTTTGCCCAATAATTCCAGGGACCATTAATTCGCTCCGCCAATTCCCACTCGACTCCTGCAACAACCTCCACGCCTGCACGATCAAGAGTTGCCGCACCACCGGATGCCGATGAAGACCTGTCACTGGCTGCGAATACAACTCGACTAATCCCGGCATTGATAATCGCTTGCGAGCATGGACCCGTGCGTCCTTGGTGGTTACAGGGTTCCAGTGATACGTACATGGTTGCTCCCCGTACATCGACACCTGCCTTTGTCAGTGCATCAATTTCCGCATGAGGAGTCCCAGCTCCACGATGAAACCCTTCGGCTACAACGGTGCCATTTTTGACAATCACCGCGCCGACTCGGGGATTATCACTTTCAGGACCTAACTGTGCCAACGAAATTGCACGGAACATCAGCTCCCGATCATTCTTGAGGACCACCTAGGCTCGACTCACGAGTTGCGCGAGTGCAACGACTTCTGCCGCAGGGTCTCCCGATTGATAGACGCTCGAACCAGCAACAAAAACATTGGCTCCGGCCTCGGCACACTCAACAATGGTGTCTCGACTCACTCCGCCATCGACCTCGATCCAGATTTCGGTCCCACAAATTTCCCGTGCCCGCCGAATTTTAGGAATCATGTCACTCATGAATGACTGGCCTCCAAATCCGGGTTCAACAGTCATGATGAGAATCATGTCGAGATCTGGTACAAGGAAATTTAGTAATTCCAGTCCAGTTCCAGGTTTAAATGCCGCGGCGGATCGAGCCCCTGTTGAGCGAATATCCCTGGCTACAGTCGAAGGATTCCGTGCCGCCTCAATGTGGAAAGTCACCGAAAATGCCCCCACTTCACCGTATGCGGGCGCCCAGCGATCAGGGTCGTCGATCATCAGGTGGACATCAGCCCGAAGTGAAGTGTTTTCTATGACATCGCGCACCACTGGTAAACCAAATGTCAGATTGGGAACAAAGTGATTGTCCATGACGTCCAAATGGATCATGTCCGCGACGCCGTCAACCTTCGCGATTTCCGCATTCAATGCGCCAAGGTTGCTATTGAGAACACTCGGGGATATCAGCACCTTGTCAGAATATCGGAATATCTAAATACATTAATCAGTTGCGTCGAATCAATGCAAAGTACATTGCATCTGTTCCATGGACATGAGGCCACAACTGCACATCCGGTCCTGATCCTAGATCGGGGATCCCTGGGAAGAGGGGTCGCGCATCCTCCAATTGAGCACCTCCACGTTCTTCGAGCACCGAACGCACCAGCATTCTGGATTCCTCTACATGCGGTGAGCATGTGACGTAACAGACGATTCCTCCGCTGCGCACGCTGTCTAATGCGGCATTGAGAAGGTCCTCTTGAAGTGAGGTCAGCTCGTAGAGATCCCTCTCTTGCTTGCGCCACCGAGCCTCAGGTCTGCGGCGCAATGCACCTAGTCCAGTGCACGGGGCGTCCACCAGAATTCGATCGAAGAACTGGTTGCCCCACGGACGCGTCCTGGCATCTGCCACCAGGACTGACGTTTCGGGATTAATGATTCGCTCAATCAGTCGAGCTCGATGAGCGTGTAACTCGACCGCGATGAATGTAACCCCAGATGGCACGGAGTCAGATATCAGTGCCGCCTTTCCACCTGGACCTGCACACATGTCAAGCCATGCCGATTCAGGACCTATCGGCTGGGACAGTAAGAACGCCTGCGCAACGAGTTGGCTACCTTCATCTTGCACGATTGCATGACCCAATCGAACTGCTTCAATGTCCTGCGGCACCGTGGACTCGACGACCCGCGCCTGAGTACTCCAACGGCCAGAACTCGTTCCGTCGATGTCACTTTCACCTGACCGGATTGCTAGTACAGGCCTCGCAGGAGTGTTATTTTCTTTCAACAGCGCTTTTAATTCTGATGCTGAGCGACCCGAGGCGATGAGGGCCTCGCGATAGGAATCAATGATCCATTCAGGGTGAGAGTATTTCACTGCGAGACTCAAATCCTGCGTGCTGATTTCTGAGGAATCCGATTCAAAATTGCGCACTACACATCGAAGGATCGCATTCACAAACCCAGCTTTCGCTTTTCCGTGGGCATCATTGACATTCAGTCGGGCCAGATTCACGCTTGAGTCAACCGCAGCATGATCTGGAACTCGCATTGCCACGATCTGGTGGATGCCCATTCGAATGATGTCCAATAGGGCTGGCTCGATGGCAGTAATTTCTCGGTCCGCGCATTCCTGCGCAAGGGAGTCGTAGAGCATTTGATTTCGCAAGACTCCATAGGCCAGTTCGACCGTGAATGCCGCATCGCGCCCATTTAGCGCATTGTTCTTGAGGACCTGGGCCAGTGCCAGATTGGCATAGGCGCCCTCATCTCGCACGAGACCCAGCAACTCCAATGCGGCCTTGCGCGGGATATCAATGCTGCTCTGGGTGCTCACATGAACCTTTCCTGCGGTTGCCGTAATCCTCGAGCCCAGTCGGCAGCCTTCATGGACTTGCGTCCCTGAGGCGTCAGCATGCCGAGTGCAACAGCCGTGGTGGCGGTGCCCACGAGAACCCGATTTCTTTCAATTCGAATCTCCCCAGGACCGAGGCTGTGTTCTGAGTCAATAAGCACAACAGGGTCAATGACAAAAGATTCACCGTCGGGGCTGGTTGTCCATGCCCCGGGCGCGGGCGTCATGGCCCTGATTCTCCGGTCAACTTCTATAGCCGGGTGTTCCCAATTGATTCGCGCGTCGGCCTTCTCGATCTTTGGAGCGTAGGTGACCCCGTCACTGGGTTGAGCAACGGGAGTCAAGAGTCCCTGTTCAAGTGCATCGATAGTTTGACGCAGCAGTACGGCTCCCGACTCAGAAAGTTTGTGCAGGAGCGATCCTGCAGTATCACTCGGTGATATCGCCTCAACCATGGTTCCTAGGACGGGCCCGGTATCCATGCCTTGATCGAGGAGAAAGGTAGTGGCACCAGTCATTTGATCTCCGCCCCAGATTGCATGCTGGACCGGCGCTGCCCCACGCAAGGCCGGCAGCAAAGAGAAATGGAGATTCACCCAACCGAGGGCGGGAATCGCCAGCATGTCTACTGGAATGATTTGGCCATAGGCGACTACCGGAATGCAGTCGGGCTGCAAGGCACGCAATGTTTCTGTCGCAGAAGCCACATTTTCTGGCGCCAACACTTCAATGCCATGATCACGTGCTAATAGTTCCACGGCGCTGGGGATGAGTGTGCGCCCTCTTCCGGTCCGCGATGGCGGTTGTGTCAGTACCCCAAGAATCTCGTGATGCGAGTCGATTAAGAGTTGCAGGGCAGGCACAGCCGCGGCTGGCGTACCAGCGAAAACTAACCGCACCCTAAAGCCACTTTTGAGATAAAGCGTGCGGGCTTGTTTTGACTACCGTGTCGTCGCCGAACCAATCTGACGCACGAATAGCTTTCATGGCTTCTTTGCGAGTCTCGGGGTCAAGACGATCAATAAAGATAATTCCATCAAGATGGTCTGTTTCGTGTTGAACACAACGGGCGAGCAGGTCAGACCCAACTAACTCAATGGGTTCGCCATACATGTTGAAACCCTTTGCCACCAAACTCATGGAGCGTGGAGTGTCAAAAGATAGCCCTGGTAGAGAAAGGCATCCTTCTTCACCGATCTGAAGGTCCTCGGACAAATCCAAAGTTGGGTTCACAACGTGACCCAGGTCATCGTCGACCCAGTAAGTGAAAACTCGAAGGGACACCCCAAGTTGCGGCGCGGCCAATCCAACACCCGGGGCCTCTTGCATTGTGTCCGTCAGGTCTGCCACCAACTTTCGAAGCTCCTTGTCAAAATCGACAACTTCTGCAGCCGGCGTTCGCAAAACCGGGTCACCAAAGATTCGAATGGGTTGGATGGCCATGATGGGAGTCTAGATCATGTTGATGGTGACTAGAAATCTCTGGGATCGACACGCACTTGTACGTGCCCGCTCTTTGAGTCTGTCGAACGTATACGAGTCAACTCCAACAAATGTTTGGATAGTTCGCTTCCGCGCGAGCGATTCACCGCCAGAAATGCGTGGACTCGAGTATCGCCAACTTGCTCCTCATCCACGTGATCGAGTTTCACGTGATCGAGTTTGACATGGTCGATGGGGCCGAGAATGGAGAAATAATCCCCTTCTGTGTCCCGTGGAGTTTTCCGGCCGGAGAGCATCATCGCTTGAATGTTGGCAATAAAGGCCTCGATGTCTGCCCGAGCACCGTCAATACGGACAAACCTTGTGCTCGGTGGCAGATGCGCTTCGCGTCGTTCTGAGAGTTCGCGTGAGGCAGCCCAGCGCGCATCCCAGCGAGTTACGGCTTGGACGGCACGCTCGACAGCCGGCGCGGCAATCACAATGTAGGCGCTCGATGAACCGAGCACCGCCGCATTAAAGAATCTTCGCAGTAATGATTCCTGCGCCAAGAGAGATGGCGCACTCGTGGACGCGTCCAGAACAATGACCGCTGAGTAGCCACCGAGCGCCATGGGCTCTGCACCGGGCGTGGCAACAACAATTCGAGGCGTACTGTCCACATGATCGATCATGCGATCTGCTTGAGACCACAAAATTGGGGTGTCTGGGAAGGCCCGTCCGATTTCCTCGGCCGTTCGCTCGGCACCTATGGACAGCGCTTTGGTTCGATTTCCACCGCAGCTACATCGCCATGCTTGTATGCCGCAGCGGATACAGTGAGTCACAGATCCAGTGCCATGGCGCACCGTTCGAATTGCTCCTCCACACTTGCAGGTAGCAACTGCCCCACAATCGAGGCACATGATGACGGGTATGTAGCCCTTGCGAGCCACTTGAATGAGGACTGGTCCAGTCTTGAGGCCATTCTGTGCCGCCTGCCAAGCAATTCGGGGAATTCGTGCTTGCGCTGGGTCCTGAGCGGCATCTTCTGGTACCACCGCACGCACTCGCCCCATGACACTCTTTTTAGCCGCACTCGAAGGTGAAATGTCGATGGCCCATCCACTTTCACACCAGGATTGAGTCACCACAGACCTGCTCGTATTCCCCACCAGTAGCGAGCACTCTGATTCGTGGCTTCTGAGTGCGGCCACTTCACGGGCATCCCAGTACGGTGCATGTGGATCTGAATAGGTGTCATTGCCGTCATCCCACATGACGATCGCTTTGAGATTAGCCACAGGGGCAAATACAGCCGACCTCGTTCCAATGACCACGCGACTGACACCTGCATGAATACGCTGAAATGCTTTGTAGCGTGCAGCCTCGCCCAACTCCGCTGTCAGCACCTCCACAGAGGAGTCGCCCATGAGTTCAAGGAAGTGGCGTACATCTTTGACATCAGGGACCAAAATGAGAATGCCCGCTGGATCACGATGCTCTCCGTCTCCGTCACGGACTGAGTGAATCAGCCCTCGAATTTCCCTGCGCCAATCGGAGGCGGGCGCTGAAGACCAACAGCCACGGATGGTTTCTCCATCTCTCAATTGACCTAGAACTTTCGGTCCGTTGTCATACGAGTCCCAGCATGTGGAATCGGTTCCCTCGCCTGAATTGGATGCTTGAACTGAATTCGGAGTCTGCGGTTGGGTCGCGCCTAGAATGTTTCTCCCATGTTTTTTTGGTACCGCGGCACGTGCGACATCCCAGAACAAGCCTGCATAGCGTTGACACACCGAATGCACCAAGGGCAATGTCTCCGGTGTCAATGCGGGACCGATGACTCTTTCGATGCTGGAAAGTTTGGAAAATTCGGACTCTGCTATCCGATCAATCACTATTGCATCGGTTAATGCACGGTTGAATCGAACTCGAACTTTGGAACCGATGCGCACTTGATCATCGAGCTCGCTCGGAACAACATAATCAAAGTCCCTGTCAAGATGTGCAATCGAAACATCTACTCGAACGCGAGCAATCGGATTTACTTTTGCTGGCTCAGTTTTTTTTACTTTCGTTGGCTTTGTGGCCCGTTTAGTAGGAGCAGAGTCAGCTAATAGAAGTAGCTGCTCCTGCCCTTCATTCACGGGTCAACAAAATCAGAGGCCAGCTGCGGTGCGCAGTTGTTCTGCCCGATCAACATTTTCCCAGGTGAAGAATCCACCTTCAGCAGGACGACCAAAGTGCCCATAGGCAGCCGTTGGCTTGTAAATTGGTCGAAGGAGATCTAGATCGTGAATGATCGCGGCGGGACGAAGATCAAATACCTCGAGCACTGCCTCTTGTATTTTTTCATCGCTGACAACACCTGTGCCAAATGTTTCAACAAATACACCCACGGGATGAGCTTTACCGATTGCGTAGGCGACTTGCACTTCACAGCGTGTGGCCAGTTTGGCTGCAACAACGTTCTTGGCAACCCATCGCATGGCATAAGCCGCTGAGCGGTCAACCTTTGACGGATCTTTGCCCGAGAAGGCACCGCCACCATGGCGAGCCATGCCGCCGTATGTGTCAACGATGATCTTTCGACCGGTGAGACCAGCATCACCCATTGGGCCACCCACGACAAAGTTACCAGTGGGATTGACCAACAGACGAAAATCTGTTGAATCAAGATCAACATCTTTCAGGATTGGCTCAACAACGAATTTGCGAACATCAGGCGCCAATTGCCCGTCCAGATCAATGCCCTCAGCGTGTTGACTGCTGATAACAATGGTGTCGATGCGCACAGGCTTGTCATTTTCATCGTAGGCGATGGTCACTTGAGTCTTGCCATCGGGACGGAGATAGGCCATTTGGCCGTTCTTGCGAACCGCGGTCAACTGCTGTGCCAGCTTGTGTGCAAGGGAAATGGGAAGCGGCATGAGTTCTGGAGTGTCCGTGCAGGCATAGCCAAACATCAGGCCTTGGTCGCCCGCGCCCTGTCGATCCATCGGATCGGCGCTGCCACCTTCGCGCTCCTCGATCGCGTCATTGACACCCTGTGAAATATCCGGTGACTGTTGCCCGATTGAAACCGAGATACCGCACGATGCCCCGTCAAACCCTTTTTCAGATGCGTCGTAACCGATCTCAAGTACCGCATCGCGCACGAGGGACATGACGTCAGCGAAGCCCTCTGTGGTGACCTCACCCGCAACGTGGACTTGACCAGTGGTGAGCATGGTTTCTACCGCGACTCGACTGGCGGGATCCTGACGGAGTAGATCATCGAGGATAGCGTCAGAGATTTGGTCGGCCATCTTGTCGGGGTGACCTTCGGTCACGGATTCAGAAGTAAAGAGTCGGTGGGCCACAGGTTTCCCCTTCATGTTGATTCGTTTGCGTCATTACAACGCCCACCCCACTGGGTTTCAATGTGAGTGATGTGTAGGTCCAGCGGCCTAGTGTAGCCCCTCAAGGATGGATCCAAGCCGAGCCACGAGAGCCTGAGCGATGTGATCCTTGGTCCCACTGTGCTTCTGGCGTGAATTGGCATCCATGAAAATGACCTCGGAGTAATCCTCACCAAAAATGGCTCCGTGGGCAACATTGTTGACTACCAGCATGTCGCAGCCTTTGGCTTTCAATTTTGTCACTCCGAGGGCCATCAATTCTTCATCCGACTGCACGGTTTCTGCCCCAAACCCAATAACAACAGGCAGGGAGGCGCTTCCGCGCTCACTGCACATTGTCGCCAAAATGTCAGTCGTTTGCTGGAGGTTTAAAGTTGGAATTTCATGACTTTTGGAGTCCTTCTTTATCTTGCCTTCTTGGACATCGATAGGGCGAAAATCAGCGACCGCGGCAGTCATAATTAGCGCATCAGGCTGTTGCGTCATGCTTTCACGAACTGCATCAAGCATCTGTGCTGCACTTGGAGCCTTCACGTGGTTAACCCCCGCGGGGACGGCCTCTTGGACTGAGCCAGTTATCAGTGTCACCTGTGCACCCGCCGCGAGTGCAGCTCTGGCAATTGCAATTCCTTGCTTGCCACTGCTCCGATTGCCCAAAAACCTGACGGCGTCCCAACTCTCCTGAGTGCCACCCGCCGTCACTACAACGTGTCGACCCGAAAGCAGACCTACCGTTCCACTGAGAAGTGCGGTTGCTGCATCGAAAATACTGAACGGCGAGGGGAGCCTCCCGACACCTGAATCCTTACCCGTTAATCGGCCCGAATCTGGCTCGAGCACGAAATTCCCTCGGGATCTCAATAGCGCGACATTGTGAGCGGTGGCAGGATGCTCCCACATTTGAGTGTGCATTGCTGGGGCAATCAGTACCGGAGCGGTGGCGCTGAGAAGGGTATTGCTCAGGAGGTCGCTGGCCATCCCGTGACTGGCCCGTGCCAAGAAGTCTGCCGTTGCGGGGGCAATGACTATTAAGTCGGCACTCGCACCGATGTCAATGTGGGCAACTCGATCGACTCCATCCCACACGGAAGTAGACACAGGCTTCCCAGAAAGAGCCTCAAAGGTGGCCGACCCGACAAAGCGCAGAGCATTCTCCGTGGGCACGACCGTTACGTCATGCCCCGCCTCGGTCAGGAGGCGGAGTAACTCGACAGATTTGTAAGCGGCGATTCCGCCGCACACCCCGAGAACGACCCGAGGCAATTTAGTCCTCGACAACCTCGAAGGTAAGCCCGTTGTCGGTGCTACCTGAGGCAACGGGTGAATCCAATTCAATGGACTCTGAGACGAGTAGCCCAGCATCAATTTCACGGAGCGCAATCGATAGAGGCTTTTCCTGAGCATGGGTTTCAACCAGTGGACCGATGTACTCGAGGAGGCCTTCACCCAACTGGGCGTAATAAGCATTGATCTGTCGAGCGCGTTTGGCCGCGTAACTCACCAAGGAATACTTGGAATCCGTTTTGGTCAGGAGATCATCGATCGACGGATGGGTGATGCCTTCGGGGCGTACGCTCATGGATCCTCATTTCACAACTTCAAGACTCTGGGTCAAGGCACTGGGTCAGGTCACTGGGTCAGGTGACCTGGTCACCCCGAGATCTCGGGGTCAGTGAGCAATGCTATCAAGTCCTCCGCGCATGACCGCACAGTGGCATTCGTCACCACGGCATCAAACTCCGCCGCCGCCGCCATTTCCGTTGCCGCGATCTCAAGTCGCCGCTCGAGTGCTTCAGGAGCCTCGGTGCCTCGTCCGCGCAGGCGTTCCTCAAGAACCCCCCAACTTGGTGGTTGAATGAAGGCCAAAGTTGCATCGGGTGCACTTAAACGAACCTGCCGAGCCCCTTGAACCTCAATCTCAAGAATCACCGGTTGCCCATTGACCCGATGTTCATCCACTGGGCCAAGCGGCGTTCCATACCGATTGCCCGCGTAGGTTGCCCATTCCAACAGTCCCCCAGATTCAATGAGTGCATCGAATTGTGCGTCCGACACGAAAAAATAATCATGACCGTCGATTTCGCCTTCACGAGGCGCCCTCGTTGTTGCAGAAACAGAAAGCCATGCGTTGGGGAGCAGGGTGAGAACTTCACGAACCACAGTACTTTTCCCAACACCTGATGGCCCTGAAACGACAAGTAACGGCGCTTTGCTCATTGCATGCCTGACTGATGCGCCTGGGCACTGATTGCCACATTCACTTCTGCGGCAATTTCCTGAGCCGCCTTGGACATTTCAACCGCACCTGTAATGGGACGACCGATGACGAGAAGGTCCGCGCCTGAAGAAATGGCCTGATGTGGCGTGGCGACCCGCTTCTGATCGTTTGCGCTAACACCACCTGGCCGCACACCGGGCGTGATGAGAATGATGTCTGATGGCACTATTCCCCGCACTGCCTCAACCTCCTGCGGCGAGCAAACGAGCGCTCGCGCGCCAGCCGCCACCGCATTTGCTGCCAAAAGGAGAACAGTTTCCTGCGCGGGCGTGCCGATTCCCATTCGCTCCAGCTCTTCGTCATCCAAGCTGGTCAAAATTGTGACTGCGGTTATTCGCGTATCAGGTAATGCCATGGCGGCAGCTTCGATCATGGCGGCTCCACCTGAGGCGTGGACCGTGAGGTAGGTCGGCTGGAACGCAGCCAACGTGGACGCAGCTCCTGACACGGTGTTCGGAATATCGTGCATTTTGAGGTCCAGAAAGAGCTCGCACCCACTCTCCGAAACAACTTCAACGGCGCGCGGTCCATCCCGATAAAAAGTTTCGAGACCAACTTTTACCGTCGATACAAATGGAGAGACGGCGTTCACCCATGATTTCATTTCACTGAGATTGGGTGCATCAAGAGCGACTGCAATGGGTGCTTTAGCCATCGGTGTAGCTGTCCTTTCGGGTGTCCGCCCTGACGAGCTGGAGCTAATGATCACTCGGTGATGAAATCCCAGTCATCTGCGAAATTTTCCTGGGCAGGATCTAGGACCAGATCCTCATTTCGGTGAGCGTATGACACTGCGTCAGAGAATTTAGAGAAACCCCGCTGACCAAGCTCATTTGAGAGTTCACGTTGAATGCGAATCGGCGCAGATGGATCATTAAAAATCGATGTACCGACCGATACTGCATTTGCCCCGGCCAAAATGAACTCCAATGCGTCATGTCCGGATCGAATTCCACCCATACCAATGATCGGTACTTCGGGCATAGCTTGCCTGATCTGCCAAACACAGCGAACAGCAACGGGGCGAATGGCGGGGCCCGAGAGCCCGCCAGTGACACCAGCCAAGGCAGGGCGCATGGTCGTTGTGTTCATGACCATGCCAAGTAGCGTATTGATTACTGACACGCCGGTTGCACCCGCGGAGACTACTGCTCGAGCGATTTCAACGATGTCTGTGACATCAGGTGAGAGCTTGGCAAAAATTGGCATCTTGCCGTCACTATTCCTGCGAACCGCTTGCACAACATTGGCGGCCGAATCACTCCTGCACGCAAATACTTGTCCTCGATCGGCGACGTTCGGGCACGAAATATTCACCTCAATAGCCTCGACACCACCTGCCACCCGCAACTTTGCTGCGACTTTGCCAAATTCCTCGGCCGTCCCACCTGCTATCGAAACAATCGTGCGTGCACCGCGGGCATTAAGCCATGCCAAATCCTGCTCGATAAAGGTGTCAACGCCCGGACCTTGGAGTCCAATTGAGTTCAACATTCCACTGGGTGTCTCAGCCATTCGCGGCGTAGCACGCCCAGAACGTGGCGCCAGCATGATGCTCTTTGTGACGATTCCGCCCAATTCGGTGATGTCGAAATAGTTTTCCAGTTCCCGTCCTGCGGCGGCGCAACCGGAGGCAGTGAGCACGGGGCTCGAAAGATTCAATCCTCCCAGGTTTGTTGACATGTCAAGCCAACTTTGCGGGGTCACAATGGAACCGCGATTCCCTGTGGGCTCAGGGGCTTGCGCTCCTTGAGAGGGAATTCCTTGAGAGGGAATTCCTTGAGAGGAAATAATGGCTCTGGTCATCGGGTACCAGTTGCTTCAGGTGCACCGAATGTGTCGGGGGGCACTGTTCCGATATCAGACCAACGAACTCGATCTCCCCTGAAAATCGGTCCTTCGACGCAGGAGCGCACCATCCGAGTTATTGAATCATCGCCGACAACGGGAAGTACACACGTCATGCACACGCCTATACCGCAAGCCATGGATTCCTCGACTGAACATTGACTAAAAATTTTCCTTGTCGTTGCGATTTCCGCAACCCGAGCCAACATCGGCATGGGACCGCAGGCATAAATAATGTCAGTGCCCCCTGCGTCAATTGTTGCATCAAGTACATCAGTGACCCGACCTTTAATACCGGAGCTACCGTCATCGGTTGTCACAGTCAACGAGCTGGAGACTCTCTTCAGATCCAAGCCGCCAAAGAGTTTATCGTCACTCGACGCTCCAATGATCGAGTCGACGCGGCATCCGCGTTCTCGCAACTTTTCAGCCAAAAGAAATAGTGGGGCTGATCCATAACCACCCCCAATCAGTGCACAGGAAACCGCCTGAGTCGGGAGGGTGAATGGCTTGCCCAACGGACCTACAAGACTGACTTGGTCATGTCGCTTGCGACTTGCCAGCCAGGTGGTCCCTTTACCGACTGGCGAAACCACGAGGTCTAGCGATCCGCCATAAACGCCACGGGACTGAACGCGGTGTATTGCAAAGGATCGCCTCAGCACCATGCTGGTTTCCTCGCCGCCCATGCCGACAGTGACAAACTGACCAGGTTGGGCGAATTCAGCGATACCAGGTGCGGTGATTGACAAAATGAAATAGGAACCGGATCGATTGATATCTAAGATTTCACCCATTACCTGAATGGGCTTTGACTGGCCAGAACCTCTGCCACCCGCATTGGAGCTCATGGTCCCCACGGTACTCATTGGGCACCCTCGTGAGCTAAGGACCTCAACTTGTTCAGGTTGTTTGCATGCTCCTGTATTGACAGCACGGACGCTTCCTCATTGATGAGAGACTCGATACCTTGAACGGCTGCCCCGAGACCTTGCACGGTGGTAATACACGCGACACCTTTGGATACGGCCGCAGTTCGAATTTCATAGCCATCTTTTCTGGGACCAACGCCATAAGGAGTATTTATGACTAGATCGATATCGCCAGCCATAATGGCATCAACGGTCGTCCGTTGCCCTTCACTCCCGCGGCCCTCAAACTGTTTACGAATAACCTCCGCGTGAACACCATTGCGTCGCAGAACGTCCGCTGTGCCCGCCGTTGCCACGATGGTAAAGCCAAGATCAGCCAACTTCTTGACCGGGAATATCGCAGAACGCTTATCACGATTTGCCAATGACACGAACACTGTCCCGGAGGTGGGCAAGCCACCGTTGAACGCGGCCACCTGCGATTTTGCAAATGCGACTCCGAAGTTCTGGTCAATGCCCATAACCTCGCCCGTCGATTTCATCTCCGGACCGAGCACAGTGTCGACGCCTTGAAAACGACCAAACGGCAAAACGGCTTCCTTGACCGCTACAGCACAGCCTTGAGGTAAAGAACCGCCATCACCAACGGCAGGCAACATTCCACTCATTCGGAGTTGCGCAATAGTTTCACCCATCATGACGCGTGCGGCTGCCTTGGCAACCGCCACTCCCGTGGCCTTAGACACAAAGGGAACTGTTCGTGAGGCGCGAGGGTTGGCTTCCAAAACATAAAGAACATCACTCACCAACGCGAATTGGACATTAATGAGTCCACGAACGCCGACACCCTTAGCAAGTTCCAATGTGGACTGACGAATTCTTTGAATATCTTCTGCCCCCAGAGTAATGGGAGGAAGAACACATGCGGAGTCACCTGAATGAATACCAGCTTCTTCGATGTGCTCCATGACGCCCGCGAGATAAAGTTCGACGCCATCGAATATTGCATCAACGTCGATCTCAATGGCATCATCCAAAAATCTATCCACGAGAACGGGGTGTTCCGGATTGAGCTCCGTCGCTCGCTCTAGATAGCTTTTGAGCATGTCCTCGGAGTAAACAATCTCCATACCGCGGCCTCCAAGAACGTAACTGGGCCTGACAAGTACGGGGTATCCGATTCGCGTCGCAATATCCCTGGCTTGGTCAAACGACTTTGCGGTCCCATGCGCAGGTGCGGGAACCCCCGCCCTCTCAAGAACCTTGGAGAATGCCTCTCTGTCTTCAGCGGCGTGGATCGCCTCAGGTGGAGTACCAACAATTGGGACGCCTGCGTCCGCGAGACCCTGGGCCAGCCCCAACGGAGTTTGACCCCCCAATTGCACGATAACTCCCGCCAGTTCACCTCGCGAGCTCTCGGCCTCAACGATTTCCATGACATCCTCGAAAGTCAGTGGTTCAAAGTAGAGCCTGTCAGAGGTGTCGTAATCCGTTGACACGGTTTCGGGATTGCAGTTGACCATGATGGTTTCGAAACCTGCATCTCGCAGAGTCATGGCAGCATGCACACAGGAATAGTCAAACTCGATTCCTTGACCAATTCGGTTGGGTCCAGATCCGAGAATGATTACTTTCTTGCACTCAGTGGGCACAACTTCTGATTCACTGTCGTAAGTGGAATAGTGATAGGGCGTTTTAGCTTCAAATTCCGCCGCACAGGTGTCCACCGTTTTGAATACCGGTGAGACGCCCAGCCTTTTTCGCGTTGATCGAATTTCGCTCTCAGGGACACCCCTCAATTGCGCAATTTGCGAGTCACTAAGCCCGAGCGACTTGGCCGAAAAGAGCAATTCCGCCGTTAAGGCGTGCGCTGAACTCAGATCCTCGGCTGCCTCATTGATACGTTCAATTTGATCAAGGAACCAAGGGTCAATATTCGTGGCCTCATGGACCTCGCCATTGGAAGCACCGAGCCAAAGTGCCCGCTGGACAAGACTTAATCGACCATCGTGTGGAATTTTCATGCGCTCAATGAGACTTGGTAACTCGTCAACCGAAGCAGGCTCATCCCAACTGAAAATCGCAGACTTTTGCTCTACTGAACGCAATGCCTTTTGGAGCGCTTCAGGGAAATTGCGTCCAATTGCCATGGCTTCACCGACACTTTTCATTGTCGTGGTGAGAGTAGTGTCAGCTCCAGGGAATTTCTCGAACGCAAAGCGCGGAACTTTAACCACGATGTAATCCAGAGTCGGCTCGAAAGACGCTGGTGTTTCACGGGTAATGTCATTGGTGATCTCGTCGAGTGAGTAGCCGATGGCCAGTCGTGCTGCGATTTTGGCTATGGGGAACCCAGTGGCCTTTGAAGCCAGCGCCGATGAACGAGAAACTCGCGGATTCATTTCAATGACAATGAGACGACCATCATCAGGATTAATCGCAAATTGAATATTGCAACCGCCCGTATCTACACCAACTGCACGGATGATCGCAATCCCAACATCGCGGAGGTTTTGAAATTCCCTGTCAGTCAGAGTCAAAGCGGGCGCAACGGTGATTGAGTCTCCCGTGTGAACGCCCATGGGATCCACATTTTCAATCGAGCACACCACTACAACGTTGTCTCTGTGATCACGCATTAGTTCGAGTTCATATTCTTTCCACCCAATGATGGATTCCTCGAGAAGAATTTCAGCGGTGGGACTGGCTTGAAGTCCTGATCCCGCGATGCGCAATAAATCCTCTTCGTTGTAAGCGATGCCCGAACCCGCTCCACCCATTGTGAAGGACGGACGCACAACGAGTGGGTAACCGAGCTCGCTGGCACCTGCTAGGCATTCATCCAATGTATGACAAATGCGTGACGCAGCACTCTCAGCACCAATTTCCTTAACAATCTCGCGAAACTTTTCTCTGTTCTCACCACGTTCGATGGCTTCTACGTCAGCACCGATGAGCTCAACGTTGTATTTGTCAAGGATTCCAGAGTCATGGAGGGCTATTGCCGCGTTGAGCGCCGTCTGCCCACCAAGAGTGGGCAGGAGTGCATCGGGTCGTTCTTTCGCGATGATCCGTTCCAGAAATTCCGGTGTTATCGGTTCAATATAGGTGGCATCAGCGAACTCCGGATCGGTCATGATCGTGGCGGGATTTGAGTTGACCAAAACCACTCGAATGCCTTCTTCGCGCAGGACTCGGCAGGCTTGTGTGCCGGAGTAATCAAATTCGCAGGCTTGGCCGATCACAATGGGTCCAGATCCAATGACCATCACGGAAGAAATATCTGATCTTTTAGGCATTGGGCATCATCTTTTCCAAGAATCGGTCGAATAAATAATCAGAATCATGCGGACCCGCTGCGGCTTCAGGATGATACTGAACGCTAAAAGCCGGACGATCAAGAAGTTCTAATCCCTCAACGACATTGTCATTGAGACACACATGACTGACTCGGGCACGCCCATAGGGGGTCTCGAAGACCTCAAAGCCTGGAGCCCTGACTGCAAACCCGTGGTTGTGCGCCGTAATTTCCACCTTGCCGGTTGTGAGGTCCTTCACAGGCTGGTTGATCCCACGATGTCCGTATTGCAGTTTGTAGGTTTCCAATCCAATGGCACGACCGAGGATTTGATTTCCGAAACAGATTCCGAACATGGGCAGCCTCGCCCCGAGTGCTGATTGCACCAACTCCACGGCAGCATTTGCCGTCGCAGGGTCCCCCGGTCCATTTGACAAGAAAATGCCATCGGGTTTTAACTGCTGAATCTGAGTCCACGATGTTGAAGCCGGCACGACATGGACTCGAATTCCCCGCTCCGCCATTCTTTCGGGCGTCATACTCTTGATCCCAAGATCCACGGCAACGCAGGTAGCTTTCACTCCACCCTGCGGCTCAATTGTGTAAACCTGAGAGCAGGTGACTTGATCAGTAAAGTTCGCGCCCACCATTACTGGGCTCTGCACAACTTGTTCCACTAAATTGTCAATGGAACCCCCAGTTTGATCGCCGGAAAAAATTCCCATGCGCATGGCGCCACGCTCGCGCAGATGTCGGGTTAGTGCCCTCGTGTCGACTTCACTGATGCCCACAATCCCGTTGTGACTAAGGGCATCTGGCAAAGTTCCCTCGGAGCGCCAATTCGAAATAACTCTGGAGATCTCGCGAACAACAAATCCTGCGGGCCACATGCGGCTTGATTCGGCATCTGTCGCATTTACCCCCGTGTTGCCAATATGCGGCGCGGTCATGACAACGATCTGACCGCAATAGGACGGATCGGTGAGCGTCTCCTGATACCCGGTCATGCCCGTGGAAAACACGGCCTCGCCAAAAGCTGAACCGACATGACCGAATGATTGCCCAAACAGATGAAACCCATCCTCCAATACGAGAACCGCCGGAATCTTCGGCGCGCGAGCCTGTTTGTTGGATTGCATCATGAGCTTTGTTCCGATCCTTTCGCCTCTGCGTTCTTGATCTCACCCGATATAAATTCGCCTGATTCGACCAGAGCCACGAGTCTGGCGTGCCCTTCGACGGTGTCGGCACGCACCCCCGTGTCCAGGATCAGGTCGGCGAGCTGCCATCGAAAAATGATTACGCTGTCTTTAGCTCTGACTGCTCCGGCAATGCCTGATCCCACCGCACAATCCACCAATTGGGATTTGTCTATGAAAAAGTTTGGTTCACCCACTCGCTCGAACCACACACCTTGGGGCAGCCACGAAATCATGCAGCGCGAGCGCACGCCGAGGCCATGAAAGTTGACTTTACGCATCCACTGCTCAGCGGGGGAAGTTCCAAGAAATAGGGCCTTGATCGGTTCAACTTTCGTTAGCGTAAGTGGCGCAGTCGTAATGAGCATGTCTGGCTTGGCCTCAGTGCGAATCCTCTTCCACTTTCTGCCAAGCGCCCACAGGACTATCGCAATGAGG
>JALRGY010000025.1 GCA_023253325.1 Candidatus Nanopelagicales bacterium | reverse complement strand
GCAATATCGGCAGTGACGCCGTTGTCGGTCTGGCGGTATCCCGCCAGAGTGAGGTAGGTCTGCGCCTCGGGGCCTTCGAGGGTGATGCCAAAACCGGGGTGCCAAATGAGGAGTTTTGCTGGGGAGAAAGGGTAGTAGTCGAAAAGAAAGTCATCCACCGCATGCTTATGCCCCACCGATCTACGGGCCAAGCGAGCATCCACCCACGGACGAACTCGGTCAGCATGCTGACCTGCCTTGAGCATCCACTGTTCACTGCGCACACAGTGACATTAGTTCAATGCGTAATTGTTGGGCCGCTGGCCCAGATGAGTTCTGAATGCCTTCCGTGGTTCAGGGACAAGAGCTGGTTGGGGACAACGCCGAACCACTTGATCTAGTTGCTGCGAACCTGACGCAGACCAATCGCAGAACAGCCTGCGATAAAGGGGCCGAGCCCAAAAGCGGAGATGGGGTCAAGGGTTCCCGTGCCATTGATTCGGCCGGCATGTGCCATGGCGGCCGCCCAAGCGAGGAATTCCGCAGTAAAAGGATAGGGAGCAGGGCCGATCACTTGAACCGTTTCCAAGTGATTCCCAACAGCGTCATGGACCGTTGCGATGGCGACGCTGCGTCCCGCGGTGAGTTCCGGCCCGCTTGGACCTTGGCCGGTTGTTGTTGGAATCGAATTAGTTAGCTGGTTTAACAGGTGTCGGGCAACTCTGCTTTTTGTTATTGGCGAGGTCAGCGCGGCAAGTGATGAAGCGGGTGTGCTCCACTTGCCTGCCCAGCCAAGGTAGACATCGACATTGAGCAAACGCGGATTCATTCTTGGCAAGGCAAATTGTTCAGTCCCACCGATGTTGATTGCACCGTATTTCTTGCCATCCACCAGAGTGAACTCCGCAAACTTCGTGCCCAGCGGGGTATCGACGAGTTGGCCGGATTGAAAGGTGTAACCGCTGGAACCCAATGAAGCTAGCGCGCTCGCTTTTGTCCCGCTGCTCATATTCATGGGACCTTGGGTGAAATAGCCAATCTGCACTCGTGAGGGCCACTCTTCTCGATCACGGCAGTTACGCAGCGCTATGGCACCAGCTAGGTTGCCGGGAATGAAGTCATAGCCGCAGGCGGGAATGATTTTTGCTCCACCCTGTTTGAATTCATCGCTGCGCTCAAAGAGTTGGTGGATAAACCCACTTTCACCGGTTGAATCGATATAGGTGCAGCCTGCGTTCACGGCAGCATCAACGGCGACCGCACCGAATCGAGTAAAAGGCCCGACTGTGCTCACAAGTACATCAGTGGGGTCACTCACCAGGTCACGCACGGTGTCGGAGTCGTTGACATCGGCGCATTGCCAGGTTGGAGCCTGGGCTGAAGGCACGCGTCGCGACAGTTTTCGGGTGAGTTCGGTGAGCGCTTGTTCATTGCGCCCAGCGAGTACGGGTGCTAAACCCGCGCGGGTCATGGCCTCTGCCGTGAGGCGTCCCGTGAAACCAGTGGCGCCAAAAAGCACGACTCGTGGTTGATCCATGGCATCAGGTTAAACGGTCACGTGTTTGAGCGCATTAGGTCACTTGAGTAACCTCACACCATGGCAGAACGGGCGCTCGACCACCTTGCAGTATCTGCCGCGTTCATGCCGCTGGCAAGACATGGATGTGTTGCAAAAGTTGTGGTTGACGAGAGTTTGTGTGCCCAACTGTTTCTTGACCCAGAGTGGGTCTCTGCGAACCCGCAATTTGTTGAGTCCTTGAGCAGAGATCTTGCTGAGCAATCTTTGCCGGTGAGATTGGTCTCCGATCGAATAATTATCGATGTATCCGCGAATCAAACACGATCGCAGGTCTTGGAACTTGCAGCGAATCTCCAGAGTCAATTGAGCGAACTAGGTTCGTACATGGAGCAGGGAGCTGCGGAACGTGTTGTCCCAACGACCAAAGGTGGCAATGATCAAGAGCTGCTGCGCAATGTTCCCCCGCATCACGGGACTTAGCGCTTAACCACCACGAAACTAAGGTCAGGTGAAGTCTCCGCGGCCAGAGAAGCCCCTTGGGCTTGCGGTACCGAGACCACAATGATGGGGCTACTTGTGAAGCCACCAGCACCGGGAATATCAATGACGAGTGCGTCCTGGGCAATGACTTCTGGGTAGCCACTCTCCGTTGCCATCACGATGTCTATGTGGTCGCCCACCTGGACGGCAGCACCAATCCCGCTTGAGCGAAGCGTGATGGGTACGGCGACGTGTCCATCGGCAATTTCCTGTGGTGCTTGTCCGGCAATTACGGGAGTTGGTGATGCGCGAAGTGAGATGAACAGAAAGATAACCGCTAACGCAGCACTGATTGAACCTAACATTCTTCGATGACGAAAGACATACCGCTTAACCCGCTGGGTTTGTTCACGTGCCACATGTTGACACTAAGTGGTGCAAGGGGAACTGTCGAATGGTTTTCCACAGGCAGGTGGAATTCGACATGATTGATGCGTAGTTAACTGGACGCTCCGCTGCTTGATGGCTTTGATGAACTTGTGCTGGAACTTGTTTTCGAACTCGAAGTTGAGGCCGGTGTTGAGGCCGGTGTTGAACTAGTAGTTGTGCTCGAGCCCGACGTTGAAGCAGCAGTTGAACTCGTGTTGTCGCTGGTTGACTTCTTGGCGGAGCTACTTTCACGCGAATCATTGCGGTAGAAACCTGAGCCTTTGAACATCACGCCTACGCCGGTGAACTGCTTTTTGAGTGATTCCTTGCCGCAACTGGGGCAGGTTGTGAGCGTTGGGTCTGACATTGATTGCACGATCTCGTGTTTGGTGTCGCATTCGGGGCACACGTATTCGTATGTAGGCACGATTCCTCCTGGCTGGTGGGGTCCTAGTCTGCCCCGACACGGGGGTGGTCGGCAAATTGGGTGGCAATGACCAGAGGCATGTGCAACCCTAGGCTGGGGGCGTGAGAGAGGTCCAACGTCTGACGCTGGTTGCAGCGGGAGCAGTCGTTGGTGCGCTGGTCAGATACGGCATTGCACTCGCGTTTGGTGATTCTCTCAGCCCCATTCCAGACCAAAACGCATCTTTCCCCTGGTCCACGATTGTTGTGAACCTGGCGGGAGCATTTGTGATCGGTTTTATTGCACTTCTCATTGAACGCTCAGGGCAGGGGACAGGTCACTTCGCGCACCCATTACTCATCACAGGTTTCTTGGGTGGTTTCACCACTTTCTCAGCCCTGGCGCTCGACAGCGTAGGGCTCCTGGAATCTGGAGCCTGGGTCAATGCGGCTGCCTACCTCGCCGTGACATTCATTGGTGGCATTGCGTTGGTGTTTGCCGGAGAGCGTCTGGGAAAAGTAGTCACGAATAGGGCGACCCGCGCATGATGACGATTTTTGCCGTGGTTCTGGGTGCGGTAATTGGCTCAGTGATTCGAGCATCCGTTGAACGCCAACTTCACCATCGTGTTCACATGATTCACTTCCCGGTCGCGATTTTTATTATTAACTCGATCGGCTCGCTATTCGGTGGAATTGTTCTGGCAACCACTGATGAAAATATGCGAGTTTTTCTACTCACGGGCATTGCCGGTTCGCTGACCACGTTTTCAGGTTGGGCCCATGCCATTTCGTTCGAGTTTTATCGCAGAAAAAGTGCGGGGACGGTAATCGCGAGCCTGTGGGTTGTCGGTGCGGTGCTTCTGAGTTTGGTAACCGCGATGGTCTTGGCGTGGGTCGGCTGGATGATTGGCAGTTAATGCTGGTCAGTTTGGTGATACTGGTTAATCTGGAGTCGAAAACCAGCGCACCGCGTATTCCGTAACACTTACATCAACCGGAATATCGTGAGCCTCGTGGGGCACGTGATTGATGTGTTCATTGTCAAATACGTACCCGATAAACAGCGGTCGCACTGGGTTGTGTACCACGGTCTCTAAAGCTCGGTCATAAAAACCTTTGCCTTGACCCAGACGCATCCCGTTGGAATCAATCGCCTGCGCAGGAATAATAATTGCGACGCACTGCACCAGTACTTCCGATTGATCCGGAACAAAATTATTTGTGGGCTCAACAATGCCGAATTCATTGACATCCCACGTTGTGTCGGGGAGATCCATAGCCCATTGCAATTGCGAGCCTTCAATTCGCGGTATCAGAGGCTGGTACCCCTGCGCCCGCAATTGCTCGCGCAATAAACCTGTGGGCGGCTCTGTCGGCAGGGACAGATAGCAGGCGACCGGGCCAGCGGGCAATGTCGTGATGAGGTCCATGAGGTGCTCGACCATCCGCGGTTCGACCTCTGGGTTCTGGGCGTTGAATGCGTCGGATCCGGAGCGAGTGCGACGCTGTGCCCGAAGGCGTTCGCGCAGTTCCCTCTTGGCGCGGACGATCTCGAGGCCAGATTCAACAGATTGGCCAGTGGCTGGGGTGGCTGACGTTCCATTTTCGGAGCCGTTGGTTTCGGACACATTTATATAGTGCCGTAGACCGACCCACAAAGTGCCGTAAGGTCTTCCCATGAGTTCTGCTGGTGGGGTCCGCAAGGCCGTGATCCCGGCTGCGGGTCTGGGCACCCGTTTTCTCCCCGCCACTAAGGCAACACCAAAAGAAATGCTCCCCGTTGTGGACAAACCGGCAATCCAATACGTGGTCGAGGAAGCTGTTGCCGCTGGACTCGAAGACGTACTCTTTATTACTGGCCGAAGCAAGCGACCACTCGAAGACCATTTTGACAAGAATCTCGAACTCGAGCAGGTGCTCGAAGCCAAGAACGACACCGAGCGCCTTGAGCAGGTGCGACATTCGAGTGACCTTGCCCGCATCCATTACGTTCGCCAAGGCGATCCCCTCGGCTTGGGCCATGCGGTTCTCATGTCTCAGAATCATGTGGGCCATGAACCCTTTGCCGTTCTTTTGGGCGATGACCTCATCGATCCCCGCGATCCAATTCTTGATCGCATGATTGAGATTCGAAACCAGTTCGGTGGTTCAGTTCTTTGTCTCATGCAGGTTCCGAGTGAAACTATTTCGCTCTACGGCTGCGTTGCCGTGGAAGAAGACAGTATTTCCGGTAGTTCTAGCAGTTCCGATTCACTAGTGGTGACAGATCTGGTGGAGAAACCTGACGTCGCTGATGCGCCCAGTAATTACGCCATCATCGGTCGTTACATCCTGGATCCCGCCGTGTATTCGGTGCTCGCTAAAACGCAACCTGGCCGTGGGGGAGAAATTCAATTAACAGATGCCTTGCGCGTACTAGCCACCATGTCGACCGAACAAGGCGGCGGTGTTCGGGGAGTGGTGTTTGAGGGCAGGCGTTATGACACGGGTGACAAACTCAGTTACTTGCAGGCCGTAATCCAACTCGCGAGTGAGCGCGAAGACATCGGCCCTGAACTCACCGAATGGCTGAAAGCTTTCTGCGCATCTTCGCGCGAGCAAACGTGACCATCCCAGGTTTTTGGCCGGTTGTTTTAACCGACGGGGATCTCATTTTGCGGCCCTTGCGCTATTCCGACAGGAGCGCATGGGGAGAAGTTCGTCGACGAAATAGTGAATGGTTGAGCCCTTGGGATGCCACCTTGCCCCCTGAAGGCAAAAGTCAGGGTTTTCGACCCCCTTCTTTTTGGTCCATGGTCCGCATCATGCAACGGGAGGCACGCGAGGGGCGCGCATTGCCTTTTGCGATTGAGTTCGAAGGAGCATTCGTTGGACAATTAACGGCCGGAGGTATCTGGGGTGGTTCATCACGGGGTTGTTTTTTTGGGTATTGGATTGATCAGGCCGTTGCCGGTCGTGGGCTCATGTCCAGAGCGGTTGCATTAGCCACCGATTATTGTTTCAATGTCATGAAAATGCACCGCATTGAGATCAACATTCGCCCGGAAAACCTTCCATCTCGAGCGGTAGCGGAGAAATGCGGCTACATGGAAGAGTCATTTCGGCCGCGCTATTTGCACATTGATGGCGACTGGCGCGATCATGTGTCCTATGTGCGCTTTCGCGACACGCCCGGCTAAAAGTTCGCAATGCTAAGGGAATTCACTTCTAAGTTCTAACGTTACGCATGTGACAGGTTTGATCTACGTAGCGATCATCGCCTTGTGGGCTGCTGTTCTCATTCCAATCTGGCTCAAGAGACACGATCAGGTCAGTGAAGTCCGATCTACAGCCCGGTTTAGTTCTGCCATGAAGTCACTCGGTGACCGTGGAGTCGCTGAAGAGAAGGCACGTCGAGAGTCACACCGCGAATCACACCGCGAATCACAAAATGGGGAGAGCAACATGGGATCACGAAATTCGCAGTCGGGCCGCAGTCACGCAAGCGTCGTGGCAGCCAAGCGACGAACCATGGTGTTGGGCGCGCTCACTGGGCTGGTCTTCTTGGCTCTCGTCGGATCGATTCTTGGGTTCGTTCCGATTGCAATCCCCGTTGTCTTTGCCCTCCTGCTGGGGGCTTTTGTTGTTGCATCTGCCATGACCGCATCGCAGCGAACAACTGCTTCAGCCCGCTCACCACGTCTTGAGAGTGTTCCCGCTCGCGCCGAGGATTCTCGCCGGACCAAGCGCGCAGAACCCATGCCAGCGCAAGAGCGTGCCGAAAGCCAGATGTCTGAGCTGGAGGAGTTCGCCGCTTGGGACCCATGGGAAGAGGATGACTCTTGGGATGCAGTTCCTCAGACACTCCCCAGCTATGTCAGTGCACCGCGCGCGACCGCCGTGCCTCGCAATATAGAGCGCGATGGTGACTGGTCAGGTGAAGCCATGATGGAGGCTGCGCGAACAATGCAGCGTCCAGCAGTGAAGGCAGAGAATTTGGTGCGCAATCCGGTTGCTAACTATGCCGACTCCACCGCTGAGATTCCCATCATCCGAGCTAACGCCCCCTATCAGGCTCGCGCGGTCAACGAATAGTCCTTTCGCTGCTAGTGTTTCACCCCGTTAGGGGCTGTGGCGCAGTTGGTAGCGCGTCTCGTTCGCAATGAGAAGGCCAGGGGTTCGAATCCCCTCAGCTCCACACTGTCCTGTCTCGGGACATGCTTATGGCTTGTCTCGAGTCGTGCTTGGTGGCAGACGGTGTGGGCCCGTTCATGGAAACGACGACTTAAACCTAATGCCTACCGTTTTGCAAAGGATTCGATACCGTAGAAACAAGGTGTTGGGAATGCGGCCTTGAGTGGCAGACTCATGCACTTAATTGGGTTGAGACCCTTTGAATGACCTGAGAGACGTTTGAGGCATCGGTGAATATTGAGGGCCCGATCGAATTCTCGACCGGGCCCTCAACGTTATGAGCGACTAGCTGATTGAAGCGCCTGTGCCGGCAAGCCACGAATTGACCGTGTCCTTGTTGGCCGCAATCCACTTCTGTGCTGCTTCCTGTGGTGTCATGCCACCCTCAATGTCCGCAGCGACCATGTTCTGGTCATCGTTGGTCCAGTTGAAGTTCGCAACGAGAGTTGCAAATGGTGAACCCGACTCGACGAGCTCAGTTGTAGCGAGCTTCATGAGTGGTGATTCTGGGTAGTCGGTCAGACCGCTAGCCTCGGCTGGGTCGGTCCAGTCGTTGGCTGGGAAGTTAACCCGAGCCAAGTCAACCTGAGCCAAGAAGTTCTGTGGCTCGTAGAAGTAGCCCAAAGCTGCTGTCTTGTTGTCTGCTGCTTGGGTGAAGAGCTCGATGAGAGCTGCTTCAGATCCGGTTGAAACGACCTGGTAATTCAAGCCGTAAGCATCGATGATTTTTTCACCGATTGTGGTGTACCCGGGAGGGCCTTCGTACCAAGCACCCTTGTCGCCTGTTTCAGGAGTCTGGAACAGGTCGGCATAGTCATTGAGCTTTGTGCCATCGGTGATGTCTGGGTATTCATCAGCCATCCACTGCGGGACGTACATGCCGATGAGGCCAACGTTGCCGTTTGTGCCAACTTCTTGGATTGCTCCGCGGTCAACCCACTCTTGCCAGCGGCCGCCGCCCCAATCCTCAACGATCACGTCGATGGAGCCAGCCTCCATGGCGTCGTAGGAGACACCAGCTTCTTCGAGTTGGGTTTGCTCAATGGTGCAACCAAGGGCATCCTGAGCAACTTCGGCGACGACCTGCGCTGATGCGGTGTAACCCACCCAGCCATGCATGGCGATTGCCCAGTCACCGCATGCCGCAACTTCTGCTGCTTCTTCGGTAGCTGCTTCTTCTTCCGTGGCGACAGCTGCCTCTTCTGTTGCGGTTTCAGTGGCTGCGTCGTTGACGCTGTCACCACAACCCGCGAGCACAAGACCTGCGGCTGCCAGAAGCGGCAGCACAGCCATGCGCTTGGTGAGGTTTCTCCTCATTCGGTTTCCCCTTCTATCCCGCTCACCCGATTTGAGTGAGCCCTAACTCCGGCGCGCACTCGCATGCGCGATCCGGTCCATCACAATCCCAAGAAGAACGATTGCCAGTCCTGCGGCTAATCCCTTTCCTTGGAGCTCCGGTTTTGATGCCCCCTGTAGAACCAAGTAGCCCAAACCACCTGCTCCAACAAGTCCGCCAATTACGACGACGGCCAGTACGAAAATTAAACCCTGATTTGCACCCAAAAGTAGGGACTTCTTGGAGGCAGGAAGTTGCACTTTTGTAACAACTTGGGTTGTGCTGGAGCCTGATGAGATCGCTGCCTCCACCATTTCCTTGGGAACACCTCGCACACCGTCAGCCACCACTCGAACCACGACAGGGGCGGCGTAGAAGACCCCGCAGACAATTGCGGCAAAGCGTGTTGGGCCAAAGAGGGCCAAGACAGGCACCAGATACACGAAGGCAGGCAGTGTTTGTCCTGCGTCAAGAAACGGTTTGAGCACTCTTTCAAATTTCTCATTGCGCCCTGCAGCGACACCTAGCACTACACCAATGACCATAACGATCGTGGTGGCGATAAGAACCTGAGTCAGCGTGATCATGGTGTCGTTCCACAGGCCAATCCACACAATCAGCAACAAAAGAACCGCGGAGAGAACGGCGACGGCTCTGCCACCAATAATTGCGGCGATGACCGAAATCATGATGATGGTGAGATACCAGGGCGCATCTGCCAAGAGGTACTCAATTGGATTCAAAATATTGAGGGTGAAGACCTCGTTGAATGAAGTTGTTAGGAAGTAGAAAGTGGTGGTGAACCACTCGGTGATGGCATCGAACCAGTCACCAATCGGTTCCCGAAAATTGAGAGTCTCTGGAAAAATTGCCGCCCAGAGTTGCTGACGTGACATCATGACGGCAACGATTGTTGCGATTGCCGCAGCTCCAAGGGAAAGGCGCCTAATGAGCAAAGGTTTCCCTGTCAGGGGAATCTGATTGCTGCGAGCAACGGCTGCAGTGGTTGACCGATCAAGCATGATGGCGAGAAAGACGACTGCCAGACCCGCGGTGACACCATCACCGATATTACGAATGGACAGCGCCTGAAGGACAGGTTCGCCAAGGCCAGGTGCGCCAATCAATGCGGCGATGACCACGAAAGAAAGTGCTGCGAGAGTTGTCTGATTGACGCCCAGGATTATTGTGCGCTTGGCCATGGGCAGTTGGACCTTGGTCAGTTTCTGCCAACGCGTGGAGCCCATCGATTCAGCTGCTTCGATGGGTCCGTTCTGCAGGCTCCGAATTGCATGTGCAGTGATGCGAATTCCAATGGGAATGCTGTAGATCATTGTTGCAATGGTTGAGGCAGCAATACCGATGAGGAAAACCAGTGCAAGTGGCGCTAGGTAGACCAGGGTTGGCAGGATCTGTGCGAGGTCAAGTACCGGGCGTACAGCCCTCATGACTCGGTCATTCAGGCCCGCCCAAATTCCAATGGGGAGGGCAATAGCGAGTGAGAGCACGACTGCGCCAAGAGTCAGTGCCAGAGTGTCCATGGAGTAAGTCCACATTCCAAGAACGCCGCACCCAAAAATCAACACCATGGAAAGCAGTGATGTGCGCCAATTAGATGTTGCAAAAACTAGGAAGCCGATGATGGCCAAAATCCCGAACCAGCCGATGACAGGAATCAGTGCGCCTGGAGCAGGGTCCGAAATAACTGCTCGGATGACTTCAACGAAGCTCTCTATACCTTGGCGGAACGGGTTGAAAATGTAAACAAAGATCGGATTCTCGGCGCGTGCCGCGCGAATATTTGCAGCGAACTGACCGAGCACTTCAGTGGTTGGCGTGTCCTCCGAGTTCCCAATGTCAAGGGTGTGCACGCCCTTGAAGATTCGGCCAAGGGCAAACCACACAATGAGGAGCCCGACTATCCATACCCACTTGCGGTGCAAGAAGTCAGGAACGTGAGTGTCAATCCACGCCTTCATGCGTTCAGTTCCTCATTTACATCCTCCGCGAAAACGGTGAGTAGCTCGTCGCGCCCAACACAACCAATAATTTGCCCGTTCTTCACAATGGAAATTGGATCAGGGTCGCTCATTACCCGGTGCATGATGGATCTGACGATTGCATCATGCGGAATTGGCTGCGAGGTACTTACATGGCCATCAGTGATGGGTACGGCGATGTCAGCAACACGTAGGACGTGTGACTTGGGAATATCGTTGGTGAAGTCAGCGACATAGTCATCGGCTGGATTGAGAACCAATTCCGTGGGAGTGCCGACCTGAACGATCGCGCCGTCGCGCATGATTGCGATGCGGTCACCGATTCGCATGGCCTCTGCGAGGTCGTGGGTAATGAACACCATCGTCTTGTTGAGATCGTCATGCAAGCGGACAATTTCGTTTTGCATGTCTCTGCGGATCAAAGGATCGAGCGCACTGAATGGTTCATCAAGAAACATGACCTCTGGGTCAACGGCGAGTGCTCGTGCCAAGCCAACGCGCTGTTGCATGCCACCGGAAAGTTGCTCAGGATAGTGGTTTGCATAGCCCGTCAAGCCAACGAGTTCAATAACCTCATTGGCTCGGGCATGGCGCTTGTTTTTCTTGACACCGTTAACTTCAAGTGAGTAGGCGATGTTATCAATGATTGAACGGTGAGGGAGGAGGCCGAAATGTTGAAACACCATGGAGAACTTGGTGCGTCGAAGTTCTCGGAGGCGCGCCTTGGAGGCAGCGAGAATGTCTTCACCCTCAATGAATACTTCACCGGAAGTCGGTTCAATCAGGCGAGTGAGGCAACGGACCAGGGTGGATTTTCCGGAGCCAGAAAGGCCCATGACGACGAAAACCTCACCGTCTGCAACATCGAAAGAAACGTTATTGACAGCGGCAACGCAGCCGGTCTTTTCCAAGAGTTCGGGGCGACTCAATTTCGCATCGGGCGTTCCAACAATGGCATTGGGAGTCGGACCGAATACCTTCCACAGGTTTCGGACCGAGATAGCAGGATCGCTCGTTGTCATAATTGCTCCTTAGGCGCCAAACCAGCCGCTGGGTGCTGGACTTGTGTTGTGGTAGACGTGTTTGGCCTCGAGGTACTCGAGTAAGCCATTTGGCCCCAGTTCACGGCCAATTCCTGACTGTTTGAAGCCACCCCATTCAGCTTGTGGCACATAAGGGTGAAAGTCGTTGATCCAGATAGTTCCGTGACGCAAGCCATTAGCCACTCGTTGTGACTTGCCTGCATCCTGAGTCCAGACCGCGCCGGCCAGACCGTAGTAGGTGTCATTCGCCAGCGCTATGGCCTGCTCTTCAGTTGTGAAAGTTTCAATGGTCACAACAGGACCAAATGATTCATCCTGCACACACGACATTTGAGTTGTGCAGTTAGCGAGAATTGTTGGCGGGTAAAAATATCCCGGACTGTCGGGGATCTCTCCGCCGCAGAGAAGTGTTGCGCCTTCACCGACACCCTTTTCCACGAACGCATGCACCTTATTACGGTGCGCCTCGCTGATCAAAGCCCCGGTTTCAGCTGACTCATCGAAAGGTCCACCAATACGAATCTTCTTGGCACGCTCAACGAATTCTTGGAGGAATGAATCATGAATTGATTCCTCAATAAGTAAACGAGAGCCCGCTGAACAAACTTGACCCGAATGCAAGAAAATGGCAGTCAGCGCATTATCAAGAGCCGCTTCTAAGTCTGCGTCGGCGAAAATAATGTTGGGATTCTTGCCGCCAAGCTCTAATGCGACTTTCTTAACAGTTGCAGCCGCACTTGCCATGACTCGTTTACCAGTTTCCAACCCACCGGTGAAGGAAACCATGTCCACCTTGGGGCTGCCGGTCAGAGTCTCACCAATGCTGGCACCTGCGCCGAGCACCAAGTTCCCAACACCGGGAGGAAGACCGGCATCGACCAACGCCTGCATGAACATGATGGAAGTGCTTGGAGTGAGTTCACTTGGCTTGAGCACAAAGGTGCAGCCCGCGGCAATTGCAGGTGCAACTTTCCAGACTGCTTGTAACAGCGGGTAATTCCACGGGGTGATGAGAACGGCGACGCCAACAGGTTCGTATTGAACGCGGGATTGAATGTGTGAATCACCCGTGTCAACCGAGCGGCCAGAGAAGGTGGGGCCAAGTTGGGCGAAGTAGCGGATACAGCGAATTGAGTCAGCGATGTCATAGCGGGCCTCAACAATTCGCTTGCCGGTATCCATCGATTCGGCATGGGCAAACTCTTCAAGGCGTTCTTCGATGAGATCGGCGGTTCGCTCCAGGATCACGCCACGTTCGATAACGGAAACCTGGGTCCACCAGCCAGAATCAAATGCGGAGCGGGCTGCATCAATTGCGGCATGGGCATCGGCGGGGCCGGCTTCATCGACTTTTTTGACCAATGTGCCGTCGGCTGGGCAGAGGATTTCACGTTCTGCACCATCGCGGGCTGCGAACCATGCCCCGTTGATATGCAGATCATTCACGTGCCCGGCTCACTTTCTGTTTTTCGAGCACTATGACTCGACTCGGTTGATGATTATGTCAATTTTTGATGCCGATAAAAGGCAATTTCCTCAGATGGGAGTGGATTGTTGCCTTTAATGAGATCTGCTGCTTTTTCTGCGATCATCATGGTGGGGGCGTAAATATTTGCGTTGGTCACAACAGGCATCACGCTGGCGTCAACCACGCGAACTCCCTCGATGCCATGCACTTTGAGTGAGTCGGGATGCACGACTGACATGTCATCGAGTCCCATTTTGCAGGTGCATGAAGGGTGGTAGGCGGTTTCACCGTCTTCCCTGACCCATTCGAGGATTTCTTCATCGGTGGACACGCTCGGCCCAGGTGAAATTTCACCATCCGAATATGGATCAAACGCTGACTGGCCCAAAATATTGCGGGCCACGTGAACAGCTTCAATCCACTCACGTTTGTCTTCGTCCGTGGAGAGGTAATTGAACAGTATGGCGGGTGCTTGGGTCGGGTCATCGCTCTTGATCTTGACGCTGCCACGTGCATTGGAATACATGGGGCCGATATGTACCTGGTAGCCGTGGCCACCTTCGGGTGCGGTTCCGTCATAGCGCACGGCAATGGGTAGGAAGTGGAACATCAGATTGGGGTAGTCGACATCCTCATTGCTGCGCGCGAATCCGCCGCCCTCGAAGTGATTCGAGGCGCCGGGACCTTTGCGCAGGAACAACCACGCGGCTCCGATAAAAGGTCTGCGCCAGAACGCTAAATTGGGATTGAGCGAGACCGGTTGCTTGCATGCGTGTTGAACATAAACTTCAAGATGATCCTGCAAATTCTCACCGACACCTGGAAGGTGATGAACGGTCTCCACCCCGACACTGTTGAGATGCTCACTGTTTCCCACGCCCGAAAGCTGCAGCAATTGTGGTGAGTTGATGGCTCCACCACACAGAATTACTTCTTCGCAGTCGAAGGCGACTTTTTTCTTGCCTTTGACAAGGGCATCAACACCGACTGCTTTCTTGCCCTCGAAACGAATTTTGGTGGCGAGGGTGCGCGTTTTCACCGTTAAGTTATTTCGATGCATCACTGGATGGAGATAAGCGCCAGCAGCGGAGAGACGACGCCCCTTGCGCACGCTGCCGTCAAATGGTGCGAATCCCTCTTGCTGGAAACCGTTGACATCCTCGGTGAGTGGATAACCGGCTTGCTGTGCGGCAGAAAAGAAAGCCCCAAACAAGGGATTCTTCACCTTGCCTTTGTTGACTTCCAGCGGGCCGGAAGTTCCCCGCCACTCACTGTCGCGACCCTTGGCAGTTTCCATCTTTTTGAAATAAGGCAGGCAGTGGGCGTAATCCCAGTTGCTCATGCCCGGTTCGGTGGACCACTTTTCGTAATCCATCGGGTTGCCGCGCTGGAAGATCATTCCGTTGATGCTGCTTGAGCCGCCGATCACTTTGCCTCGGCCCGCGGTTACTCGCCGATTATTCATATGTGGTTCTGGCTCTGAGGAATACATCCAGTCGTAGTGCTTGTTGCCAATTGGGAACGTTAAAGCGGCAGGCATGTGAATGTAGACGTCCCACCACGAATCCATGCGCCCTGCTTCAAGTACGAGAACAGTTTTGTTTGGGTCTTCGCTCAGCCGATTCGCAAGTGCCGAGCCGGCCGAGCCCCCACCAACAATGATGTAGTCGTACTTTTTGTTCGCCATAAATTAGTCACCAAGTTCTGTGCGTCGACGATTGACGTATTCCAACAGTTCCTGTTCCATGGCCGAGTCCATGGGTGGCTTTTCATATTCCTCGATTTTTTTCTCAGCGATCTCTGCTGCGCGCACTGCCGTGTCCTTGGACCCGTTGCGCGTCCACCGTTCGAAGTTGTCTGAGCTAGACAGGAATGGGCGGTAGAAGCAGTCACGGAAGCGTTCCATGGTGTGCATGGCTCCGAGGAAGTGGCCGGCGTGGCCGACTTCCTCATGTGCACCGAATGCGAGGGCTTCGTCGTCAAAATGAATTGGAGTGAATTCATGTTGCAATGACTCAAGAATTTGTACGTCAATGACGTATTTTTCAATGCTCGAAACGAGTCCTCCTTCAAGCCACCCTGCCGTGTGCATGACGAAGTTTGTGCCTGAGAGGAACGTAGGCATCATGGTCATCATGGTTTCATAGGCTGATTGTGCATCGGGTACCTGTGATGAGTTCAGTCCGCCGCCGCCACGGAATGGCAGCTTGAAGTGCCGCGCAATTTGACCGGTGGCCAGCAGTCCAATGCCGGATTCAGGAGTTCCAAACTGGGGTGAGCCCGACTGCATATCAATATTCGAAAGGAACGAACCGAAGACAACAGGTGTTCCAGGTCGCACTAATTGGGCGAGTGCGATACCCGTAAGTGCCTCAGCGATTTGCTGTGCGAGTGCGGAGGGAATAGAGACAGGTGACATGGCGCCCATGAGTAGGAACGGTGTGCAAATAACGGGTTGCCCTGCGCGCGCGTATTCCATGAGGGAATCGAGCATGCGGTCATCCCACCGAAGAGGTGAGTTGCAATTGATCAAGTTGATGCAGAAGGGGGTTTCCTCGATCGCTGCTCGGCCACCGAACACGATTTCACCCATGGCGAGGGTGTCTTTAGCGTTGATTTCGCTGACCACGTTACCCATCACGATTTTGTCGGTCAAAGTAAATGCAGCAAAGAGCATGTCCAGGTGACGAGAATCCAGGGCAGCATCGCCTGGCTCTACGACTACGCCGCCAACGCTGTCCATGGCCTTGAATGACTGCGCGAGTTTGGCAAAGTCGCGGAAGTCGTCCATCGATCCCTCGCGGCGAACGTCCCCGCGCCGGAAAAACGGCGGGCCGTAGACACTTGAGAACACCATGTTGTCGCCACCGATAATGACGTCGTTGGCATGGTTGCGCGCCTGAATGTTGAATTGACTTGGAGCCTTGGCCACCTGCTCGAGAACGAATTCAGGGTCAAAGAACACTTTTTCGCCGTCAACCCGTTGACCAGCCGCCTTGAACATTTCAACGGCCTCGGGCTTGGCAAACTCAATTCCCAGCTCGCTGACGATTCGGCGCCAGCCTCGATCGAGGGTGGCCATGGCCTCGGGCGAGAGGATCTCGTAACGAGGCATCGAGTTGGTGAACATCGGACTCCTTGGATGGCGGTTGGTTCGAGTTTTGGGATCTAGATATTAATTTGTGGGAAAACTATTTTTCACAATGCTCTTGCGCCTGAGCAGATTCGAGATCTAGACTCAGTTATGGAACAACTGTTTCATAATGTGGACCATTTGTGTACCGATTTCGCAAATTTTCTTTACTGAGAGATATCTAAGAGGAGGTGAGTATGGCCAGTCCCACCGGGACCCAAGCGGTTGACCGAGCGTTGAGCCTGCTGACCGTCGTCATGGAGTCTCCGCGGGCGATTTCCTTTGGCGATCTCCAGGAAATGAGTGGGTTGGCCAAGAGCACTTTGTCTCGGTTGCTTTCCAGTCTGGAAAATGCTGGGCTGATTAGTCGGAATTCACAGGGTGGCGTCCGAGCGGGATCGGCCTTGACCCGATTTGCCTATTCACACCTGCCCAATGAGGAACTTATTGACTTTGCCGGCCCGAGCATGGATGCCTTGGGTCAGGCTACGGGAGAGACCATCAACCTTGCGGTCCTCGTGGGGGATGAAGTCGAGCAAATCAGCCAGGTTGATTGCACTTTTCACATTGGTGGTGTGAATTGGGGTGTTTCCCGTGTACCGCTTCACTGTTCGGCACTGGGCAAAATTTTCCTGGCGTATGGTGCAGCGCTCCCGGAGGGTCGACTAGCTCGCCTGACTCCACGCTCAATCACGAATCGAAAGGTCTTGGATGTCGAACTCGAGGCGACTCGAACCCGCGGATGGTCACTGGCAGATTCTGAGCTCGAGGTGGGCTTGATCGCTATCGCAGCACCCATTTTCATTGAAACGGGCAAGATAATTGGTGCACTTTCGATTTCGGGTCCAACAATGCGCATGACTCGTGAAGTCACCATGGACTATGCCGATCTATTGCTCGAGCAGGCTGCTTTGGTGTCCGAAAAATTTGGTTTTCACATGGCGGCAAAAAGCGTAGTACCAGCAACACCGGATCAAGTTATTGATCACAATGCAACGGATCACACCGCAACGAATAATCCATTAGTTAGTCAACAATCTCCTGCTCCCCAGTCAGAGCAGGATCGCAGAAGGGTTGGTGCCGCATGACACCAGACGACGTCCTCAAGGGTCTCTACGACGAAACGATGGTGGGCAACGCGCCAGCCGTTTTGGAGTTGACCAATAAAGGTCTTGAAATCGGCATGACCCCCGAGACAATTCTTTTTGACGCACTGATCCCATCACTGGAAGAAGTGGGTGCTCGCTTTGAGCGCGGCGACTACTTTGTTCCAGAGATGCTCATTGCTGGCCGCGCTATGTCAGGGGCTCTTGACGTATTGCGTCCGCTGCTCGCTCAGACCGGTGTGGAGAGCGTTGGCACATTTTTAATGGGAACTGTTAAAGGCGATGTTCAAATCTGGTCAACATCATGCTAGAAGGCGCAGGTTTCCAGGTTATTGATATTGGTGTTCAGGTCCCACCAGAAAAATTCATTGCAGCCATTGAAGAGCACAATCCAGACATTGTTGGCATGTCAGCCTTCCTCACGACAACAATGCCCATGTTCAAGGCGAATATCAATGCCATTGAGAAGGCAGGGTTGCGCGACAAGGTCATCATCATGGTTGGTGGTGCACCGGTCACCCAGGAGTACGCGGATGTGTGTGGTGCTGACGGATACGCCGCGGATGCGGCAACTGCTGTCCGTCGGGCCAAGGAACTTATCGCCGCGAAGCGTGTTGGTTAATTCCTGTGCGCAAGTTGTTGCCCATGGTGGAGCACGTCATGAAAAAGCCCATTTGGGACTGCCGGATGTGCGGCCAATGCGTACTGCATTCCACGGGCATGACCTGCCCAATGACCTGCCCCAAGACTTTACGCAACGGTCCGTGCGGCGGTGTGCGAGAGAACGGGAACTGCGAAGTCATCCCTGAAATGCAGTGCGTGTGGGTCAAGGCAAATGATCGTGCAGAAAATATGCCACTTCTGCCCAAGTCATGGCGTGAGGAGATCAGTCACTTGCGCCCACCGGTGAATAACGCACTCAAAGGTGACTCCTCGTGGCTGAATTTGATCAACGGCAAAGACCGCGAGACACCTAGCGGCTGGATTGGCATCGATCACGAGGATGCACATTAATGTCATTTGAGTCGCTTGTGAAAAATCGGACTAGGCCGATCGTGACGGCCGAGTTCCCCTCCATTAATGGGGGGACCTTGGACCAGGTAGCGCGCGAGTGGGAGCGGTTAGGGCCACTTGTTGATGCCGTTAACGTGACCGACAACCCCGCGGCCCATGCACACTCCTCGAATGTCTCAGTCGCCATTGCCCTTCAGAACCTTGGCGCTGATGTCATCATGCAGGTTGTCTGCCGGGATAAGAACAGGATCGCAATCCAGGCGGACATTGTTGGAGCTGCAATGCATGGCATCACCACTGTCTGCGCACTGACGGGTGACGATGTCACCGCGGGAGATGAACCAGAGGCACGCAGAGTTTTTGACTTGGACGGGCCTCAACTCATCTCGGTCGCCACAGGCCTATCCCAAGGAACTTTCCTTTCCGGCCGCAAAGTCACCGACCATAAAGAGCTGCTTGTGGGTGGCGTGGAAAATCCATTTGCACCACCCATGCAGACAAGAATCAAGCGTGCCCGCATGAAAGTGGATGCAGGGGCAAAGTTCTTACAACTCCAAATTGGTTACCAACCTGAAATGCTCGAGGAATTCATGGCAGGCATTGTGGCCAACGGGGTTACAAAAGACGCCGCAATCATGCCGACGGTCATTTTGACCAAGAATTCACGCGCGTTGAGTTTCATGAATGACAAAGTTGCAGGAATTGTCGTCCCGCAGAATGTCATCGATCGTGTGGCGAATTCCGAGGACCAACCCGAAGCTTCGTATCAACTAGTCAAGGACTCGGTGGAACTCGCCCTTTCGTTGCCTGGCGTGGCAGGAATTCACATCACAGACTTTAGGCACGATGACACCGTTGCACGACTCGTGTCCGATTTCAATTTAGGTCCAGAGCACAACTAGCCCACTCGAAAAATCAACCCGCCCACGAAATAACCCCCACCCAACAAGAGGAAGCGATCCATGCACACAACAGTGAGTTCAGCGACAAAAACGGTAACAATTGGTCCGGATCAGCCCTTTTGCATTATTGGTGAGCGCATTAACCCAACGGGTCGCAAGATTTTTCAAGAGCAACTCCGCGCGGGGGATATGAGTGCGGTTGAGAAGGATGTCTTGGATCAGGTGGCGATGGGCGCGACCATGCTCGACGTAAACATGGGCGCCCCCTTGGTTGATGAAGCTGAATTGCTGGCCAAAGCCGTGACCATGATTCAGGAGCTCACCGACCTGCCGTTGTGTATTGATTCATCTGTCGTCGAGGCCCTAGAGGCGGGGCTTGATGCCTACAAGGGCAAGGCCCTGGTGAACTCCATCACCGCTGAGGACGAGCGCATGGAACTGATCTTGCCGTTGGTCAAGAGGCATGGAGCAGCAATTATCGCCCTGCCAAATGACGAATTTGAAATCCCTGAAGAGCCAGAGCGTCGTCTCGAGTTGACCAAGTACATTGTTGAACAGGCAACGGGCAAGTACGGGATCCCGATCGAGGACATCGTTATTGATCCACTCGCCATGCCTATTGGTGCCGACTCTCAAATGGTCGTTCGTACTCTGAAGACAATCGAATTAATCCGCGACACATTTGATTTGAACATGACCCTGGGTGCATCCAATGTCTCATTCGGCATGCCAGACCGTCACGCCCTCAACTCGGTATTCATCCCGATGGCGATGAAAGCGGGCCTGACCAGCGCAATCATGGATGCCCGCACGGAAAAGATCGTGACGGCGGTTCGCGCGGCCGATTTGATGATGGGAAATGACGAGTGGGGCGCTACGTGGATCGCATTACATCGTGCCAAAGAAGCGGCCAAAGCGTAAATAGTGCATTCTTCCGCTATGGAGCAATCACCTGACTTGGATTTCGATTCAGGCACACTGATTGCTGATCCAGGTCCCGAGGTTCCTCACCCCGATGAACCAAGCACTGATGAGCCAACCCGCGTAGGTATTGTTTTTGAGCCGAGTGGCAAAACGGTTCGCGCGCCATTGGGTGTCACGGTGTTTGACGTGGCGAGTTGGAATGCCATTGCAGTGGACTCCACCTGTGGTGGCCATGGGACCTGTCGCAAGTGCCGTGTTCAGATCCTCGAGGGTGAAATGGCCAGTGGGTCATCTGATGCACGCGCCTTCACCGAAGAGGAGTTAGAGCAAGGCTGGCGCCTTGCCTGTCAGGCCTGTGCCTTCAACGACCTCAGAGTGCATGTTCCTGAACTCACCACTCGCCCGAAAGCGTCCACGGTTGGCGTGGGTCGCCAAGTAATTCACCGACCAACATTGCTCAAGCGTTTTTTGCAGTTGCCGGAACCAGATCTGGTTGATCAACGTCCTGACCTTCGACGCATCCTTGATGGCATCACTGACATGACCACACATGTGGACTCCATGTTGCTACGAACGCTGCCCACAGTCTTGCGCAAAGCGAACTTTGAGGTAACCGCCGTAGTGGTTGATGACATGCTTGTTGCGGTCGAGCCTGGGGATACAACCGACAAGTTGTACGGCATTGCATTTGACCTAGGAACAACGACGGTCGTTGCCACTCTCTTGGATCTTTCTAACGGAATGCCGCTTGCCGTTTCTTCCATGTTGAACATGCAGCAGCAGTTTGGTGCGGATGTCATCAGTCGCATCAGTGCAACAATGCTCGATCCCAATAAACTTTTTGATCTGCAGCGTTTAGCGCACGAAACTTTGGATCAACTCACCGGCGAGGTTTGCCAAGAAGCTGGAATTGAACGCGTTGATGTCTACCAAGTAGCTCTCGCAGGTAATGCGACCATGGTGCAAATCGCTTTAGGCATTGACCCAGAACCCCTTGGTGTTGCTCCATTTATTCTTGCGGCCGAGGAGTACCCTGATGTCCGAGCATTTGAATTGGGTGTGAACATTAATCCCCGGGCTCGTGCAACTTTGTTCCCCGCGCTTGGCGCCTATGTCGGTGGAGACATTGTTTCTGGCGCACTGGCCTCGGGCATGGATCGTGATCAGCGGGTGCGTCTTTTCATCGACGTGGGCACAAACTGCGAAATGATTCTTGGCAATTCCGAAAAGCTTCTCGCGACCGCAGCGCCGGCGGGGCCGGCATTTGAGGCTGCCTCTATCAAGTGCGGTATGCGCGCGGCACCCGGCGCAATCGAAGTTGTTGCCATTGATCTTGATGGCGTGAAGTTGGGGACAATTGATTCAGTTCCCGCGGTTGGAATTTGCGGGTCCGGATTAGTTGATGCAGTTGCTGAACTCGTCAAAGTGGGTCTGCT
>JALRGY010000024.1:3110-21446 GCA_023253325.1 Candidatus Nanopelagicales bacterium | reverse complement strand
AAATTTGGCGGCTAGTAGTTGGCCGCCTGGGAAATTTTGCGGCTAGTAGTTGGCCGCCTGGGAAATTTTGCGGCTAGTAGTTGGCCGCCTGGGAAATTTTGCGGCTAGGAATTAGGTCCTGCAAAGGCGTGTCAATCCCCGTTATTTGACCAATTTCGGGTATTGCGTCACATCCAAGGCCCTACACCCACTATTGTTCGGGAGTCCCGTTCGTTGGGCGTAGCAAGATCGTTACAAGCAAAATATTTCAGGGATAAGGAGACCACATGACAACGCCGGCTTTTGGTGATGTTCGATTCTTGACCGTCGCGGAAGTGGCAACGCTCATGCGCGTTTCAAAAATGACTGTTTACCGCCTGGTACACAACGGTGAATTGCCTGCCGTGCGGGTTGGGCGCTCATTCCGTGTCCCTGAGCAGGCTGTTCGGGATTATCTGCGCGACTCCTACATTGAGACCGCCTAACGCAGCAAAATTGGCTGCCGCCCAAGGGGTAGTAAACCAAGGGGCAGTAAACCGGGGAATTGCCAACAGATAGACTCCGTTTCGCGCGAAAAGAGTTCGCGCCAATTTTTCACTTTATTCATGGACTAAGGATCGTTAATGGGCTCAGTAATCAAGAAGCGTCGCAAGCGGATGGCGAAGAAGAAGCATCGCAAACTGCTGCGTCGTACGCGAGTCCAGCGCAGAAACAAGAAGTAGCCTGTCCGGCTGGTTCCAGTCCCATGAGTGGTTACAAAACTTGGCCCTCAACGATTCCTGAATTGCTGCCTGGGTTTCTGACCAGAGAGTTTATGGATCGAATTCTCGAGCCAATTTATTCCGATTGGTTTCGAACCCAGGTTCTGGGTTCCGAGAACATCCCTCGCTCCGGCGGCGCACTATTGGTTGTCAATCATGCGGGTGCATTCGCCATTGATGGCTTGATCACGATGATGGCTGTGGCTAAGAATTCCGAGCGTCAGCTTAAAGTCCTCGGGGCAGATTTCCTTTTCGATTTGGGTGCGAATGATTTGCTCAGTGAACTAGGTGTGGTGCCTGCGGATTCCGCAACCGCCCTATCGCTCCTTGAGTCAGGTGAATTAGTGGGCGTGTGGCCCGAGGGTGTTCGGGGTGTGAGTAAGACTTTCGATCAGCGATATCAACTGCAGCAATTTGGTCGCGGTGGTTTTGCCAAACTGGCCCTGCAGGTAGGAGTCCCAATCATTCCCACGGCAATTATTGGTGCCGAAGAGGCCTATCCGTTAGTGGGAAGAATCTCTGGCGTTTTGGATTGGGCGAATATTCCCTATGTCCCGGTTACTCCCACGTTCCCCGCATTGGGCCCATTGGGGCTAGTGCCGCTACCAAGTTGCTGGAGTGTTGAGTTTGGAACACCTGTTTCTCCTGAGCTATTTCGTTCATCGGGAAAATTCCCCGGTTACGACGTGTTTGAACTTGCCGACTACGTCAAGGACGCCGTGAATGAAATGTTGATGAGCGGGCTGAGCAATCGCAGCCGCGTATTTTCACATCACGAGGATTAGCGGGAAGTGCGAATCAGACGCCCAGCAACGTAACCAGCAGCCAGTCCAAATGCGATACCGCTAGCGGCGGTGGTTGCGGGGAGTGCATATTCGCGGAATTGCGCGCGTTTGCGAAAGTCTGAAATATCCCAATTCATTTTCTTGGCATACGCTCGAAGTTCCGAATCAGGATTCACCGCGGTGGGGTGGCCAACCGCAGAGAGCATGGGAATGTCGTTGGACGAGTCCGAGTAGGCGGAGCATTGCTCTAAATCAAGATTCTCGGTGATGGCTAGGGCGCGAATTGCTTCGGCTTTTGCCAGGCCGTGGAGTGGATACCCTTCGAGTTTGCCCGTGTACACGCCGTTCTTTGTTTCTGACACGGTGCCCAGAGCCCCGGTGAGACCCAAACGCCGTGCGAGCAATTGCGCGAGTTCAACGGGGGTGGCCGTGACGAGCCACACCTCCTGGCCGGCATCGAGGTGTGCCTGAGCCAGACTCAAGCTGCCGGGGATCAACTTGTCCACCATGCGTTGGTCAAACACGATTTCCGCGAGTCGGATCAATTCGTCGACTCGGCGACCTTGAACAAATGACAGCGCAGCCTCAGTCGCGGATGCGACATCCTCGGGGTCTTCAGACCCGGAGAGCACAAACTTGAGTTGCTTAATGCCAAATCCGAATATTTCGCGGCCGGAAAAGAAATTCATGGCAGCAAGTCCTGCGGCAAAGTGGAATAAGGATGCTCCACGCATGATGGTGTTGTCCACATCAAAAAAGGCGGCAGCGCGGCTGGGGCTGGTGGATCGATCCCCGTGCGCTAGGGCCGCCGCCGCGGCTCCAGACTTCCGATACGTCGAGAGAACGTCAGAGGACCCCTGATCAGCGGGAGCCTCCGAATTCTTGTTCATGGGGTGAGAGTACCCAAAAGTCTTGAGCCCATGTGTCAGACTCAGGGGGTGAGTGGGCACAGTGAAATGATTCAAATGGGTGAGGTCGTCACGGTGGCTGACTTCTTGCGGGTAAGCGCGGCCGGTGATCCCGATCGGGTCGCCTTAATTGACGCTGCGACGGGTGAAGAGTTGACCTACGCCGAACTCGATAATCGCGTTACCGCCACCGCCCAAATAATGCTCGACCGCGGACTGGTCCCTGCGCGAATCGGTGACCGTGTGGCCATGTTGCTGGGCAACTCCATTGACTTTGTTGTTACTTACTTTGCCGTGGTGCGCGCGGGCCTAGTTGCTGTTCCCCTCAATCCGGGGTACACCGTTGGTGAGCTCACAGGCATCCTCACCGAGTGTGATGCGCAAATACTTCTCGTCTCAGCTGACACCGTAGAACTGGGTGTTGCCGCCGCTCCATCAGGTTGCGCTGTAATTTTTTGCGACGAAGTGCTTCCGTCCAAGGAATCGCTGCGTGGTTTGCTCAAGGAATCCTTGCGCAGCCTGGTCAAGCGCAACTCATCCAAGACATCAATGCCGAGAATTGAACCTGATGATTTGGCTCTTTTACTTTTCACCTCGGGCTCTGATGGTGTTCCCCAAGGAGTAATGCTGAGCCATAAAAACTTGGTCAGCAACGTTCAGGCCCTTGCCTCGTTACGCAACCCACCCATTGTCAGCGCTGAAGATACGGTGCTCGCCGTTTTACCAATGTTCCATGTTTATGGGCTGAACACCGTTCTCACGCTGGCAATCTCAGCTGGGGCTGGCGTGGTGTTACTTGATCGTTTTGATGCTGAGCAATCACTTGAAGTTATTGCCCGCGAACATGTCACAACGGTTGCGGGTGCACCTGCCATGTATCTCATGTGGTCACGAGTTCCGTCGGTCAAGGAAGCAATGCGTCCCATTCGGATGCTCACGAGCGGTGGTGCACCATTGCCTGCCGAGGTGTTCACGCGATTCGAGGAACTCACGGGAATGCGTATTTATGAAGGCTATGGCATGACCGAAACCTCTCCGGTGATTTCATCAACGGTGGTCGATGGAAAAGCAGTTGCGGGATCAGTTGGCTCAGCAATTCCAGGCACTGAAATTAAAATAATGGCTGATTTTGGCGATGAAGCCGAAACCGGCGATCCCGGTGAGATCTGGGTCAAAGGGCCCGGTGTTTTTTCTGGATATTGGCCGAATCACTCCGATGGCCCGGATGCACAAGGCTGGTTCGGTACAGGTGACATCGGCTATCTCGATGACGATCGTTCACTGCACCTCGTTGATCGCCGGCGTGAGTTGATCATCGTTAATGGTTTTAATGTGTTTCCACGGGAAGTTGAACTTGTTCTCGAGTCGATCGACGGTGTCTCCGAAGCCGCGGTGCTGGGCAGACCGGATTCTGAAACAGGTGAAGCCGTCAGTGCATTGGTTGTTCTCGCACCGGGATCCGCGCTCACGGCTGAGGAGATCAATGTCCTGGCACAAGATTCGTTAGCGCGATTCAAATGTCCCACTGATATTCGAATTGTGAAAAACCTGCCTCGGTCGGCTACGGGGAAAATTGCCAAGGGCCGGTTGCGCGAGGTCTACCACCTTGGCGGCGAATCGCACGATGTCCCGAGTAACCCGTAGCCGTGACGTCGGATTCAACGAGTCCGGGCACCTTGGGCGCTCGGGTGCGAGTGATTGGCAGGGACGGTTGTCACCTGTGTGCCGACGCTGAGGTTGTTATTGCCAGGGTTTGTGCCGAAACGAATACCGACTTTGAAGTGTGCAGTATTGATAGCGACCCCGAATTGGCTGATCTGTACTGGGAAAAAATTCCCGTGATTCTTGTTGACGGAGCAGTTTTTGACTTCTGGCGGGTGAACGAGGAACGACTTCGTGAAAAACTAGGTTCCTCGTAATTCCGATAATCGGACGTAATTGTCCGGTAATATTTGTAATCTTCACAAGTGCATCATTAGAGTGCGCCATCGGACGTGAGTCCAAAAATTGCCAGGCACAATCATCTTCCCGAGGAATTCTTCCCAGAATTCCAACCCAAGAGCCCGAGGTACCAGCCGTGACACTTCCCACCCGCAGGTCGGGCGCCATCCCCGGTGCGACCGTGGCGCGCTTGCCCATCTATCACCGTGTTCTTTCAAGCCTTGCTGCTCAAGGAGTTACGTCAGTATCCAGCGAGGAACTCGCTGTTGCATGCGGGGTTACGGCTGCCAAACTTCGCAAGGACCTGTCGCATTTAGGTTCATTTGGCACCCGCGGCGTTGGCTATGACGTTGCGTTTTTGAGCTATCACATTGCCCGTGAACTGGGAATCACTAAATCACGTGGCCTAGTGATCGTTGGCATGGGAAACCTGGGTCGGGCACTTGCTTCATATCGTGCATTTGTCGCACGTGGTTTTCACATTGTTGGAGTATTCGACCGTGATCCTCGCGTTGTGGGAACCTCGTTCATCAATGGAACCGAAAGCCTCACGGTCCAGGCAATCGACGAATTAGCAGGCGCAGTCGCCAAGAGCGACGCCCAAATTGGTGTGATCACTACCCCTGCTGAATCCGCGCAGGATGTCGCCGATTCCATGATTGCAGCGGGCCTAGTGAGCATTTTGAACTTTGCACCCGTTGTCCTTACCGTGCCCGAGAACGTTGAGGTTCGCAAAGTTGATCTGGCAGTTGAACTCCAAATCCTCGCATTCCATGAACATTCTTTGGATGAAAGTGATCAACCTGATCTCCCACAAGTTGGGATCGCCTAGATCATGCCAAAACAACAAGACCGAGAAACAACAACTACTACAAAGGCAGAAAAAGTGACAACACCTGCGAAAAAGACAGCAGCAAAGAAGACTGCCGCCAAGAAGGTTGCATCAGTGAAGGCTGTCGCCGCTGACAAGTCCCCTGAAGGTGTTGATGTCATTCCAACGGCACCTCGAAAACGCCCCGCCATCGGGACGATTGTCTTTGTCGCGGCAGGGCCGGGTGACCCCGAGTTGCTTACTATTCGCGCAGTAGCCATGATGCAAAAAGCAGGGAAAGTGGTCGTTGACCTTGCTGCCGTCGCTGTGGCACAGAGTTTCGTTTCTGACGAGAAGATCGTCATCGCCATTGACGCTGAAGAAATCAGCCTCGAGCCCGCTGAAGCTGCAAAACTCGCACTCGAGCATGCGCGTGAGCATGAACTTGTTGTCCGACTTGTCATGGGCGACCCCATTGTTCAAGGCGCATTGGTGCCTGAAATTTCAGTGCTACGCAGGTCACATGCACAGTTTGAAATCGTGCCCGGTGTCAGTGAATTGTCAGGAATCCCAGCATTTGCAGGGTTTAATCTCACGGGAGGCAAGGCAACCGAGGTCCGTGTCCTCGATGCCCAAGATCCAATAATTCCCTGGGAACAGCTTGCTGATCCCCGTGCCACTTTGGTGTTTCTCAATGCGGGCGAGAGCATCCCCGCGATCGCCGACTCACTCGTGAAAGCTGGACGAGTTCCTGAAACACCAATCTCACTCACTCGTAGTGGCAGCACGGTTGATCAAAAGACCACCGTCGCAACGCTTGGCTCCATCGCAGGCGTTCTCAAGACCTCCAAAGACAGTGGTCCAGGGTTCGTTGTTGTCGGCGAAGTCATTGAACAGCGGGAAAAGTACAACTGGTTTGAAAAGAAGGAGCTAGTCGGCTGGCGCGTGCTGATTCCTCGAACCCAAGACAACACCGCAGAAATGATTCAGGTGCTTCGCGCACATGGCGCTATTCCCAAGGAAGTTGCGACCATCTCCGTTGAACCGCCACGCACCCCCCAGCAGATGGACCGCGCTGTCAACGGACTCGTCACGGGTAGGTACGCCTGGGTCGGGTTCACTTCGGTGAATGCAGTTCGCGCGATCCGCGAAAAACTTGAAGAGTACGGCCTTGATGCTCGCTCATTCTCGGGTTTGAAGGTGGCAGCGGTCGGTGCGGGCACCGTTGATGCACTCATTGATTTCGGCGTGAAGCCGGACCTGATGCCAGAAGGCGAGCAAAACACCACCGCACTCGTGGATGTGTGGCCTCCCTATGACTCACTCCTTGATCCCATTAATCGCGTGTTCTTGCCACGGGCAGACATATCGACGGATGCTCTTGTTGCGGGTTTGACCGACTTAGGCTGGGAAGTTGAAGACATCACGGCATTTAGAACCGTTCGTGCTGCACCACCCCCCGCCGAGACCCGTGAGGCAATCAAGACCGGTGGCTTTGACGCTGTGCTCTTCACTTCGAGCAGTACGGTTCGCAACCTTGTGGGCATCGCTGGCAAACCACATGCGACCACCGTCGTGGCGTGCATTGGGCCCCAGACCGCAAAGACTGCGGTGGAGCATGGACTACGTGTTGACGTCCTCGCTGAAGTGAACACGCCACTTGCACTCGTCGACGCGCTCTCCGTGTTTGGTGAGCAGTTGCGCGATGCTGCATTGGAGTCCGGTGAAACATCGTGGCGGCCGAGCCGCCGTCGCCCGGTTGCCCGACGCAAGAGCGCCAAGTAGGGCTCGTGGCTACGAACAACACACCCAAAGTCGAAAGCCCGCGTTCGGGTGATCGACTCGACCACACCACCGTGCACCTGTTGCGCCACGGTGAAGTGTTCAACCCTGAAGGTGTGCTCTATGGGCGCCTGCCCGGATATGTCCTGAGCGACCTAGGCCATGAAATGGCAGAGCGAGCCGCGGTGGCACTGGCTGATCGCGATATTGCCACGGTCATTTCCTCACCCATGGAGCGTGCGCAGCAGACGGCAACACCCATTGCGGGCCGTCACTCATTGGACATCATCACCAACGAGGACCTGATCGAGGCAGAAAATGTCTTCGAGGGCAAAAAAGTTAGTGTCGGTGATGGGGTGCTCAAGCAGCCCAAGGCCTGGCGCCACCTGTGGAACCCCTTTACGCCATCGTGGGGTGAGCCCTATGAAGTCGTGGCCGCCCGCATGCAGAACGCAATTGAAGCAGCCCGGTTGGGTGCTCCTGGCCGCGAATCGGTCTTGGTCAGCCACCAACTGCCCATCTGGATCGCCCGGCTCAACGCCGAGGATCGACGCTTGTGGCATGACCCTCGATCGCGCCAGTGCACGCTCGCTTCAGTGACTTCGCTCACCTACCAGGGCGATGACCTCGTTGCCATCACGTACACCGAGCCCTCTAGGGACCTCCTTGAGAAGGCAAGCAAGATCGCTGGCGCTTAGCATCGTCCTATGCCCCGCCTCCCAGCTCTAGCCACGTCGCTGTTGCTTATCGGAGTTTTGACATTCGTTGCTACAGGTTGCTCGGCTGAGGCGGCAACCGACTCGGGTTTCGTGTCTGGCGATGGCACCGTCGTTGTGCTTGATGCGCAGGCTCGAGAGGCTTCCCCGAATGTCGGTGGCTCCGATCTGGATGGCGCTGACATCCAATTGAGTGACTTTCCAGGTGAAGTTGTTGTGCTCAATGTGTGGGCATCGTGGTGTGCCCCATGTCGCGCGGAGGCTCCTGCACTGGAGGAGGTTGCCGTCCAATTCGCTGACCAAGGTGTGCAATTCATTGGCCTCAACACGAGAGACTCCACAACGGCCGCACAGGCTTTTGCCAGAAAATTCGGAGTGAGTTACCCGTCAATTATTGACACTGATGGGAAGCTGCAACTGCAATTCAACGGGACACTGCCACCACAGGCGATTCCAAGCACAATCGTGATTGATAAAAATGGAAAAGTGGCTGCGCGTGCATTGGGAGCCGTGAGCGCGCCCACCCTTCGAGCCATGATTGAGCCGTTACTCGATGAATGATCTCGTTTCCACGGTGATGAGTGGCTCGCTCGCATTTGCAGTCCCGATTGCATTTGCCGCCGGAGTCCTTGCCTTTTTGAGCCCCTGCGTCCTTCCTTTGGCCCCGGGTTATGTCAGTTACATCACTGGACTTTCGGGGGCAGAACTCACCGAGGGCAAAAAAGGTCGAGTGCTGCTGGGCAGTGTGCTCTTTGTTCTCGGGTTCAGTGTTGTTTTTGTTTCCTATGGTGCACTATTCGGCGGCATTGGATCCTGGCTCTTGGAGTATGCGGACTGGATTAACCGAGTACTCGGTGTCGTTGTTATTTTCATGGGGTTAGCGTTTATGGGCGCGATACCCGGGTTGCAACGGGAATACAGATTCCACCGGGTGCCTAAATGGGGTGTGGCAGGTGCACCACTCCTGGGCTTGGCATTTGGCATTGGTTGGTCACCGTGCATTGGGCCAACATTGACCGCCGTGCAGAGTCTTGCATTCAGCGAGGCAAGTGCTGCTCGGGGCGCCTTTCTTTCACTGGTCTATTCCTTGGGTCTGGGCCTGCCGTTCATACTGTTGGGCTTGCTCTTTGCTCGGGCCACGCGAGCTATCACATTCCTACGACGGCACAACCTTGCGATCATGCGCATAGGGGGTGCCATGCTGGTGCTCGTGGGAATCCTTTTAGTCACGGGTTGGTGGACTGACTTCACCATTTGGTTACGCGTGACCGTGCCCGGTTTCGAGACGGCCCTCTAATGGCAACGGATGTACAAACCCCGGTGCAAGCACCCTTGCCACCCATGTCCAGCACGGGTTTTTTCCGGTGGATGTGGCGGCAACTCACCAGCATGCGCACCGCGCTGATCCTGCTTTTCTTGCTCGCCTTGGCCAGCATTCCTGGCTCGATTCTCCCGCAACGTGGCACCAACCCGGTCTTGGTCGATCAGTGGATCACTGCTAATCCGACCACTGGACCAATTCTTGACAGCCTCGGATTCTTTGACGTGTTTGCATCGCCGTGGTTCGCGGCAGTCTATCTCCTGCTCTTCATTTCACTCATTGGTTGCGTCCTGCCGCGACTTAAGGTGCATTGGAAAGCGATGCGCTCTCAACCCCCTGCCGCACCACGAAATTTGATGCGCCTTGACGGCGAGGAATTTCACGTGACGCAAAGCCCCGACCAAGTTTTGACTCGGGCGCAGGAGTACCTGCGAAAAAACCGCTGGCGCGTCGTTCGTTCAGGTGATGACTGGGTGGCGGCGGAGAAGGGGTATCTGCGGGAGACGGGCAACCTGGTGTTCCATTTCTCATTCATTTTGGTGCTCATTGCCATTGCCTATGGCGGCCTCTTCGGTTGGCGGGGCAACGTGATCATCCGGGAGGGTGAAGGCTTTTCCAACACCTTGACTCAATACGACGCCTGGGGTGGCGGCCGAATGACATCCGCTAACGATCTCCCTGAGTTTTCGTTCACCCTGGATAAATTCAATGTTGAGTTTGAACGCGGTAATGCTCAAAGTGGAGCCCCGCGTCTTTTTGAGGCGAATGTAGCCGTCACGCGCCCGGGTGAAGCTCAACCGAACAGTGAACTTATTGAGGTGAATCACCCCATGGTGATCGATTCGGCAAAAGTTTTTCTGGTCGGCCACGGTTATGCCCCGGTGTTCAGAGTTCATGACTCCCAGGGAAATTTGGTTTTTGACGATGCCGTCGCCTTCTTGCCACAGGATGGCAACTTCACCTCGACAGGTGTCATCAAAGTCCCTGATGGTGAACCGCAGTTGGGTTTTCGTGGCATTTTCCTGCCAACCTCGGCTGTTGATGAGATTCGGGGCCCACACTCGACGTTCCCTGCCCCTGATGATCCTTCAGTGTTCATGGGCGCATGGTTCGGCGACCTTGGTTTGGATTCAGGTATTCCCCAGAGCATCTACACCCTCAACGTTGACTCCATGGAACAAATGGGCTTAGAAGCCTTGCGCCCGGGTGAAGAGTGGAACCTTCCCGGAGGGAAGGGAACGATTGAATTCACCGGATTCGAACGTTGGGCTTCGTTCCAAATAGCATCAGATCCGGGCAAGGAAGCCGCCCTGATCGGGGCATTTCTGGCAATTGGCGGTCTTGGGCTCTCCCTATTTGTTCAGCGCAGGCGAGTCTGGGTGAAGGTCTCACCCGCATCTGCGAGTGAAAACGACCAGCAAACTACAGTGCAGGTAGCAGGAATCGCCAAAGCATCGGGCGATGACGCAACAGAAAGTATCGAGGAACTAGTGGCCGTCGTGATGGGAGAGCAAAAGTGACAAACATTGGGTTAGCTCAAGCAAGCAATAACTTTGTTTATGCATCCATGTTTACGCTTTTTCTCGCGACAATCTTCTTTGCCATTTATTACTCTGCGGGGCGGTCCAAAGTAGCGGCAGCTAAACAATTGGTGACTTCCACAGGTGGGGTAATCGCAGAGCCTGGTAGTTCAAAAACTCAGAGTGAGCCAGAGCCGGGCGTTAAGTTTGCAAACATCGCCATGTCGCTGACGTGGCTTGCAGCAGGAATTCTCCTGGTAGGAGTAATACTTCGCGGGCTCTGGGCAGGCCGTGTGCCCTGGGGCAACATGTACGAATTCTCCATTACATCTGCACTGGGAATCTTGGCGGTGTTCCTGGTGTGGTCCATCAAACGTGATCTTCGTTGGCTGGGAATCTTCATCACGATTCCTGCTCTGCTTACCCTCGGGATGGCAACTACGGTGCTTTACACAGAGGCTGCGCAATTAGTCCCGGCGCTGAAGTCGTACTGGCTGGTCATTCACGTTCTCGCAGCAATCATTTGCGGTGGCGCCTTCACGGTCGCTGCGGCGACCGCGGGGTTGTCGTTAATTGCTGATAAAGGCTGGATCACAAAAATCCCAAGCCGTGAGCGCCTTGAAAAACTAACGCACCGAATTATTTCTTTCTCATTTCCACTATGGACATTCGCTGTAGTTGCGGGCGCTATTTGGGCTGAAAACGCCTGGGGTCGTTACTGGGGCTGGGACCCCAAAGAAACGTGGGCGTTCATTACTTGGGTTGTTTATGCTGCATATCTGCATGCAAGGTCAACGGCAGGCTGGAAGCACCAAAAAGCATCGGTTATTGCTTTGATCGGCTGGCTCGCGTTCCTGATCAATTACTTTGGCGTGAACATTTTTGTGAACAGTCTGCATAGTTACGCGGGAGTTTGATCCGCGGGGGGTCTAGTCAGGGATTTTGTTCGCGGCGCTTGCGCATTTTGTTGACCCAGGCGTCATCGTCTAGTTTGCGCAGGAATCGGGGATCATCGTCGGGTGCTTGTGGTCCACGCTTTTTGCCGGATAGTCCACCGACGGGCCATGGCCGCCCGAGAAGCAGCCAGAATGCTCCGCCAAGCAGTGGGATGACTATCACGATGATGAGCCAGACAAACTTTGGCAGGGTTCGAGCGTTCTGTTTGGGTGTGCGTAGGACGTCAATGATGCAGTAAATGTAGAAAGCAACGGCAAGAAGTACGCCAACAACTCTGATCATGTCGGGCCTCCTTTGTGGTGCGGGTTTCGCTCGTGTGGTTTCCTGTGAAAACTTGGTTCAGATTTTCAGGGTGTGACTTATTGTACCCAGAGGTGCGAGTAACGTGTAAGCGTGGAAAAGCAAATGAAGGGCTGGCTCGGTTATACCCTGTGGCGAGTCCTATTTGTCGTTATTGCTTGGTTCATCATTCAGTTGGCCACGCCCCTGCGTGGCATCTGGGCAATTGTCTTGGCAATCGTGATTTCTGGGATTTTCAGCATCATTTTCTTGGGCCGTCAGCGAGATGCAATGAGTTCGGCCATGTTTGGTTTCTTTCGCGGGATCAATGAGCGAATTGACGCTGCTGCTGCAAAAGAGGACTTTGATGAACCTGAACTAGTTGCCGGCGATAGCGATTCCCAGACCCAAGAGAACACCGAACCCGATCAAGAGGATTCCCGTTGATTTGAGTGCTGGGATCAGTGCAGGGCCTCGGGCTCCGCTGGCAACAACGCGCACCGGTGTGATTGCTAGGGGGAGTGAGACAAAGGCAAGTAAGGCCCACGGACCCACAATCGCGGTAATTACAAGTGCTGAAGCAAAACCGATAACGATCGTGACATAGAAAAATATTCGAGTTCGAGCATCACCGAGACGAACGGCGAGGGTGAGCTTGCCATGTTGCGAGTCACTGGGAATATCCCGCAAATTGTTTGTGATCAAAATCGAGCACGCGATGGCACCGACACCGATGCCACCCAGCAGCGACGTTGCGTTCAAGGTCAGTGTTTGAACGTAAGCGGTGCCCATGACGGGCACAATTCCAAAGAAGATGAACACGAAAAATTCACCAAATCCGGCGTAGCCATAGGGTCGCGATCCGCCGGTGTAAAACCACGCCGCGGCAACAGATGCGATCCCCACGAGGACAAGCCACCATTGGGTGGTCAGGAGTACCAGAATTGCGCCAGAGAGCACTGCGATTCCAAACATGGCAAAGGCCGCACGTTTAACTTCGAGTGGTTCAGCCAGCTTTTGTCCCACGAGTCGAACGGGCCCTGCCCGGACTTCATCGGTTCCGCGAATACCGTCGCTGTAGTCGTTGGAATAGTTCACGCCAACTTGAAGAGCTACGGCAACCAGTAGGGCTAATGCTGCGCGAATGGCATCAAATGCACCGGCTCCCACCGCAATACCAACACCTACTGCCACGGGAGCGATGGCTGCGGGGAATGTGCGGGGACGTGCGCCCTGGAGCCACTCAGAAGTAGTTGCCACGGGCTAACCGTAGAGCCTGGCAATTTCTTGCCGGTTGTGCTTGCCATTAGGCAGTTGAGGCAGCGCGGAAACAGAGCGGAACTGAGGCACAGCGATATTGCCCAATGAGTTGGCAATTGTCTTTCGAAGTTCATCGACAATCGAGTCATCCGTAGGTGAACTCGTGACAATGAGTGCGACCAAGTCGGGCAGCACAAAGCAATCGGTGACAAATTCATGTGCATTAATAATTTCCGTGATTGCGTTGAGCGAAATGTTGACACCATTGACCATCACGATGTCATCAGCGCGGCCAAGAACGCTCAAAGTCCCGTCCATGTCGAGAGAGCCAATGTCCTTGGTGGTGAATGACGAATTAAAAGGGACGAAAGGTTCCGTCGGCGTCGCGAGTCGGTAGCCGGTCGCGATTATTTCCCCGGAAATCGTTATTACAGATGTCTCGGAAGCTACCTCGATGCCGACTCCCGGTGCCGGAGTTCCGTTGAATACACACCCGCCCGTGGTTTCTGTCATGCCATAGGTAAATGCCACTTTGATGTCCTCATCACGCATGCGAATTTGATCGCTGACGGGTGTCGATGAGCCGCCCACCAAAACGAGTGAACACTGCTTGAGTGCTTGGGTTCCCTCACTGGTGCCGAGCAACCTTCGCACCTGAGCGGGAACAAGTGAAATCATCACGGGCGAATCCTTGACCGATGCGATTGTTTGAATCGCTTCATCGATGGAAAACGGTGAGGCACCGCCCACGCTTGACAGCGCAAGAGGGGGAAGCCCGGCGGCGATTGCGCGTACAACAACATTAAAGCCGCCGACCGATGTAACGGGAATTGCAGCGATCCATTGCGGTGGTGTGTCAACGTGATGACCGGTAACTGCCCCGGAGTTAACGTAATTGTTGAGAAAATTGAGCGTCCCAGCAGAGAACTCCACGCCGCGAGGATTGCCGGTAGAACCTGAAGTGGTCAACACTGCGACAGTTGAATCTTGCAACGACCGCGCGGGGTTGATAGCCCGTTCGATCCCGGAAATGAACTCCTGGGAAAAGTACCGATTAGTTTCTGGCACGGGAATGCAGGGTGGGCCGCCACCCAATGCCTCGATCAGGCGAGAGTGCACGAGTTCGACGCCGGCGGGTCCGGCAGGAACCTTCAGCAGTGGCATATGCGCAGTGCCTGACGTGTCACCAACACCGCCACCGCCAGACCTGCTCATGGTGCGAGACTAGAAGACACGGGTAATCTCGGTGCATGGACACTCGCAAGCGCTATGAACTCCCTCCCGTGGCTCCCAAGGATTCCCCCGTTTGGGTTGATCCCAGTTACTCGTCGACGATCCCGGCTTGTGAATGGGAATCGGTAGGGGAATTCACTGATATTTCCTATGAACTCGGCACGGGTGATTGCCTCGGGATCGCGAAAATCACTATTAAGCGCCCACAAAAGCGCAATGCATTCCGCCCACAGACCTTGTTTGAACTCAGCGACGCATTCAATGCAGCTCGGGATGACGACACGGTGGGCGTCATCATCTTGACCGGCCAAGGCGACCTAGCATTTTGTTCCGGCGGTGATCAAGTCATTCGCGGAAATGATGGATACATCGGTGACGATGAAGTGGCCCACAAGGGCATTGGTCGACTGAATGTCCTTGACCTGCAGGTGCAGATTCGCAGGTTGCCCAAGCCCGTTATCGCGATGGTGGCCGGTTATGCCATTGGAGGCGGGCACGTATTGCACGTCGTCTGTGATCTCACCGTTGCCGCGGATAATGCTCGCTTCGGGCAAACGGGAGCCAAGGTCGGGTCATTCGATGGTGGCTACGGCTCGGGTTTGCTGGCGCGAACAGTAGGCATGAAGCGCTCGCGCGAAGTGTGGTACACCTGCAACCAGTACGGAGCCGAGCAGGCGTACGACTGGGGACTGGTCAATGAAGTTGTTCCCGTTGTTGATCTTGAGGTTGCTACCTGTGATTTGGCCAATCAAATTCTGACCATGTCACCGCTGGCGCTGCGCATGCTCAAGGCCTCACATAATGCGGTGGATGATGGTTTGGCGGGCGTGCAGCAACTTGCCGGCGACTCAACACTGTTGTTCTACATGACTGATGAGGCACAGGAAGGTCGCGATGCCTACAAGGAAAAACGCGAACCGAACTTTGCTCGATTCCCCAAACGGCCTTAGTGGTGTGAACTGACTTCACAATTCTCGGCCTTGTGGTCGACCGCATCTGCGTTTACAGTCGAACTGCGATCGCAGTTTCGTGGCCTTCACGAGCGCAGCGGAGTTGTATTTCGTGGTCCAAGTGGTTGGGGCGAGTTCAGCCCGTTTGCCAACTATTCGGTCCAGCAAGATGCCTATTGGCTCGAGGCGGCAATTGAAGCGGCTTATTCACCACTGAAATTCCCTGACAATGCCAGCATCGCGGTGAATGCGATCATCGGTGACGTTGAGGATTGCATTGAAGCCACACAGCGAGCAATTGATGTTTACGGTTGCCGAACCATCAAACTCAAAGTCGGGCTTGATTCCGAAACTGACCTGCAACGAGTCCATAGCGTGGCCAAGCTTTTAGCCGCGTCTTTCCCTGGTGAACAAATAGGCATTCGCATCGATGCGAATGGCAGGTGGGGCCTTGAACAGGCAACTCACGTCCTCGGGCAACTTGCTGGACTTCCCATCGAATACGTTGAACAACCATGTCGAACTGAATCGGAACTCTTGTCACTGCGGCGCCGGATCCATATCCCGATAGCAGTTGACGAGTCAATCCGAATTGATCGCCTTGACTCCGTGAAAGAATTCGCGGACCTTGCAATCCTCAAAGTCTCGCCGCTGGGTGGAATCGCTGCAACAACCCGCATGGCAGAGCGCATAGGCCTGCCGGTGCGCATCAGCAGTGCCCTGGAGACCTCTGTTGGACTATCGCCCTCACTTCTCGCAGCGTATGAACTTGCACCAGATGCTGCAGCGGGCTTGGGCACAGGCGCGCTGTTGCGCACGGATCTTGTGCGTGAGACGGTCGTTCCATTGAAGGGGCGAATTCAGGTCCAACGAGTAGAGCCGGATCCAAGCCTCCTGGCAAGTCATGCACCGCAAGGGGATCTGATCTCACATTGGCGGGCCCGCATGGAAGCTGCCTTTGAATTGATTGCGCAGCCGACTCGTGAACTCGTGGATATGGAAGGCTGAGGCCATGGAAGCTTCGAGTGCACAGGCCAAAGTAATGGTTGATGAACTCATTCGATGTGGGGTCAGCGATGTAGTCCTTGCACCCGGTTCGCGTTCTGCCCCTTTGGCGCTGGAACTCGCTGACGCCTGCGCTCGCCTGGACATTCGCCTCCATGTGCGTCTTGATGAACGAGTGGCTGGATTCGTTGCATTGGGGCTGGGTAAAGCCACGGGTATTCCCGCGGCGGTTGTCACAACTTCGGGGACATCGGTGGCCAATCTCCTGCCTGCTGTTATTGAAGCCGATGAATCATTCACACCCCTGTTGGTTCTCACCGCTGATCGCCCACCTGCGCTGCGGGGAGTTGGTGCAAACCAAACAATTGATCAGGTGAAAATTTTTGATGGGTTTGTGCGCGAAAGTGTTGACATGGGTGTTGCCTCAGTGAGCGAGGGGCAGGTGCGCTACTGGCGCTCCATCGTTGCCCGTGCCGTCGCAATCTCAACGGACTCTGCTGATCCGGGTCCCGTTCATATCAATATTCCATTTGCCATGCCACTGCTCAGTGAATCCGATGATGACTGGATTGAAAGCCTTGATGGTCGTCCTGATGGGCGGCCGTGGGTGGCGGATGCGCGCCTGCTTGCTGGCGTTGCAACTCCAATGGATGAAATCATGTCATTCCTCGACGAGGAATCCGTTGTTCCAGCGCGCGGTGTCATTGTTGTCGGTGACCACAATGATGCAGAGGCAATCGAGTTAATCGACGAACTCAGTGATGCAACGGGGTGGCCAATCGTTGCCGAGCCCAGCGCGAATGTTGGCGGGGCTGCGTTGGCACTCTCGCACGGAACCTTGATCGTGGCTGATCGCGATTTTCGCGAGTCCCATGTCCCTGACCTTGTTCTCACCGTGGGCAGAGTGGGACTATCGCGTTCCGTGCTCTCACTCATTGAGTCGGCGGGTGTCCATATTGCTGTTGATGTGCATGCTCAGTTCGCCGATCCAACCAGGAGTGCGGATCTCGTGGTTGCCTCTGTGCCACTCGCGCCGGCCGAGTGCGAGGTAGACGACGAATGGTTGGAGCACTGGCAGCGGGCGGACGTCTTGGCCGCTGCCGCAATTGAAACAGTTTTGGGCACCGATGAATCCATTGGGCTCACCGGCATGCAGGTGGCACGAATCGTCACTCGCCTAGTGCCTGAAGCAGGGACTCTATTTCTCGGTGCTTCATCCGCAGTACGCCACGTGGCGTCATTTGCTTCCAATAGTGTGGCCGACGCTGCGATCATGGGTAACCGTGGAACCTCAGGAATTGATGGGTGTATTTCCACCGCCTATGGCATCGCGATTTCTGCGACGGTACAAGGCGACGGTGCAGTAATCGCGCTGGTTGGCGACCAAACATTCCTCTATGACAGCAATGCACTCCTTGTGCCCAAGGGTGAGGATCCCGTAAATCTGATCGTGGTCGTGATTGATAACGATGGCGGGGGAATCTTCTCAACTCTGGAGCAGGGTCAGGAAAAGTACGCCAAGTATTTCGAGCAAGTATTCGGAGTTCCCCTGGGTATTGATCCCGCAACAGTGGGTCAGGCATTAGGCGCCAACGCAATTAGCGTGTCCACAGAAGATGAACTCGCCGAGGCAATCGATCAGGCGTTGAACCGTGGGTTGCACATCATTGTTGCGAATACCGCTATTCGTAATAGAGAAGCGCAAATTCTGCAACAGATATCAGATGCTGTGCAACAAGCATTAGCGGCTAATTAATTGCGCAAAAGTGATCTGCGACTGGTGTAGTTAGGAAAGATTCAGTGCGTTGCGAATTGGCGTGAGCTTCGCCTTTGACTCCGCAAGCTCCAAATCAGGCTCCGAACCGGCAACGATGCCGCAGCCTGCGAATGCTCGTACGGTTTTTTCTTCGGCATTGATTTCAGCGCAGCGCAATGCGATCCCGAACTCACCATCGCCACGGTGGTCGAACCAGCCAACAGGACCTGCATAGCGCTTTCGGTTCATGCCCTCAAGTTCACTGATGACCGTCTTCGCTCGTTCGGTGGGAGTACCGCACACGGCCGCGGTGGGATGAAGTGAGGCCACGAGGGCGAGGATCGGTGCCTCGATAGCAAGTTGACCGGTGAT
>JALRGY010000024.1:0-3100 GCA_023253325.1 Candidatus Nanopelagicales bacterium | reverse complement strand
CATGAGGTTGTTCTGGCACCTCAAGATCGGTGCAATGTGCGGCAAGAGCCCGAGCAACCGAATGAACCGCGTATTCGTGCTCTGACAGGTCCTTCTCACTCTTAAGAAGAGTGCTGGCCAATTCGGCATCGGATGACCCATCGGCCCTGCGTTTAACAGTTCCGGCCAACACGCGACTTGTCACGAGATCTCCCGTGCGACGAACGAGCAGTTCGGGTGTGGAGCCAAAAAGATTCTGAACAACAAACGTCCAACAGCTCGGATACTCATCAACCAATTGTTGAATCAAATAACGAACATCAAGTTCGCCTTCAACGTGGGCAACAACATCCCGAGCAAGGACAACTTTGTCGATTTCGCCGCCGTTGATGCGTGCTACGGCCGAGGCCACCGCTGCTTTCCAGTCAGTTTCGGACAGAGAGCCCTGCAACCATTCGACCGAACTGGGTGCTTGGGCAACGGAAACCGGTGCAAGCGCGGGTTCGACATTGCCAACCGTCGTGATCCATGACTGACCACCGCGTGTTCCGAGGACCACTCTAGGAATGACCACCTCAGACAACCCGTTGGAATCAAATGCAAAAGAAGCGAATGCGACTGGCCCGGTTCCCGGCATGTCAACGGTGTCCTCGACGTGGGCAGTTGCCATCAATCGATTCCACCACCGCTGAGCTCGGGAAAAAGTTTCATCGCCGCGCACCTGCAACCGCGCGGCCACACCCCAGCCGACCATGCCCTCGCCGCGACGCACCCACGCAACGGGATCATCGGAGGGAAGTGACCGAATCAGGTCAATTGGCTCCCCGGTGGGAGACTCGATCGCGACGGTGCGGAAAGCCAAATGCCCGGTGGAGGGTTCGACCGATCGGTTCGACTCTGATCCGCTTGCATCGCGGGAAAGCTCATTGTGTGGCACGACTCCAGACTATTGGCTTTTGAAGTAATCGACTACTTGAGACCGAATGGGTAGTGGTGGTGTGCTCGATCAACGCAAAGCGTGAACTTCTGCCAGACTATGAGGGTGTCACGCGCCAATCTTGATAAGAATCCAGCCGATGTCGCGGCCATGTTTGACACGGTCGCAGAAAAATACGACATCACTAACGACATCCTGGCGGTTGGACAGACGCGCAGGTGGCGATCCGCTGTGCGCGATGCCTTGGCCATTAGCCCCTCAGACCGAATTCTTGACATCGCCGCCGGTACGGGAACTTCCTCGGCAGCGTTCGCGGTGAACGGGGCAAGCGTCATTCCCGCGGACTTCTCCATGGGCATGCTTGAGGTTGGCACACGTAGGAATCCAGGTTTGCCATTTGTCGCCGCCGACGCCCTGTCGCTCCCATTCGCGGACAACAGTTTTGACGCCGTCACCATGTCATTTGGTCTGCGCAATGTGGCCGATCGCAATCAGGCGCTGCGGGAGTTTCGCCGGGTGACCAAACCGGGCGGCAAATTGGTCATTTGTGAGTTCTCACACCCCACGTTTTCGCCATTTCGCACCGTGTACACCGAGTACCTCATGGCGGCCCTTCCTTTCATGGCTGACCGGGTGGCATCGAACCCCGAGGCATACCGGTATTTGGCCGAATCAATTCGTGCCTGGCCCACCCAAAGTGAGCTTGCTGGAGACCTAGTTTCCGCAGGGTGGGAGCGGGTTGGCTGGCGCAATTTCACCGGGGGAATTGTCGCAATCCACCGGGGGTTCAATCCAAAACCCTGACCACTATGCTTGAGGTGATCGTGAAGAAATTCACAAGATCACAATGTGTGAGGCACCACCGCTCACATCAAGGTGTTTCCGCAAGAAATCGCTCCAGTAGATACCTGTCACATGGGAAAGGGCACGAGTGAACGTTTACACGCCAATTCTTGTCTTAGGACTTTTGGCATTTGGTTTCGCAGCCTTCTCCATTGTGACTGCAACGATCACCGGGCCCAAGCGTTACAACCGAGCTAAATATGACGCATATGAGTGTGGCATTGAACCCACTCCGCAGCCAATGGGTGGCGGGCGTTTCCCCGTTAAATACTATTTGACCGCAATGCTTTTTATCATTTTTGATATTGAAATTGTTTTTCTCTACCCCTGGGCAGTGGCATTTGATTCACTCGCGCTGTTCGGCCTGATTGAAATGTTGCTCTTCAGCTTGACGTTGGCCATCGTTTACGCATACGTGTGGCGCCGGCGTGGTCTGGAATGGGACTAATCCATATGGAACGTGTTCAACTGACGCAGGGAGCCTGACATGGGACTCGAAGAGAAACTGCCATCCGGCATTTTGCTCACCACGGTGGAGCAGGTTGCTGGCTACGCCCGCAAGGGCTCGCTGTGGCCGGCCACATTCGGCCTGGCCTGTTGCGCCATTGAAATGATGGCCACGGGTGGGCCGCGCTATGACATCGCACGGTTTGGCATGGAAGTTTTTCGCGCTTCACCCCGACAGGCAGATCTCATGATCGTTGCAGGTCGAGTGAGCCAGAAAATGGCTCCGGTGCTCCGGCAAATCTATGACCAAATGCCCAATCCAAAGTGGGTGCTCGCCATGGGTGTGTGTTCCTCCAGCGGAGGCATGTTTAACAACTACGCCGTCGTTCAGGGCGTTGATCACGTTGTCCCCGTTGATGTTTACCTTCCCGGGTGCCCACCTCGCCCTGAGATGTTGATTGACGCAATTCTCAAGATCCATGACGAAATCCAAGACATGAAGCTGGGAGTGAATCGCAAGCGCCAGATTGTTGAGCAGGAGCAAATTGCGCTGTCCGCACCTACGACCCTCGAAATGAAGGGACTCATGCGATGACAGATTCGCCAGAAGTCCCCGTCGTTCCCAATGGTGTGCGTGAGATCGACATTGTTGGCGTGCGCAAGGGTGCATTTGGTGCCGCAGGCTCGGGAGATACCAGCGGATTCGGTGGACTTGTGGCACCGATCGTCATGCCCGGTGCCTCGATACCGCCCTTCGGCGGCTGGTTCGATGAAGTCGCTGAGGAAATTGCGTTGTCATTGGCCGACGCAAACGTCACCGGCGCTGTTGAAAAAATTGTGATCGACCGCGGTGAAATGACCTTCTTTGTTCACAAAGATGCCTTGATTGCATTT
>JALRGY010000023.1 GCA_023253325.1 Candidatus Nanopelagicales bacterium | reverse complement strand
GAGCACAGATCCCGCACATGAGTTCAATTTTTCATTCTCGGGCCTGAAAACCGCGGTGGCACGTTGGGTGAAAGAACAACGCGATGCGGGCAACACTATTTCTGTCCCTGATGTTGCTGCATCGGTTCAAGAGGCAATTGCCGATGTCCTAACGGCGAAAGCCGTTGCCGCTGCCAAGGCGCACAATGCCCCCCACCTGGTTATCGGCGGTGGTGTTGCAGCCAATTCTCGGCTGCGGGCACTGGCTCAAGAGCGCTGCGAAAGTGCAGGAATCTCTCTGCGCATCCCTCGCCCGGGTTTATGCACCGATAACGGAGCGATGGTTGCGGCTCTGGGTGCGCATGTTGTGCGCTGTGGCGCCATGGCGTCCCCACTTGATTTCCCGGCGACATCCACGCTGCCGATCGCCCAAGTCCTGTTCTAGCCCGATTTACTGCAGCGCTCTCTATTTAGGTGCCCGCTGCGCGAGTACGCAGATCTCCTCACCAGCAACGCTGGTGAAAATAACTGTCCATTCGTTGCTATCAGGCTTCTTAATCTTTTTTCGCAGGGTATCGATGTCTACTCGCGAGTCCTTTGTTTTTAATGCAACACCCGGGAGGGATTGCACGTGCGCTTTCAGTTCCCTCAGAGGGAATGTCTCTAAAACCTTGTAGTTGCGTAGATACGGAAGTACGGGTGCGACTGACCCAGTGAGCCACATTCCACTGCCACCAACAACCTCGAGTCCCAGTGATTGGGCAATTTGTCCCGTGAGGCTTGCGCGAATGATGGCGGGATCAACTTCGAACATGAATTCACCAATTTTGGTCCCCGCAGGTGCATCGGAAAAATTTTCTTGCGTTATTACCGTGGTTAAATCTGAATCAATGGTGACTGCATGATTTCCGGTCGAAGCATTCGTGCAGAATGATTCGATCAAATTTCCATTGCGACTAATAAAGTATTGAGCCCACCTCTGCGGCGCATTAAAAGCTGGCGCGGCTTTCATGAATACAAGCGAACCTTCCGCACGACGCAAAACCTCACTCAGGGGCGGTGACCAGCGCTCGGGATCACGTTCAGGTAATGCGCGGCTGCCATCGGCCGATCGGGTGCCTGAGCGTCGCGCAGGGTCTACAAAAAATCCATCAGCATCGGGAAATTCAAGGCGTGAACTATTTCCAATAGAGATGGTGACGTTTGTGGCACTTGTGAGATTGAAGGCGAGCAATTCGGCCGTTGAAGGGTCTTGCTCCACGGCGGTTACCTTGGGAACCTGTCGAGCCAAGGCCACCGCGTCACTGCCCAGCCCTGCGGTGAGGTCAACCACGTGCGTAACACCGGCAGCCGCCACGACTCCAGCGTGGAAATCAGCCACCGATGGATGTGTGGCTTGCTCCAGGCCATCGCGGGTGAGGAGCCATCCCGGTCGGGCGTTGATCCAGCTCGCATCGGCTTTTCGCAGGAGCGCCGCCTGTTCCAGGGCTGATCGAATGACCTCGGGGTCATGGCCCTGCGCCCGCAGCATCGTGTTGACGCTGAGTTCAGAGTTGCTCTCCAGCAGTCGGGTGACTTCGGGCAGAAGCTGGGCGGCCTGCTCAACCTGGGGAGGCAGGGCAGGCAGGGCTGAAGTCATTGGCCAAGACTATGAGAGTGGTCCAATTTCCTGGTTCCCTGAGGCAGTGGGCGACTCGGCTAGCACTCAACTTGACAGAGTGCTAACGGCGCCGTAACCTTCACTTGGCACTCTCACCATGTGAGTGCCAATTATCCCAAGCCGTGGCTCGTTTAAAAAGCGAGCGTCGACGTACCGGAGGACGTAACCGTGTCGGTTTCCATAAAGCCATTAGAAGATCGTATTTTGGTTCAAACACTCGAAGCAGAGCAAACGACTGCCTCGGGACTTGTCATCCCAGACACTGCAAAGGAAAAGCCCCAAGAGGGCAAGGTCCTGGCAGTGGGCCCCGGCCGCTTTGATGAGGATGGCGACAAGCGCATTCCCCTTGATATCAAGGTGGGCGATGTCGTTATCTACAGCAAGTACGGCGGCACCGAAGTCAAGTACAACGGCGAAGAGTACCTGTTGCTCTCCGCTCGCGATGTACTTGCAATCGTTGAGAAGTAAATTCTCAACATTTAGTCGTACTGACTAACAACCACGTTGTGATGGTGAGCCCCGCATCCCCTCGGGAGCGCGGGGCTCACCTTCAACAAGCACAACTTCATCCAGCAATAAGACCAGTTCGCCACCCCAGAATGCAGAAGAGTCCAGAAAAAGGTGTAACAAATGGCCAAAATCCTTGAATTTGATGAGCAAGCCCGCCGCAGCCTCGAGCGCGGCGTTGACGCTCTCGCAGATGCAGTGCGCGTCACGATTGGCCCCAAGGGTCGCAATGTTGTGATCGACAAAAAGTGGGGCGCACCCACGATCACCAACGATGGTGTGACCATCGCTCGTGAAATTGAACTTGAAAATCCCTATGAGAACCTTGGCGCTCAGTTGGCCAAGGAAGTTGCCACCAAGACGAATGACATCGCAGGCGATGGCACGACCACGGCCACGGTGCTCGCTCAGGCAATGGTCCATGAAGGCCTCAAGCAGGTCACCGCTGGCGCATCACCCATGGGTGTTAAGCGCGGCATGGATGCTGGCGTCGCCGCCGTCACCGAAGAACTTGCAAAAATGGCTCGCCCTGTTGCAGGCAAAGAGGAAATCACAAACGTCGCGGCTATTTCATCTCAAGATCGCGAAATTGGTGAGCTCATTGCCGATGCATTCGACAAGGTGGGCAAAGATGGCGTGATTTCAGTTGAAGAGTCCAGCACCACCGCGATGGAAATGGACTTCACCGAGGGCATGCAGTTCGACAAGGGCTACATCTCCCCATACTTCGTCACCGACCAAGAGAGCATGGAAGCGGTCCTCGAAGATGCCCGCATCCTGCTCGTCCAGGGCAAAGTTTCCTCGGTCGCTGAGATTCTTCCATTGGTGGAAAAGGTTGTTGAAACAGGCAAGCCACTGCTGATCATCGCTGAAGATGTTGATGGTGAAGCACTGTCTACCCTCGTTGTGAACCGCATTCGTGGAACGTTCGCATCCTGTGCCGTCAAGGCACCGGCATTCGGCGATCGCCGCAAGGCAATTCTCGAGGACCTCGCAGTTCTTACAGGTGGCCAGGTGATTTCGTCAGATATCGGCTTGAAACTGGACAGCGTTGGCCTTGACGTCTTGGGAACGGCACGTCGCGTCGTTGTCACCAAGGACAACACGACGATTGTTGAGGGCGCCGGTAGCGCTGATGCAGTTGCAGAGCGTGTTGCTCAAATCCGTTCGGAGATTGAGCGCTCAGATTCTGATTGGGATCGCGAAAAGCTCCAGGAGCGGTTGGCCAAAATTGTTGGCGGCGTTGTTGTCATTAAGGTCGGCGGCCACACTGAAGTTGAACTCAAAGAAAAGAAGCACCGCATCGAAGACGCCGTCTCTGCAACTCGCGCAGCGATCGAAGAGGGCATCGTCTCCGGAGGTGGCACCGCACTCGTGCAGGCTGTCAAGGTGCTTGATGGATCCCTGGGCATGACCGGCGATGAAGCAACCGGCGTGAACATTGTTCGCAAGGCAACCTCAGAGCCGCTTCGTTGGATCGCTGAGAATGCAGGGGATCACGGCTACGTCGTTGTAGCCACTGTCGCTGGTATGCCCGCGGGCCATGGCCTCAATGCAGCAACAGGCGAATACGGTGATCTCATCGCACAGGGTGTCATTGACCCGGTCAAGGTGACTCGTTCGGCACTGCAAAACGCCGCATCGATTGCAGCCATGTTGCTCACCACCGAAGCACTCGTTGTTGAGAAGCCCGCTGAAGAGGAAGACGTTCCTGATCACGGTCACGGCCATCACGGTCACTCACACTAGGGCCACTCACACTAGGGCCACTCACACTAGAGCTCAATGGTGAAATAAGAACTCATAAATATAGTGAAGGGCACTCCCCTCGGGGAGTGCCCTTCACTATTGGATAAACCTTTTAGCAGGCATTCGCTGTCATGGCGAGTACGTTGACAGTGCCGAGGGCGTTCTGTGCGCGGCCGGCATAAATGTCTTCGCGCTCATCCTCTGATAGTCCACCCCACACGCCGTAGGGTTCACGGACAGCAAGGGCATGGGCCGCACATTGAACTTTGACGGGGCAGGCACCGCAAACAGCTTTGGCTGCCGCTTCGCGGTTGGCTCGTGCTGGTCCACGCTCGCCTTCGGGGTGGAAAAAGATGTTGGGGTCTTCGCCTCGACAAAGACCGATCATTTGCCAGTCCCAGATATCAGCATTGGGGCCGGGGAGACGGGAAATATCAGCCATTGGGGGCTCCTTGGTTTCAGCGATTCATTGATGCGGTTTACGTTGTCGAAGTAGTTCAGGACTCAACTATACAAAACGCGCCAAAGGTTGGTCAAGTTATTCGGCAAACTTTTTTCAACATGCGAAAAAGCATGATGTGCCTCACACTTGGGCGGTGTCCAACGCATCGATCGCCAGCGAAGCCCCGGCTGAGCCCACGCTGACCGTTGCCGTGGTTGCCAGGAGGCTGGGAATCGCCCCCGCTACCTTGCGCACCTGGGATCGCAGGTACGGCTTAGGGCCATCTGAGCGTAAAAATGGGGGGCATCGGCGCTATTGCGCCCAGGACGTGGCCCGACTTCACTTCATGCAGTCCCTCGTACAAGCGGGTGTTCCAGCGGCCGACGCCGCCCATCGGGCAAGGCTCACCACAGAGCTGGGATCAGAGGCATCGATGAGCGTGACACAATCTTTTGCGCTGGCAACTGCCACCGTCTCACCTCAGGATTGTGAGGGCCCTGCCGGCGGAGGGAAAGTGGTGGCCCTGCCGGGCGCTACGCCCAATGCCAGAGGGCTGGCCCGTGCGGCATCCGCGGTCGACTCACACATGTGCCGGCAAATAATCACCCAGAGCATTGCTCAAGTGGGCGTAGTCCGGACCTGGGAAGACTTGCTAGTTCCCGTCTTGCGTGGGGTTGGAGAGAAATGGGAAGCCAGCGGCACGGGCATTGAAGTAGAGCATGTCCTCAGCGCTGCAATCCAGGGAGCCTTTGGAGCGTTCATCGCGTCCGCACCCATGGGAACCAACCCTCGTCCAATCATGCTTGTCGGGTCTAACCAAGAGGTGCATCAATTGCCACTCTGGGCTCTCGGTGCCGCGTTGAGTGAACGTGGTGTGCGCACGCAATTGCTGGGCGCAGGTATGCCCGTACCGGCACTCGGGATTGCCATTCGTCAGAGTGGACCCGCCGCGGTATTCATTTGGTCCCAGATCGGCGATAGTGATCTGGGTGAACTCGAGCAGCTTCCGCGATGCAGACCCAAGGTTGAGGTTGTTGTTGGTGGGCCGGGGTGGAGAGGCACCGCACCACATGGTGTCGAGGTTTCCACGAGTTTGACCCATGCGTGCGAGAGTTTGCATCAAAAGTCCTGCGCATAGTCGGAGTTGATGGCCTAGGGCAAAAGGTCCGCGACAAAGGTCCGCGACAAAGGTCCAAAGGTCTGCGTTCAACGCATGAGGTCGAGGCGCTAGCCTTGGGCCTACCCAAGGCCCGGAGGTTATATGTCAGGCGAAGCTGTTTCCTACACCAGCAAAGTGGCCTTTTTGGGTCTCACTTTTGACGATGTCCTGCTGTTGCCGGGTGAATCCGATGTTGTGCCCAGTGAGGTCGACACCGCTGCTCGAGTGACCCGCAATATTTCAGTGCAGATGCCGTTGGTGTCGAGTGCAATGGACACGGTTACCGAGGCGCGCATGGCAATCTCCATGGCTCGCCAAGGCGGTGTTGGTGTTCTGCATCGCAATCTTCCCATCGAGGCGCAAGCGGCCCAGGTTGATCTGGTTAAGCGCAGTGAAGCAGGCATGGTCAATGACCCCGTGACCTGTTCACCGGATGACACACTGGCCGATGTCGATCGCCTTTGTGGGCGCTACCGAATCAGCGGCGTGCCCGTTGTTGACAACGCAGGAACCCTGCTCGGCATTGTGACCAATCGAGACATGAGGTTCGAAGAGAACTCACAGCGAAAAGCCTCAGAAATTATGACCCCGATGCCATTGGTGACGGCTCCCGTTGGTGTTGCGCCACAGGATGCATTGAATCTTTTGGCATCCCGGAAAGTGGAGAAACTTCCTCTGATTGATGCCGATGGAAAACTTCGCGGACTATTCACGGTTAAAGATTTTGTCAAAGCAGATAAGTACCCGCACGCATCAAAAGATTCACTGGGCCGACTTATTGTGGGGGCGGCCATCGGTGTCGGTGATGATTCTTATAAGCGCGCACAGGCACTGATCGCGGCTGGGGTTGATTTTCTGATAGTTGACACCGCACATGGTCACTCCAAAGCGGTTCTTGACATGGTCTCCCGCATTAAGAGTGAGTTTGATATTGATGTTGTTGGTGGCAATATTGCCACCCGTGAAGCAGCGCAGGCCCTGATCGATGCGGGTGCCGACGGCGTGAAAGTCGGTGTTGGCCCAGGTTCCATTTGCACCACCCGCGTTGTTGCGGGCGTTGGTGTCCCGCAGATCACTGCGATCGAACAAGCAGCATCTGTATGCAGAGCCGCGGGGGTTCCCGTGATCGCTGATGGCGGCATCCAGTACAGCGGTGACATTGCTAAGGCCATTGTTGCCGGTGCCGACATTGTTATGTTGGGATCATTGCTTGCAGGCTGCGAAGAAGCTCCGGGCGAAATCGTTTTTGTTAACGGCAAGCAGTTCAAGTCGTATCGCGGCATGGGCTCACTGAGCGCAATGCAGTCGAGGGGCGAAGCTCGCTCTTACAGCAAGGATCGCTATTTCCAGGACGACGTTCTTAGCGATGACAAATTGGTCCCCGAGGGCATTGAAGGCATGGTTGCCTATCGAGGTCCACTAGGCGCAGTTGCCCATCAACTCGTTGGCGGATTGCGGGCGGCAATGGGTTACGCGGGTGCTTCAAACATGGCCGAACTTCATGAGAAGGGGCGCCTTGTTCAAATCACGGCCGCGGGGTTGCGTGAGAGTCACCCACATGACATTCAGATGACAATCGAAGCACCAAACTACACAGGACGGTAATCGTGGTTGACGTTGTAATTGGGGGATCAAAACAAGGCCGCCTAGGATATTCACTCGATGAAGTTGCTATTGCACCGCACAGGCGCACGCGCGATGCCTCCGAGGTTTCCACCGGGTGGACCATCGATGCATATAAATTTGACACGCCGTTCATTGCAGCGCCCATGGACTCGGTGGTTTCCCCGACCTCAGCCAAGACAATCTCTGACAACGGTGCACTGGCCGTGCTCAACCTTGAAGGATTGTGGGGCCGCTACGACGACCCGTCACTCCTGCTCCGGGAGATCGCCCAATGTTCACCAGATCAGGCAACCCCGCTCCTGCAAAAGTTGTATTCAGAGGCGCCCGTTGACCTCGGTTTGATCAAAGAGCGCATTGCCCAACTCAAGGAGTCCGGCATCACCGTTGCGGTAGCTGTTTCGCCACAGGGCACCGCCGAACTTGCTCCCGTGGCCGCCGCTGCTGGTGCTGAGATCGTGGTTATCCGCGGTACAACAGTGTCCGCAGAGCATGTCTCTGAGACCGGTGAACCCCTCAATTTGAAAAGTTACATTCATGATCTCGATGTTCCCGTCATTGTCGGTGGTTGCGCCACCGCCCAGGCGGCGCTGCATCTGATGCGCACCGGTGCCGCGGGTGTTCTCGTTGGGTTCGGTGGCGGTTCATCGCACACCACCGCTGAGGTCTTGGGCGTTCGGGTGCCCATGGCGACCGCTATCGCGGATGTTGCCGCCGCTCGTCGTGATTACCTCGATGAGTCCGGTGGTCGTTATGTTCACGTGATCGCTGACGGCTCCATGGGAACCAGTGGCGACATTGTTAAAGCTTTTGCCTGCGGTGCTGATGCGGCCATGATCGGATCAGTGCTGTCCCGCGCGACAGATGCACCAGGCGGTGGAACCCACTGGGGCTCTGAAGCCTGGCACGAGAAACTACCCCGCGGGGAGCGCCACGCGATGAATCAGGTGGGGACTCTTGATCAGGTTCTCAATGGCCCAGCAACGCGCGGTGATGGCACCATGAACCTCGTTGGCGCCCTGCGCAAAGCGATGGCAACAACGGGCTACAGCGACCTCAAGGAATTCCAGCGTGTTGAAATGATTGTGTCGCCTGCATGAGTCTGGATCGTGGGCGCAATGGATTCGATGGCCGGCTGGAACGGGAGTCCTATTGGCAACGTTCGCTGGCACGGGCTACCTCGAGTTCAGACACCTTCGTTCAGGTCACATCTCCATTTGGTGAGAAGCTCTATTCACTGGAAACCTCCACGCCGGTCGACGTTGAAACCGCTGCTGAAATTGCCAGGCGGGCACAAAAGGCTTGGGCAGATGTGAGTCTGCGAAGCAGGGCCAAGGTTGTTCTTCGATTCCATGACTTGGTATTGCGCAATCGCGATGAAATCCTTGACCTGATTCAGTGGGAAACGGGTAAGCCTCGCCGCGATGCCAATGAGGAGTTGCTCGATGTCGCGCTGGTCTGTCGCCACTACGCCAGGCACCTTGGTTCCCTCAAGGAGCGCAGGCACATGGGAGCATTCCCAGGACTCATAGGCGCGATCGAACGCCATGTTCCTCTCGGGATTGTTGGAATCATCTCGCCGTGGAATTACCCATTGACCCTCGCTGTCAGTGATGCCATCCCGGCTTTGCTGGCGGGCAATGGTGTTGTGCTGAAACCAGATCCGTTGACCTCGTTGACGGCTCTCTACATGTCAGATCTCCTCATACAAGCAGGTCTGCCAGAAGGATTATTCGGTGTTGTGATCGGTCATGGCATTGATCTGGGAACGCCACTCATCAACTGCGTTGATTTCCTCATGTTCACCGGCTCAACAAATGTGGGCCGCATAGTGGCAGCACAATGCGGTGAGCGCCTGATTGGTGTGGCACTTGAGTTGGGTGGCAAGAATGCCATGATCATTCGAGCTGATGCTGACGTGCACAAAGCTGCCGAGATCGCAACCCGCGCATGCTTTGGCAACACCGGTCAACTGTGTATTTCCATTGAACGGCTCTATGTTCAGGAAAGTATCCATGCGGAATTCTTGGCAGAGTTCGTGCGACTGACCAATGCAATGACCGCTGGAACCTCGATCGGATGGGGTGCTGATTACGGTCCACTCATCACGGCGGCCCATGCAAACAATGTGATGGCGTTTATTTCCGATGCAACTGCCAATGGCGCCGTCATTGCAGCCGGTGGTGCTCTCACCGGTGAAGCGACCCTTGCACCAACGATCCTCACGGGCGTTTCGGAGAACATGCGGGTGTGCAGGGAAGAAACCTTTGGCCCGGTTGTGGCCGTGCAGTCCTATGCCACGGATGAGCAAGCAGTCGCAATGGCCAATGACAGCGAATACGGTTTGAATGCCAGCGTGCTCTCGCGCAACATAAAGGCAGCGGTTGCTATTGCACGCCAATTGCAGGCGGGCACCGTCAATATCAATGAGGGTTACGCCCCCGCGTGGTCGACTCTTTCTGCACCCATGGGTGGATTTGGTGCGTCTGGCCTCGGTCGGCGCCACGGCATTGAGGGAATACTGCAATACACCGAGGGTCAAACTATTGCGACGCAGCGGGCCCGCGGATTTGGTCCACCGTTTGGCATGAGCGATCAGTCGTGGGGAGAAATGCTCACCCGATCACTCTTGATCATGAAAAAAATCGGCTGGCGCTGAATTTCAACGCCAGCCGATTAATGATTGAGATTTACTAGGACAGTCCAGCTGCTTTTGCCACGGCCCGCGCTGTCAACACGCGTGCGAGGTGTTCGCGGTAGTCCACATCGGCGTCATCATCGGCAAAGGCTTCTAAGCCATCTGATGCATGTGCGCAGGCTGCCTCAACCTCAGCAATTGAACTGGCACCAACAAGTGCCTGCTCCACCGTTGTTGCCCGGTGGGGAGTGCCACCAACATTGGTCAGGCCGATGCGGGCCTCTGCGATTTTGCCGCCATCCATGCGTACCGCGGCTGCAGCACCAACGATGCTCCACGCCTGTGCGGTGCGATTGAACTTTTCATAGTGACTGCCCCAACCATCGAGTTTGGGGAACGCGACACTGACCAGGATTTCATCGGGGCCAACCGCTGTTTCGAATGGTCCAATGAAGAAGTCAGCCGCGCTGACGGTCCTGCGTCCACCCGGACCAGCAATGTTGAATTCCGCATCGAGGGCGAGTGCAACGGGTGGTTGATCTGCCCGCGGATCAGCATGGGCTAGCGCGCCACCAAGAGTTCCACGGTGCCGGATTTGCGGGTCAGCCACCGAGGCGGTCGCTTTGGCCAGAAGTGACACACTCTGATTCACCATTGGGTTTTTGATAACGTCGTAGTGAGTTGTGCCAGCGCCAACCACCACATTATTACCGTCCTCGCAGACACCCTTGAGTTCATCGATTGTGGAGCAGTCGACGACGACCGACGGTGCGTTCAAGCGAAGCCGCAAGACCGGAAGCAAAGACTGACCGCCACCGAGAATTTTGGCATCCTCGCCACCAGCCGCTAGTGCAGCAAGTGCTTCATCGACCGATGTTGCTTTCTTATAATCAAAGGCGACCGGAATCATTATTTGCCTCCTTGTGCTGCTTGGATGGTTTTCCACACTGTCATCGGTGTTGCAGGCATGGCAACGTCGTTGACACCGAGGTGGCGCAGCGCATCAACCACGCCGTTGATGATTGCTGGCGTGGAAGCTATCGCGCCGGCCTCGCCAACACCCTTGGTTCCCAGTGGGTTTGTGGTTGAGGGTGTGCATGTGGTGTCCGTGATGAACATCGGAAGATCCGGTGCACCCGGTACCAGATAACTTGACATATTTGCATTGAGCGGTTGTCCGTCTTGGTCGTAGAAGGCACCCTCGTACAGGGCCTGCCCGATTCCCTGAGCCAGGCCACCGTGCACCTGACCCTCAACGATCATCGGATTGACCTGGATACCTACGTCATCCACGCAGACGTACTTGCGCAAGGTGACTTTGCCCGTTTCGGTATCGACTTCCATGGCAGCCAAGTGGGTGCCATGAGGGTAGGAGAAGTCCTGTGGGTCAATTGTCGCCTCAGCTGAAAGCGTGGGTTCCACGCCGTCAGGGAGGTTGTGTGCGGTGAACGCCTCGAAGGCAACGGCACCGAGTGGCTGAGCTTTTTCAGGGTCACCCTTGACCTGGAAGACACCGTTGATGTACTCCAAGTCGCTCGTGCTGCACTCGAGTTGATGGGCCGCAATGACGGCGGCTTTTTCAATTAAGCGCTCACTGGCTGCCTTGATGGCCTGGCCACCCACGGCAAGTGAACGTGAACCGTAGGTATCCATGCCGTATGGAGCGCGACCGGTGTCACTGTGCACGACTTCAATGTCCTCGACCGGGATGCCAAGGATGCTGGATGCAATCTGGCTCCATGCGGTCTCGTGACCTTGGCCGTGGGGTGATGTGCCCGTGATGACCTCGACCTTGCCCGTGGGGAGGACGCGAACCGTGCAATGCTCCCAACCACCTGCGACGTATTTCAAAGCACCGAGGGTGCGCGATGGTGCCAAGCCGCACATTTCAGTGAAGGTTGAAATGCCGATACCAAGCTGCACCTTGTCACCTGAATCACGACGCTGCTTTTGTTCGGCACGTAACCCGTCGTAATCAAAGAGTTCGAGTGCGCGAGCCGTGGCCAGTTCGTAGTTGCCGGTGTCGTAGGTGAGTCCGGCGATAGTTGTGTACGGGAACTCCTCATGCTTGATCCAGTTCTTCTTGCGCAACTCCATGGGCTCCATGCCTAACTCTGCGGCGAGTTCGTCCATGATGCGTTCAATTGCGTAGGTTGCTTCTGGTCGGCCAGCCCCACGGTAGGCATCGGTTGGTGTGGTGTTGGTGAACACGCCGGTGCACTTGAAGTCATAGGCGCCCATTTTGTAAATACCGGGGTACATGAACATGCCGAGCAAAGGAACTCCGGGTGTAATGATTTGCAGGAAGGCACCCATGTTCGCAATAAGGTCAACCTTGAGGCCCACCAAAGTACCGTCGGATTTTGCGGCAATTTCGATGTCCTGGATTTGGTCGCGGCCATGATGGGTTGCCACCATGTCCTCGCTTCGGGTTTCAGTCCACTTTACGGGACGCCCCATCTTGCGGGCCAGCTGCAGAGCGAGAATTTCCTCGCGGTAGATCTGCAACTTGCCGCCAAAGCCACCGCCAACATCCGGCGCGACAACACGAAGGTTGTTCTCTGGGACGCCCGTGACGAGTGCGAGCAGTAGGCGAAGGATATGTGGCACCTGCGTTGAGGACCACAGGGTAATTTCGTCTGACATGCCCATGGGGGCAGCGACAACGCTGCGTGGCTCCATAAACACGGGGATCAGGCGCTGATTGATAAATCGACGCTTAACAACCACGTCAGCTTCTTTGACTTTCTCGTCGTAGCCTCCACCGAGGTTGTACACGTAACAGGTATTAGTTCCCTTGTCATCGTGCACATAAGTGGAGTCAGGGCTGATTGCCTTCTCCATGTCAATGACCGCATCAAGTGGTTCGTAGTCCACAACAATGGCTTCGAGTGCATCGGCTGCGCTGCGAGCATCAGAGGCAACGACTACCGCTACAGCGTCACCGACATGGCGAACCTTGTCTTTGGCCAAGGCTGGGAAGTCTGGGGCAACCATGTCGTCCGTGACGGGCCACACGCAGGGGACCGAGGCATTTAAGTCCCCGAGTTCAGCCGCGCCGAATGCGGCAACGACATTGGGCATGGCCAAAGCGCCACTGATGTCGAGCTTGGTGATTGTGGCGTGCGCAAACGGGCTGCGCAGAATCGCCATGTGCACGGTGCCAGGGAGTTGAATATTGTCAGTCCAGTTGGTTTGTCCGTGCAGGAGTCGAGCATCTTCCTTGCGCTTGATGGGGCGCCCGAGTGCGGTGCCTACGTCAACTACCTCAGTCATTATTTTGCTCCTTCCATCATTTCAGCGGCGCGCTGAACACTCTTAACAATGTTGTGGTACCCGGTACAGCGACAGAGATTGCCTTCAAGGCCCTCGCGGATTTCTTCCTCGCTGGGGTTGGGATTTTCATTGAGCAGATCGATTGAACTCATCACCATGCCAGGGGTGCAGTATCCACATTGGAGTCCGTGACATTCTTTGAAAGCTGACTGAACGGGGTGCCACTCATTGCCGTCAGAGACTCCCTGAATTGTGGTGACTTCAGCGCCATCGGCCTGAACGGCCAACATGCTGCACGACTTGGTGCTTTGCCCGTTGACCAGAACAGTGCAGGCTCCACAATTGGAGGTATCGCACCCAACAACCGTTCCCACTTTGCCCAGGTCCTCTCGGAGAAAGTGCACAAGTAGTGTTCTTGGCTCTACCGCCCGCTCGTAGCTGATGCCATCGACGGTGACAGTGATTTCTTGATGTAACTGGTGCATGTGGCCCCTTTCACAGCGAATGTTGAGGACAGGTTAGAACCGCGCCAGGGGTTTTTGTGTGTCTTTGTGAAAATTGGTAGGAACTTGGGACAGATGCCGGGTGATATTTCCGTTTCGAGGCGATTAGAGTCCTCATGTGAGCGCCTCCCCAGAAACAGATGCTTTACCCGAGGACATCTCGCCGCGCATGACCCGTGCCGTCATTGCGACCATATTCTTCTTCCTGCCCGTTGGTTTATTCGCGGTGTATTTCAGTGTCAAATCACAATCGGCCATGCGCGGGGGTGACTCGGTTCGTGCGGCCCGTTCAGCTCGAATTTCCGCCAGGTTCTCACTGGCAGCGTTCATTCTGGGCGCGCTGGTTTATCTCGTCTTAGCTCTGGCGTTCCTAGCATTGGGCGCCTTTGCGGCATCGGCATGACGCACGGGGGGCGCTCGCTAGGCTGAGCACGTGGCTTCTTCCAATCCCTCGGGACCTGTACTCGTTGTCGATTTTGGTGCGCAATACGCCCAATTGATTGCTCGGCGAGTGCGTGAGGAACAGATTTATTCAGAGATAGTCCCGCATTCGATTTCCGCAGCTGATGTCGCTGCCAAGAATGCATCGGCAATCATTTTTAGTGGTGGACCCTCAAGTGTCTATGCCCCCGATGCACCTACTTTTGATGAACAAATACTCCAATTAGGCATTCCAACTTTTGGTATCTGTTACGGCTTCCAACTTATGGCGCAGGCGTTGGGGGGAGTGGTTGCTCAAACGGGAACCAGTGAATATGGCCGCACCCAATTGACAAACTCGGGCTCGGAAATCTTCCATGAAGTTCCAGAGCAAATCTCCGTGTGGATGTCACATGGCGATGCCGTTCACTCGAGCCCCGAAAATTTCACGATGTGTGCGGTCAGCGCTGGAGCTCCTGTCGCAGGATTCGAAAACCTCGAACGCGGACTTGCCGGTGTGCAGTTTCACCCTGAAGTTATGCATTCCGAATACGGACAGACAGTGCTGAGGAATTTCCTGACGCGTGTTGCCGGTTGCGAGCAGACATGGACCATGTCCAATGTGATTGATGAGCAAGTTGCTCATATAGCAAAAACAGCTGGAACATCAAGGGTTATCTGCGGACTCTCCGGTGGTGTTGATTCAGCTGTCGCTGCTGCACTGGTCCATAAGGCAATCGGCGACCAATTGACATGTGTCTTTGTTGACCATGGACTTCTTCGCCTGGGTGAAGCCGAACAGGTGGAGAATGACTATGTCGCTGCTACGGGTATTAACCTGGTTGTGGTTGATGCCAAAGAACGTTTCTTGTCCGCGCTCGCTGGCGTGAGTGACCCCGAAACTAAGCGAAAAATTATTGGTCGCGAATTCATTCGAGTTTTTGAAGATGCAGCCGCACAGGTTGTCATCGATGCAGGTACCCAAGGCGAGAAAGTGGAGTTCCTCGTACAAGGAACGCTCTATCCTGATGTTGTTGAATCAGGCGGAGGATCTGGAACGGCGAATATCAAGAGCCATCACAATGTTGGTGGTTTGCCCGAAGACCTTGAATTTACGCTGATCGAACCCTTGCGCACGTTATTTAAAGATGAAGTCCGCCAGGTCGGCCTCGATCTCGGGCTACCTCCAGAGATCGTGTGGCGCCACCCATTTCCGGGCCCAGGGCTCGCGATTCGCATCATCGGGGCCGTTGACGAACCGCGGTTAGATATTTTGCGTCGAGCTGATCTCATTGCTCGCGAGGAACTCACCGCAGCGGGACTGGATCGCGATGTGTGGCAGTTCCCTGTGGTTCTTTTGGCCGATGTCCGTAGCGTTGGTGTTCAAGGCGATGGGCGCACCTATGGGCATCCGATTGTTTTGCGACCGGTTTCGAGTGAGGACGCTATGACCGCTGATTGGTCGCGCCTGCCCTACGACCTGATCGCCCAGATTTCCAACCGAATCACCAATGAAGTCCCGGAAGTGAACCGCGTGACCTTGGACGTGACGAGCAAACCGCCGGGGACAATCGAGTGGGAGTAGTCCCCACGAGGGTGTGTGCTCGAGTGGGAATGATCCTGACTGTGTAATGCTTTGGGCATGGATCTGGTTTACAACCTCATTGTCGTACTGCACTTTATTGGTCTAGCCAGCGTTGTTGGTGGCTTCTTAGTTCAAATGAGAAGCACTGACAAGGGCGTCAACCCCGCAATGTTGCATGGTGCGTTGACTCAATTGGTTACAGGCATCTTGTTGGTCGGCCTCATTGAGGGCGGTGCGGTCGATGATGAAATCGACATGACCAAGATCAGCGTCAAGTTGCTCATCACGTTGGTCATTACCGTCTTAGCATTCGTCGGTCGCAAAAAGACACCGCCTCAGGTCGCATTCTGGGGTGCGATTGGCGGGTTGGCCATCGCTAATATCTTTATTGCGGTTCTTTGGCATTGAGAGCTGCTCTGTTGGACGTGCTGACCAGATGAATCGGGGCAGTGCAATTCTTAGGTATTGCACACTTGCAATATCGAGAAAATGGATCATGAAGCTCGACACTATGCCGAATTGACCACTCGAAAACTTTCAGCCAATGCGTGCTCGCCGAATCCGGCTTCGATCGCCGTTGCACTCATCCAGCCGCGAACCCGGCCTTCGAGGTCTTCCATGTGAGCAGTTTGTGAGTCGTGCTCACGCAGGGCGGCGAGTTTGTGGGGGAAGTATTCGGTGACGTTTTCGAAGTGATTGACTTCAGGTGCTCCCATGACCCACACCTCGCTGGCTGTCCAGGCATCGAGGTTTTCATCGGCAAGTAAAGATGGATGCGCGAACGGGTTTCGTGCATCGGGGTAGACAGAAAAAATTGCTGCCTCGCCGGCGGCGAGATGGTCAGGGTGGGCGGAATAAATTCGATTCCAATTGCGCTCGGGCGACTGAATGAGCACGCGTTGCGGCTTAACCTGGCGAATGACTCGGCTGATGTCACGGCGCAGATCTTGGGTGACCTGAAGATCGCCGTCTTTGTACCCCAGAAAGTGAATATCGCTCACTCCGAGAGCCTTGCCCGCCGTGATTTGCTCCTGCCGACGGATTTTCGGGATCTCTGAGCGGGGGATATCGCGGTCGACCCCGCCGGCATCTCCGTCCGTGCAAATGCAGTAACTGACCGCGATTCCAGCCTCGGTCCACTTGCGAACAGTGCCCCCGGCCCCAAAATCGACGTCGTCGGGGTGGGCGGTGACGACCAGGATGCGTTCGATATCCATCAAATTCCCTCTATAAATCAATAATTCTGCTGACTTTTTTGAATTACATGCATGTGACTAGCCGTGGGGATTAGTCACATCAGCCACTTCCGTGTCAGAGTATGCCTGTGCTTCCCCACAGTACAGGGCGCTTCGCCCTGCCGCGATCGCGTGCGCATTGGCGCTCAGTGGTCGCCATGTGTTCTGTTGGGGCCCTGCTTATAGGAATTTCGCCTGTTGCCGCCGACGGTGGCGGTTGGCAGTCAACTAACTGGACCGGACCCCTTGCGGGCGCACCCGCGCCAGGCTCGGGCCTCCCCGCCGCTGCGGCACCCGGAGGAGCCCCGGTGGCATTGCCTCCCGAACAAGATGTTGCGCCGGAATATGAAGGACAAGCCCAATGCGATCCGGCACCCAAACCAGGAACGCAGCGGCTCGCTGATCTCATCAAAGCGACCTACGGCGGGGACCAAACAGTGTGGATTCCGCGGGACTGCAGTGTCGGCGGGCAAAGTGAGCACAAAGAAGGCCGCGCACTCGACTGGATGACCAATATTCGCGATGCTCAGGGCCGCGCGAACGCGGAAACATTTCTCAACTGGCTACTCGGTCCCGATCAATTTGGTGTCGAGTACGGAAACGCCATGCGCCTAGGTGTCATGTATATCGGCTGGAATGATCGTATTTGGCGAGGCTATGACGTCAATCGTGGTTGGACTGAACTCAAGGGTTGCTTTAGCAAGCCGGATAAAGGTGCTGACACCACGTGTCACCGCAATCACATTCACATTTCCCAAACATGGGATGGCGCGTCAGGTCGGACATCATTCTGGGATGGAACCCCCATGAGTGTTCCCTATTGCGCGAGAGAGAAAACAAGTGCGGGAGCGGCTCCGGGAACCCGTGCCGCGGGTGTTGTCGCCGTGGGCCAGTTCAAGGCGTTGGGAACGAGGGCCGTTAAGGGGATTGAAACCCGTTGCCGCTTGCAGCAAGACCGTTGGAAGGGCGATAGCCGCCGATTGTTTGCCAAAGTCACGGGCCAAGGTGGTGTTCCGGAGGCAGGAGTTGCTGCAGTTCTCGTTCGGATTGCGGCCCTTGGCACCAATGCGCCAACAACGATTCGCGCCTGGTCACCGGGCGCAAGTTCGAGCGTGCCAGTTGTGAGGGCTCCCATGAACAGCGATGCGTATGGCGATGCGATTGTTCCCGTGGCAAGAAACGGAACGATTGCAATTGCGACGATCGCGGGTGCCACGGACATTACCGTTGATGTGCTGGGCTATTACCCCGATGGTGGCGAGGCAGAAAACAATGCTGAAGTCGTGAGCGACACGATCATTGCACCCATGACCGAATTTGCACCCCTCGCTCAACCTGCGCCAGCACCCGAGGCGCCGGCCGCACCTGCGGCACCCGCTGCACCAGAACCTGTTCTTGATGAGGGTGAATTCATTGGCATTGGCGCGGAGACTGGCTACGAATCCGCTGCTCAAGGCGCTATGCAACCCGGTGAAAACCGAACTGTTGCACTCAATGGATTACCGGCCAATGCGACAAGTGCTCTGGTGACCGTGACAACGAGTGAGGCCACCAAGAAGGGCAAGTTACGAATAGGTCTTATCGGCGAGAAAGTCAATGCGGCCACCGTCAAAGTGCGCAAAGCAAAAACCCGAACCGCAATCTTGGTTGTTCCAGTTGCAGGTGGCGCCGTGCAGATCGCTGCATCGAAGAAACCCGCGCTCCAGGTCAAAGTTGAAGTATTGGGGTATAGAACAGGAACCGAAGCGCTCTCCGCAAAAGGAATGCGAGCGGCACGCCTGATCAAAACAAGAATGAATGGCACCGAGGTCAAAGTGGTTAGGGCCACAGGCGTGGGTGATGTGCCCAAGAAAAAGAAGAAAGTGGCCGCAGTGATTCTTCGAGTCACCGCACGTGGCAAAGGAACTGATGGTCGGCTGGCGGCCTATGCGGTGGGTGGCGTCGATCGAGGCTCTCGCTCCGTCACGATCCCAGCCAAGGGAAAAGCGACTTCGATTGTTGTTGCCGAGGTAGGAGATCAGGGCTTAGTGGCTCTGGGTTCCAATGTGAAGACCAAGGCCATAATCCAGGTCATTGGGTACATCCGCAGGTAGGTGCGTTCACGCCTAGACTGTTGAGGTGTTTAGCGAGCCAACTGACCTGTTCTCATCGGAATCTGGCAGTGAACTTGTAGCCGATCTCAACCCCGATCAACGAATGGCGGTTGAGCACCGTGGTTCGCCATTACTCATTGTTGCGGGTGCAGGCTCGGGCAAGACTCGTGTTCTTACCCGACGGATCGCGCATCTACTGGCCACCGGCTCGGCTCACCCGGGGGAGATCCTGGCTATCACGTTTACCAATAAAGCCGCAGCTGAAATGCGTGAACGCGTTGTTGAAATAGTGGGCCCGGCGGCCCGCTCCATGTGGGTATCAACCTTTCACAGTGCCTGCGTTCGCATATTGCGTGCCGAGGCACACCGGCTTGGCATCAAGAGCAACTTCACCATCTATGACACATCCGACTCACTTCGCCTCATCACGCTAATCCTGCGCGACCTCAATATTGACTCGAAAACGCACCGCCCGAGAGCAATGCTCACTCGCATTTCATCGGCAAAAAATGAATTGATGGATCATGAAACTTTCGCGGCACAAGCAGAGAGTGAGATCGATAAAATCGTGGCTGAGATCTACCGCGATTACCAAAATCGACTGACCCTTGCTAACGCTTTCGATTTTGATGACCTCATTGGCTCAACCGTTGCCTTGCTGCAACTGTTCCCTGAGGTGGCGAACCATTATCGCCGTCGGTTCCGGCACATCATGGTGGATGAATATCAGGACACGAACCATGCGCAGTACATACTCATAAAAGAGCTAGTGGGTACTGGTGCCGATGGCATCGCACCCGGTGAGTTATGTGTTGTGGGCGATGCCGATCAGTCGATTTACGCTTTCCGTGGGGCGACCATTCGAAATATTGAAGAGTTCGAGCGCGATTACCCAAATGCAAAAACGATTTTGTTGGAGCAAAACTATCGCTCAACTCAAACAATTTTGACAGCTGCAAATGCGGTCATTGCAAAAAATAATTCGCGCCGAGCCAAAAACCTCTGGACCGACGCGGGTGACGGTGACTTAATTGTTGCTTACGTTGGCGATGACGAGCATGATGAAGCCGCATTTATCGCCCGTGAAATTGACAGGCTGGCAGATTCCGGCACCTCGCGCGCAGGCGACACTGCTGTTTTTTATCGAACGAATGCGCAATCTCGCGCTGTTGAAGAAGTCTTCATTCGCACTGGAATGCCATACAAAGTCGTTGGTGGTGTGCGTTTTTATGAGCGCAAGGAGGTTAAAGATGTTCTCGCTTACTTGCGGGCGATTGTTAATCCAGCGGATGAAGTATCCCTCCGGCGAATTTTGAATACCCCGAAACGAGGGATCGGTGAGCGGGCCGAGGCAATGGTCGGTGCCTTCGCGGACCGTGAACGCATCTCATTTTTTGATGCTCTCGTTCGCGCGGATCAAGCACCGGGAATCGCAACCCGATCGGTGACAGCGATTGCGAAGTTCGCCGAGTTGCTCGGTGAACTTCGAACACTGCACGAGGCCGGCTCGAAACCAGCCGTCATGATTCAAGCAGTCGTGGAGCACAGTGGGCTCCTTGCTGAATTGCGGGCATCTATTGACCTGCAGGATGAAGGCCGCATTGAAAACCTCGCTGAGTTGGAATCCGTTGCAGCTGCTTACAGTGTTGACAACCCTGAAGGGACCTTGAGCGACTTTTTGGAGCAGGTGTCACTTGTTGCGGATGCTGATGAAATCCCCGATGGTGAAGATCATGGTGGTGTTGTCACGCTCATGACATTGCACACGGCCAAGGGGCTCGAGTTCCCCACGGTCTTTCTCACTGGAATGGAAGAGGGGATCTTCCCGCACGCCCGGTCATTTTCTGATTCCAAGGAGCTGGAAGAGGAACGCCGCTTGGCCTACGTGGGCATTACCCGTGCACGCGAGCGTCTTTATGTCACGCGGTCTTTGGTGCGCTCTGCATGGGGGAGTCCGGCTTACAACCCCGAAAGTAGATTCTTGGGAGAGATCCCTGAAACGGCCATGCGTTGGGAGCGAGAAGCGCCGAATAATTCCATGTTTAGCGGTTCGTCCACGAGCAGTTTTGATTCAGGGGTTCGTCGGGGTGGCAAGTCCGTGGGGACCTCGATAACTATTTCCTTGAAACCAGGGGATCGAGTTACCCATGAAAAATTTGGGCTAGGCACCGTCGTGGAAACGGGTGGTAGCGGTGATCGTGCAGATGCATCGATTGACTTTGGCTCGGCAGGTATCAAGAGACTTCTGCTGCGATATGCGCCTGTTGAAAAACTCTAGGAGTTTTTATTCGGAGGCATGAATTACTGCAGCTGCAACTGCAGGTGCAACTGATGGGTCAAACACACTTGGCACGATGTACACGGGTGAGAGTGCTTCCTCAGAAACGCACTGAGCAATCGCTTCAGCAGAAGCGATCAAAACTTTCTCGGTGATCTTGATGGCCCCGCTGTCGAGTAATCCCCTAAAAATACCGGGAAATGCAAGAACGTTATTGATCTGATTGGGGTAGTCACTGCGGCCCGTTGCAACGACCTTGGCAAATTTGGCGGCCTCGATCGGATTGATTTCGGGGTCAGGATTGGCCAGTGCGAACACAATCGAGTCTTTGGCCATGGTGGACACATCCTGCGCCGTGAGCAAGTCGGGCTGTGACACACCGATAAAGACATCGGCGCCAACCAGGGCCTCCTGCAGGGTGCCGGCAAAGCCGCGGGGATTAGTGCGTTGCGCCAAGTCCATGCGGGCTGGATCCAAATTCGTTCGTGCGGAGTGGACGGCACCCTTGGAGTCAAAGAGTGTGATGTCCTTGACTCCCGCGACTAAGAGGAGATCCGCGACGGCTGCTCCTGCCGCGCCGGCCCCAGACATGACGATGGTGAGATTGGCAAGTTCTTTGTTGACTAATTTGGCCGCATTGATAAGCGCAGCCAAAACAACGACCGCGGTGCCGTGTTGATCGTCGTGGAAAACGGGAATGTTCAGGCGTTTGCGCAGTTCGCGCTCCACTTCAAAACAGCGAGGAGCGGAAATGTCTTCGAGGTTGATGCCACCAAAACCGGGTGCAATGATTTCGACGGTTCGAATGATTTCATCGACATCCTGAGTGTCGAGGCAGATTGGCCAGGCATCGACGTTGGCAAACTTTTTGAATAATGCGGCCTTGCCCTCCATGACGGGCATTGATGCTTCGGGACCAATGTTTCCTAGACCAAGAACCGCTGAGCCATCCGTGACAACCGCGACAGTATTGCGCTTGATCGTGAGATTACGAGCATCTTCAGGGTTCTCTGCGATGGCAGAGCAAACGCGGGCAACTCCTGGCGTGTAGGCGCGCGCGAGATCCGTGCGGTTGCGCAAGGGAACCTTGAGCCCGACTTCAATTTTTCCGCCGAGATGGATG